>NZ_LT629772.1:3672498-3978540 GCF_900105385.1 Microlunatus soli | reverse complement strand
CCCCGCCGAGCACGGCACCGACAGCCAGCACGTCCTGGTGATCGGTATCGACGGGGTCCGTTTCGACACCCTGCAGGAACTGTCGACGCCGACGATCGAGGCGATCGGCGATGCGGGGTTCCTGGCCCCGGTCCGGGTGAACGAGGCCGGCCCGACGATCTCCGGCCCGAGCTGGGCCAGCGTCTTCACCGGCGTGTTCGCCGACCGCCACAACATCGCCAACAACCAGTTCGACGGTCACCGGCTGACCGAGTTCCCCGACGTCCTGCACCTGGCCCAGGCCCATCGCCCCGGCCTCCCCGTGTTCGTCGGCGCTGCCTGGCCGCCACTGGTCGGCGAGGTGAGCGGCGGTCCGCTGTTCGCCGAAGGCGGCTTCCGCCCCGATCCCGAGGCCGGTGACTGGGGCGCCCAGGACGAACTGGTGGCCGACGCCGCCGAGCAGTTCATCGCCGGACACGCCGGCCACCTGGGCAGCATCGTGGTCTGCTACCTCGGCGCCCCCGACGAGGTCGCCCATGCCGACGGTGTCGGCCCGACCTATCGGAAGGCGATCACCGACTCCGATGCCCGGGCCGGCCGACTGGTCGACGCGGTCCGCGCCCGCCAGGGCGAGGAGTGGACCGTGATCGCGGTCACCGACCACGGTCACGTCGATGCCGGCGGCCATGGTGGCGACACCGACGAGGAACGGACCGCATGGATCGCCGCCGCCGGCCCGGGAATCAGCGGCGCACCGGACGGTCTGGAGCAGGCCGACGTCGCGGCACACACGATGGCGACCCTGCAGATCGCCGAGCCGGCCTGGGCCCACATGTCCGGCCGTCCGTTCGGCAAGATCAGAAACGGCTGACGCGCACCGTCGGCAGCGACCGCCGGACAGGACGCACCGCCGAGCTCGGATCGCACTGTCACCTGCATGACGTTCGGGTGCCCCTCCGGACCGCCGTACGGAACGCCGCGCGGCGCCGGGACCCGAACTCGCATCCGCTGGACGCCGCCGGCATCGGTCATCTGCAGAGCCTGTTCGAGGAGCCGGACGACTCCGAGGGTTTCACACTGCACGTGATCGAGCCCTGAATCGAACGCTGACGAACGGGTTGCTGGTGCGGGACGGCTCGACGAGGTTGTGGGCTCATCGTCAGCGGATCTGAAGAGGTAGCGGCATGTCGCTGAGCCGCTGTCTGCAGCTCCTGGGCAGCGATCCGATCACTGGTCGGCGGGGTCACTCACCAGGTCGGTGACCGGTCTGCCACCCAGTTCGGCCGTCGGCGTCCGGTAGGTCTCCTTGGCCAGGAAGGCACCGACGGCCGACAGCACGCAGAATCCGGCGGTCATCCAGGCGACCGGCCTCCAGTCGGTCGGGTCGCCGGCGGTCAGCAGTTGGGCGATCGCCGGCGTGAAGCCGGCCGTCACCAAGCCGATCATCAGACCGATGGCCGTCCCGCTGTAGCGGACCCGGGCGGAGAACTGTTCGGGGAAGAACGACGGATAGACGCCATTGGGCAACGCATAGCAGATGCCGTTGAAGAGGATGGCGGTGAGGAAGATCAACGGCCAGTTGCCACCGGCGATCGCAGCCAGCAGACCGAAGATCGTCAGCGCCGTGCCCAGCGCACCGGCGATGAAGATCGGTTTGCGGCCGACCTTGTCCGACAGCCACCCTCCCAACGGCTCGGTGATCATGGTGACCACATTGGCGACGGCGATCACCACCAGCATGATCGACTTGTTCAGGCCGGCGATGTTGGTGGCGTAGGCCAGTGCGAAGACGGTGAAGATCGTGCTTCCCATCGTGATCATCGCCGCCAGTGCGACCTTGATCACGCTCGCCCAGTCGGTCCGGAACAGCTCGACGAACGGGATCGCCGCTACCTCGTCGGCACGCTTGAGCTCATCGAAGAGTTCCGGTTCGGTCAGCCGGCGGCGCAGGAAGTAGGCGAACACCGTGACGAAGGCACTGAGCCAGAACGGGATCCGCCACCCCCAGGACAGCAACTGATCATCGGGCAGTGCGGTGATCGGGACGAAGATCAGACTGGAGATCACGATCCCGAACTGGATGCCGCTGATCGTCCACGCGGCGAAGAAGCCTCGTCGTCCGAGCGGTGCGTGCTCCAAGGTCAGCGAGCTCGAACCGGGCGACTCCCCTCCCGCCGACAACCCTTGCACCAGACGGAGCACGACCAAGATGATCGGCGCGGCGATCCCGATGGTCTGATAACCGGGCAGACACCCGACCAGGAAGGTGGCCACGCCCATCATCAGCACCGTGGTCAACAGGATCTTCTTCCGCCCGAGCCGGTCGCCGAAGTGCCCCCAGATCACCGCACCCAACGGGCGGGCGACGTAGGCAACCCCCATCGTGCTGAGCGACAACAGCAGTCCGGTGGCGCCGGCATCGGGGAAGAAGATCCGGTCGAAGAACAGCGCGGTCGCGGACGCATAGATGAAGAAGTCGTAGAACTCCAGCGTGCTGCCGATGAACCCGCTGACGGCCGCGACCCTGGCGCGTTGCGAGGCCGTCGTCCCGCTGTCGCCCGTTCGAACCGTCATCGCCCGCGTCCTCTCCGCTGTCAGGAAACCTCGGCAGGCTACTGCTCCCCGTCGAGCGACAGAACGCGACCCGGCACTCGCTGGACCCCGACCATCCGGGCGACCACCGGCAGCAGGGCGCTGAGCAGACAGCAGATGGCAGCACCGACCAGCCAGACCGATGCGGTTCCGGCGGCCAACAGCCGGGTGGCGATCAGCGGCCCGACCGTCTGCGCGATCCCCCAGCCGGTGCCGAACACGGCGAGGTAGCCGGCGCGGGAGGTGTCGTCGGCGAGGCCGGCAGCGACACTGTACGGCGGCCCGAGCAGGAATACCTGACCGAGCGCGACGATCGCCGCGCCGAGGAGAAGCAGCCCGAAGGTGCCGGCGGCCGCACACACGACGAAACCACCGGCGACGACCAGCAGACCCACCGCCATCAGGGTGAACGGCCTGCCGACCCCGAACCGCAACAACCGCCGGCCGCCGATCGTGACCAGGGCCGCGGCGGCGAGCAGCCAACCGGTCCGGGACGGGGCGAATCCGCGAGCCGCAACGGTCAACGGCAATGCAGTCACCCCGATCATCCAGGCCAGAGCGAAACCGGTGCAGACCAGCAGCATGATCAACAGCCGTCGGTCGCGCCACGGCCTCTGACGCGGACGCTCGGTGCGCAGCGGCACCGAACGCGGCGGGCACACCCAGGCCGACACCATGGCCGCCGAGACCAGGCAGCTGATGGCATCGGCGACGAAGAGCCAACGCAACCCGATCCCGCCGAGCAGCGCCGCCAGCGCACCTGCCGCGACTCCCGCGGCAGCCAGCGCCGCACCGAGCAGCCCGAACGCCTCCGGCCGCCGATCAGCAGGCACCAGATCGGCGAGCAGAGCCTGACTCGGCGGTTCGTAGATCTCGAAGAACAGCCCGAGGATCAACGAGCCGACGGCCGCGCCGCCGACGCCTCGCGACGCGGCGATGATCAACAAGCCGACCGCGCAACCGACGAGACCGATGATGATCGTGCCGCGTCGGCCGATCCGGTCGGCCAACGCCCCACCGATCAGCCGTGACGGAATGGTCGCCAGCCCGAACAACGCAACCACCAGGCCGGCCGTGTGCAGCGAGGCGCCGTAGCTGTCGACCAAGGTGACGGCAAGGAAGGACATCGCGAACGCACCGAGCTGGTTGACCGCCCGTGCCACCACCAGGACCAACAGCGGCCTGGGCCATCGGCCATGACCATGACTGGTGAATGGCAGTATGGCAGTCATGGACGCAACGGTAGAGCCGGCGACAGTGACTGGTCAAATACATTTCGACAGTCACGTGGTCGTCGTGACCGACGTCGCCTGCCGGTTGGTGAACGCGCTGACCGCCGGTTTCGACGGGATCACGCCGATCGATCCGATCGGCAACCCGGCCGTCGTCCGGGAGGTGCTGGAGCGCGACGACTACCACCCGCGGGTCACCGCCGTCGACGCGCGCCGGTTGTCCGAGCTGGCGCACCGGGTCCGTACCGTGTTCACCGCCACCGACTCCGGCAATCTGAGCCAAGCGGTAGCGACGGTGAACGATCTGCTGGAGGAGTTCGGGGCCCGGCCACGGCTGGACGCCGCCAGCGGTGGTGGCTGGACGTTGCACTTCCACTCCCGCGACCCGGGCCTGGTCGTCGGCTGGGGCGCCGGCATCGCGGCCGGCCTCGCGCTGGCGATCGGCTCCGATCTGGCCGGCCGCCTCGGGGTCTGTTCTGCCGACCCGTGCGATCGGGTCTACGTCGACGGCTCCCGCAACTCCAACAAACGGTTCTGTTCGACCCGTTGCCAGAACCGGGTCAAGGCCGCGGCGCACCGGGCCCGCCGGCCGATCGTCTGATCATCGACCTTCTTGATCATCAAGCTTCTTGATCATCAACGGGGACGGCGGGCCCGGAAGACCGCGACCGTTCCGACGATGTCGATCATGACCTCGGCGAAGTGCTGATCCAGGACTGCGCGGAGTCCGGCGACATTGTCGTCGGTGTTGTGGAAGATTCCGCGGTCGTTGTAGAGGTCCATCAGTCGACGTCCGAGCAGGTTGTGGTCCACGCCGCGACCGAGAATGGTGCTGCCGAACAGCACTCCGTCGGGAGTGAGCCGGGCAGCGAGATGTTCGACCGCCGCGCCCTTGTCCGACCAGGGCCCCGGCAGACAGTGCAGCAGATAGTTAGCCCCGATCGAGTCGAACGGACCGGCAGACTCCGGTAGTTCCTGCAGGACGTCAGCGATCAGGTGCCGCGGCTCGGGTGGTGCCAGCCGAGCCGACGCGTGCTCCAGGCTGTTGGGATTGAGGTCCATCAACGTCACCGTGCCATCGGCGGGCAGTTCGGCGTGCGCGAGATACCAGCCGGTGCCGGGACCGACGTCGAGATGCCGGCGACCGATCGACCCGTCGTACAACTCCGAGATCACCCGGCGCGGACAGCGCCAGACCAAGGTGTTGGAGAAGCGGACCACCCACAGGTCGTAGATCGCCAGCACCGCCCGGCTGTAGATCGCCGCGCCGCGTCGTACTTCCTCGTCCCTGCGATCCATCGGCCCACCCTGGCATATCCGGCGTCCCGTGGTCGGATCGCCCCACGTGGTACCAAATCGCCCCAAGATCAGCCAGTCCGCGGGGCAGATCGCCACGCGAGTTTCCAAATCGCCCAAGATTCGTCGGCTTCGGGGATCGATGGCCGCTCGTGCTGCGAAATGATCAGCAGCCCCGCCCCGGTGCCCGACGGCTGGTGCCCGGCGCCGAGCGATCGTCGACAACCGGACCACCGGACGAGGCAACGCTGAGCACGAGCTGTTCGGGGCGGGGGACGGTTCTGGGTGGGTCGGGCGTTTGCGATCATCCTGCGCCACCACCACCCCCGGTCGACCCGTCAGTCCCCGATCAAGATCAACGAACAGGCGCAGGATGATCGCGAGGGCGGGAACCGTCCCCCGCCCCGAACGGCGGACCGCGCAATACCCGAAGAAGCCGGAGCAGAACGCAACCCGCCGCAGAGGCGGGCGGAGCCCGCGTACCGGCGACGGGTTGCGTTCACGGTCCTTCGACAGGGTCAGGACCCTCGGAGGTCAGGAGCCGTTGATGGCGCGCCGGGTCGAGGTCGGGAGCTTCTTGGCGGCCAGCGGAGAACCGGTGGTCGCCACGGTGCTGCCGGCACCACCCGGTTGGGTGACACCGTTGACGACCAGCGAGTAATTCGCATACTTCGTGGCGGTCTCGGCCGGGTCGTCGGCGGTGACCAGGAAGCCGATCCGATCCGCCTTCTTGAACAGCTTCTTGGCCTGCTTGGCCGAGACGGCGGCGGTGCCGTCGTCGGCGACCGGGATCTCGGCGTAGCTGACCCGCTTGCCGTCCAGACTCCAGCCGACGGCCTGCAGGGTCCAGCCGTCGACCGGGATCGCGGAGATCTCGGTCGCCGACTTGGCGCCGTCCAGGGTGCTGCCGTCGGTGATCATGGTCCCACCGACCTTGACGTCGCGGATCCACCAGCCGCTCGGATCGTCGTTGTTGCCGTTGCTGGCGGCATCGGTCAGGTAACGGAAGGAGACCAGCACATCCTTGCCGGCGTAGGCCGACAGGTCGTAGCTCTGGTCGACATAGCCGTCGGACAGTCCGGTCAATCCGGGAAGTTGATCAACGATCCGTCCTTCGGCTGCCGGGTCATGATCACTGGTGGTGTCAGCGCTGGACACGGTCTGGTAGGTCTTGCCGCCATCGGTGGAGACCTGGACGACGCCGAAGTCCCAGGCCTTCTCGATGTTGTACTTGGTCGAGATGGTCAAGGTCGGATCGTCGGCGGGCACCGAGGCCTGATAGACCGCCGTGTTGTCCAACTCGTCACCGACACCGCCGTACAGCGCTGCGTCGTCCACGGTCCAGGCCAGCGGGTCCGGAGCGTAGCTGGCGGCGCCGGCGAAGTTGATCTTGCCGATGGTGTTGCCGTTCACCGGTCGACCGGCGATCCCCAGCACGTAGTCGGCGCCGTTGGTCGGCGCGCCGGGCGAATCGTAGGAACCGGTCCAGGACCAGTCGATCGCCGAGGTCAGTTCGTCGGCGGTGAACCGGGCCTTGGCGTCCTTCTTCAACCCTTTGGCGCCGTTGTCGATCAAGCGGTCGAGAGCCATCTGGGCCAGGAAGTCGTGCAGCACATCGGTCGCCTTCAGCCCCGGCGCATTGTCGTCCAGGTAGGTCTGCAAGGACTGCAGTCCCGGCTCCTTGCTCTTGTGCAGATAGCTGATCGCGTCGCGACCGAACTGGTTCTCGATGTAGGTGACGAACGCGTACGCCATCCCGTAGTCGGACAGGATCGAGGGCGAGCCCTGGTCCTCCCAACGGTTCAGCGAGTTCTCCGCGCCACAGTAGGGGAAGTCCGCCGAGCCGTAGAACCCTTGGTAGCAAGTGATGTGACTGTCCGCGCCGGTCTGCCCGTACGGGATGGTGGTGTCGACGTAGCCGACCAGGGTCTGGGCGTAGTCCGACAGCCCCTCGTTCAGCCAGGTGCTCTCCGCACCGTCCTGGTAGTACTCCAGCAGGTGCTGGTACTCATGGGCGAAGGTTCCCTCATAGCTGTACGGACGCGCCGCCTGCTTCGGCGAGCACAGCCCACCCGGTGTCTCGTCCGGCGGGTTTTCTCCGGTCCGGTGCAGCCAGTCGTAGGAGTCGATCGTCATCACGTTGCGATCGAACGCCTCGTTGAAGGTCGGCGAGAAGAAGCCGGCGATGTAGGTCGCACCGTCCGGGCTGGTCGGCTCGTAGTAGTTGGCGTCGCGGACGTTGCTGATCAATGCAACGGTCTTGTTGCCGTCCCCGACGAAGTAGTTCGGATCGCCGCCACCGATCACGTCCCAGAGCGGTCCGCCGAAACCGATGTCGGTCTGCTTGCTGCCGTCCCGGGCCGGTGCGGTGGAGAAGAACTCCGACTCCTTGGGCAGCATCGTGTTGTCGAACTCGTCGGCCAGATACTGCGCCTGCTCGTCGGTGACGACATTGCGGACGCCGTCGTTGCGGCAGTCGCCGGACGGGTAGTTGAGGTCGGTCTGCACCCAGACCTCGATGTTGTCGCCGAGCGCGGCGAGCTTGAACGAGGTGGCCGAATAGCCGGCGGTGTCGTCCAAGATCATCCAGTTCTTCTCACCACCGACCGGTACGCCACCGGTCCCGGTCTCGGCTGCCGCCGACGAACGACGCTGCGACCTGGCGGCCGGTGCATCCGCGGCGAACTTGCGCTGCTCGGCCTTGCTGAGCTTGACGTCGCGCTGCTTGCGCAGTTCCGGACCGATGTCCTTCACGTCGGAGGTCGGCCTGGTGGTCGCGGTTTTCCGCGGCAGCGGGTCGGCCGAGACCGTCGCCGCCGGGATCGCGGCCAGTCCGGTCGCCACCAGGGCGCCGGCGGCCGCAGCGGCGGCGAGTTTGCGGGTTGGAGGAGAGAAACGCAGCTTCGTCATCGATTCCCCTGATGCCAAGGTAAGGCAGCTGCCACGTGGGCGGTGCCAGGAGGCCGGGCCGACGGGCGGCCCGCAGCGCCGAACCAGACCGGCGATAGGCCCGGAGTCTTGCGGCACCGGACCCTGGTGTCAAGACTTCCTTGTGTCAACCCGCGCTGGGGATCAAGGAATCGTTGTCGCTGAGACTGACCTCGCTGCGGGAGCTGACGTTGAGCTTGCGGAGCACCCGGGCGACGTGTTGTTCGACGGTCCGCGGCGACAGGTAGAGCACGTCGGCGATCTCCCGGTTGGTGTGCCCGGTGGCAACCATCCGCGCCACCTCCCGTTCCCGCGGGGACAGCTCGTCGCCGTAGCCGCGGCGGCCGCGCCGCGACGGCGGGGTGACACGGTTGCTGCGCAGCGCCTGCCGGCAGCGGGCCGCGTCGCGGACCGCCCCCAGTTCGGCGAACCGGTCGGCCAACATCAGCAGACCGTGCGCCACCTCCTCGTCCCCGGCGGGAAGCTGGCAGCGGTAGATCGCCTCCTCGATCCGGGCCGCCATGTAGGGCTGATCCAGGTCGCGATAGGCCGCCCGGGCATCGGTGAACGCCGCCACCGCTTCGGTGTGCTGACCGCGGGCGACCGCGATGATGCCCCGGCAGGCGTGCAGGGCAGCGGCCGCCAGCGGGGCGTCCCGGCCGGCGATCCCGTCGGCGAGTTCGGCAACGAACGATTCGGCAGGTCCGACTTGGCCGCCGTTGACCAGGGCCCGGACGGCCATCGGCGCCAGGTCGCCGGACCAGGCCCAGATCGCCTTGCGGCGGATCCGTTCGATCCCCCGGTTCGCCTCGGCCCGGGCGGCGTCGACCGCACCGCGAGCCAGCAGCAGCCGGATCTTCGCTCCACCGGCCGCTGCCAGGATCGGGGCGGGAGCGTTGGCCGGGTCCGCCAACCCGGCGGCGTCCAGTTCGGTGGCCGCCGTGTCCCATTCACCGGCGGCCGAGGCGAGAAATCCCAGCACCAGATGGGCGTCGGCGGCGATCCCGGAGATGCCTTGGACGACGTCCAGGGTGTCCCTGGCCCGGTCGGCGAGCCCCTCCCATGCGCCGGCGTACCAGTCCAGCCGTAGCGACGTCCCCTCCACCAGTCCTTCGAAGAAGCTGGCCCCGCAGCGGGCGGCGAGCCGACGACCGATCTCCCGCAGTCGGCGGGCCTCGGCGTAGTGCCCGGTCACGGTCGCGGTGTCGGCGAAGTTGCAGCAGGCGCGAGCGATCTGCCGGGTGGTGCCGTCGGCCGCACCCGGTCCGGCCGCCTCGATCATCGCGTCGACCTGATGCCAGACGTCGGGATCGCCGGCAGACATCATCAAGGAGAGTCGGTTGGCCCGGACCGCGATCCGGACACCGGGGTCGGCTGCCCGGTCCGAGGACTCCTCGGCCAGCTCGATCCAGCGCTGGTAGACGTGATGCGGGTGATCGCCCCAGCTCGGCATCGCCAAGGCCGCCATCCCCCGGGCCGCCAGTTCGGGGCGGTCCCGCAGCTCCTCAACGGCCAACTCGGTGTCCACCCGGCCCTCGGAGTAGCGGCCCTGCTGGTTGCTCATCAGCAAGCCGAGATTGAGCCGGATCTCGCCGCGGACCCCGTCCGGCAGCTGTGCGTCGTTGACAATCGACCGGAGCAGCCCGCTGACCCGGGTCCGGGACAGTCCGACCACGGCGTCGCGGCTCAGCTCGACCGCGATCCGGGCCCGGTCGTCGCGGCCGAGCCGTCCGTCGGACAGCAACTCCTCCAACACCTCGACCGCCAGCGCGACGTCACCCATCTCCCGGGCCGCCGCGGCGGCGGCCTCGGCGTACTGCCGCCACAGCGCCGGCCGGCCGGCCATTCTGGCGTGGTGCGCCAGGTGCCGCAGCGGCTGGGGGTCGCGTCGTTGCAGCACGTCGACCACCTGGCCGTGCAGTCGACGCCGGTCCTGCCCGGGCAGGCTCTGGTAGACCGCCTGCTGGGCCAGCGCGTGCCGGAAGCCGTACCGGTCGTCCCATTCGTAGAGCACATGGGCGTCGAGCGCTTCGCCGATGGCGGCGGCCGGATCGGCTCCGGCGGCCCCGGCCCTCGCGGACGCTGCTGCACCGACCGATGGGGCCTGCATCACCGCCGCAATCACGTCCTCCTCCGACGGCGTCTGCAGCACCGACGCGGCGCGGACCGCGGCGACGGCGGCCGGCGAGAGCCTGCTCATCTGCTCCGCACTCGCCTCCTGCAGCAACGCCGGAACCGCCATCTCGGCAAGCGCGGCCAGCTCCGGGTCCTGCTCGGCGCCGGCAGCCGGTTCGGGCAGCGCACGGACCACCTCTTCGACCACGAACGGGATGCCGGCAGTCCGGCGATGCACCTCGGCAGCGAACTCACCCACGACCTCGCCGCCGCCACGGATCCCGGCGCACAGGCACCGCACCTCGTGCAGTCCCAGCGGATACAGCGGGATCAGCACCGCGGTCACGTCGGGACCGCTGCGGTAGGCGCTGCCCAACGGCAGTCCGGGGGCAGCCAGATCCTCTCGCCGATAGCTCAGCACGACCGACAGCTCCGGCGGCGGATCGGCGACCAGGAATCGGAGCAGGTCCCGGGTGCCGTCGTCGGACCAATGCAGGTCCTCGACCACCATCACCGTCGGCCCGACAGCCTCCAGCAGTGCTCGGACGGCCCGGAACAACCGGTGCCGGCTGGCGCGTGGGTCGTGCAACGGTTCGGGGGCCGGCGGCAGCATGGCGGCCAACTCGGGCAGATAGGGCCGTAGCGCCCCACAGACGGGATTCAGGGTGCGAGCCGGTTTGAGTGCAGAGCCCCGGGCATTCGACGGGTGACGGTCGATCAGTTCCGCCGGATCATCGCCGAGTTGTCGGAGCAGATCGAAAACCGGCCCGTACGGGAAGGGCTCGCGCAGCGGGTGACAACTGCCGAGCAGGATCACCCGGTCTCGTACCGCCGGGTTGCGAACGGCCTCATGGATCAGCCTGGTCTTGCCGATGCCGGCCTCACCCTCGACCAGCGCGACGGCCGGCGGATGCAGAACGGCGTCGATCAACGCGTCGAGCTCCCCGGTGCGCCCGACCAACACGGGCACTTCGGGCATACGCAACGCCGGCGACGACATCTCACCCAGACCTTTCCGGTGATTGACGCCACGCCCCGGGCCGTGACACGTCGTGGTCGGCATGCCCCGCCACCACGACGCTCGACTACGACAATATCTTCGCCGTGGTCCAGAACCGGGTCAAATCGGCCGGATCGGACCGGGCTGTGCCCCGGTGACGGGGCGGTAGATCTGGCACCAACAAAGCATTGCCGCGCAATAAACCCGTACAACTACGTACCGAAACACGGATTGTTTTCTGTCCCCACCGTCCTCCAAGCTGCTGGCACATCCCCCTAGTCGCGTGCTGTCACCGACGGCCGGAGCTGTCCGTCGGGCACCGCGACGATCAACGAGGAGCGCATATGTTCGCAAACCGCACCCTGAGACTGAAGGTGCTCTGCGCCGGTGCCGGCCTGGCCGCGATCGCGGCCGCGGGGCTGCCCGGCGTCGCCAACGCCAGTCCCGATGACACCGGCACCATCCGCAATGCCGGCGCCAGTGGCGCGATCGACAACAGCTACATCGTCGTGATGGACGGCGCGACGTCCCGGTCGACCGCCAACGCCCAGGGCGTGCACACCGAGGCCAGTGCCCTGGCCGAGGAGTACGGCGGCAAGGTCAAGCGCACCTACTCCGCCGCTCTGCGGGGATTCTCGGCCGACATGAGCGAGTCCGAGGCCAAGCGTCTGGCCGCTGACCCGAAGGTCAAGTACGTCAGCCAGAACGGTGTCGCCCACGCCAGCGAGACCTGGGGTCTGGACCGGATCGACCAGGCCGATCTGCCGCTGGACGACAGCTACACCGCGCCCAACGACGGGGCGAACGCGACCGCGTACATCGTCGACACCGGGGTCGACATGACTCATCCGGATTTCGAGGGCCGGGCCACCAGCGGCAAGGATTTCGTCGACGGTGACGACGACGCCTCCGACTGCCAGGGGCATGGCACCCATGTCGCGGGCACGGTCGGCAGCAAGACCTACGGCGTGGCCAAGAAGGTCAACCTGGTCGCGGTCCGCGTACTGGACTGCGAGGGCTCGGGATCGTACGAGAACATCATCGCCGGCATCGACTGGGTGACCCAGAACGCCGCGGATGCCGCGGTCGGCAACATGAGCCTCGGCGGTTCACAGAACGCCGCACTGGACGACGCGGTGGAGAAGTCCACTGCGGCCGGAGTCGCGTGGTCGGTGGCAGCCGGGAACGAGAGTTCCGACGCCTGCGGTAGCAGTCCGGCGGCGGCGCCGAGCGCGATGACGATGGCCGCGTCGGACAAGGAGGACAACCTCGCCGAGTTCTCCAACTTCGGTGACTGCGTGGACGCGATCGGTCCGGGCGTCGACATCACGTCGACGATGAACGGAGGCGGTACCGGCGAGATGAGCGGTACCTCGATGGCCTCACCACACGGAGCGGGCGCGCTCGCCGTCGAACGCAGCGGAAATCCGAGCGAGTCCGCCGAGGACGCGATCGCCAAGGTGACCTCGACCGCTTCGGCGGACAAGATCGCCGACCCGGCCGGTTCGCCGAACCTGTTGCTGAACGTCACCGGTCTCGGTGGCGGCAGCTCGGCGGATCAGAACTGATCGGGTTGACCTGATCGGGCTGAAGACGTAACGACAACAGCGCCGCGATCGGAACCGTACGGTCCGATCGCGGCGCTGTTTGTCGTGCTAGTGAGTCAGAGCTGACGTCACTTGACGGTGACGGTGGCGCCGGCGGCCTCGAGGGCCTCCTTGGCCTTGCCGGCAGCGTCCTTGTCGACCTTCTCCAGGACCGGCTTCGGTGCGCCCTCGACGAGGTCCTTGGCCTCCTTCAGGCCGAGGGAGGTCAGGGTGCGCACCTCCTTGATGACCTGGATCTTCTTGTCGCCGGCGGCCTCGAGGATCACGTCGACCTCGTCGGAGCCCGCGTCCTCGGCAGCGGCGTCGCCGCCACCCTGGGCCGGTGCACCCGCGGCGGCAACCGCGACCGGAGCGGCGGCGGTGACCTCGAAGGTCTCCTCGAACTTCTTCACGAACTCGCTGAGCTCGATCAGGGTCATCTCCTTGAAGTTGTCAAGGAGCTCTTCGGTGCTGAGCTTCGCCATGGTGGCGTTCCTTCCTTAGTTCTCTTCTGCAGCGTCGGCTGCTGGGGTGTCTTCCGCAGCAGGTGCTGCATCAGCTTGCGTTGCTTCTGGCGCCGAGTCGGCCTCCGCGGCGGGTGCCGAACCGGCACCGGCGATGACGGAGGGATCCTCCTGGGCCTTGGCCTCCAGGGCTGCCACGACACGGGCGGCCTGGGAGAGCGGCGCGTTGAACAGGCTTGCCGCGTTGGAGAGCGAGCCCTTGAGCGCACCCGCCATCTTGGCCAGCAGCGTCTCCCGGGACTCGAGATCGGCCAGCTTGTTCACCTCAGCGGCATCGATGGTCCTGCCATCGAGGACGCCGCCCTTGATCACCAGAAGCGGGTTGGCCTTGGCGAAGTCCCTCAGACCCTTGGCGACGGTGACCGGGTCACCGTCGATGAAGGCGATCGCGGTCGGACCGACGAGCTTGTCGTCGATGTCCTCGATGCCCGCTTCACGGGCAGCGATCTGGGTCAGGGTGTTCTTCGACACGGCGTAGCTGGCGTCCTCACCGAGCGAGCGGCGCAGATCGCGCAACTCGGCAACGCTGAGACCGCGGTACTCGGTCAGCACGGCGCCGTTGGAGCTGGTGAACTTGTTCTTCAGCTCTGCGACGGCGGCTGCCTTGTCCGGCCTCGCCATGGTGCTCCCTTCCACTTCTCTGCATTCCTCACCGAACAGCTGTCGATGAGAGTCTTCAGTCCGTTGGCTGACTACAGCGAGAAGAAGGAACGGGGTGGAGCCCGCACCGGGCCCCGAAACGAAAACGGCCCCGGTGCGCAGGGCCCGGGGCGACATGCTCACGGCCATCACCGTGCTCGGTGATGATCATGAAAAGGTCTTACCACGTACACCTGCGCGGGCCGCTCCGGAACGGAGCTCTTCGGATCTGCGATCGACCAGCGGTCTTCGGCACCGACAACTGTAGGCCAGCGCACCAAGCACGGCCAAATCGGCGGCACCGGCCCACGACTCGCCCGCCGTCGACGACAAGCCCCGTCCGGCAGCCCACTCCGTACACCGATCAACCGCGCCGCACATCCCGGCCACATCGCAGTACGTGTTTCCGTATAACCCCCGCACCGACGCCAACCCGGGACACATCGCAGTACGTGTTCCCATATCGTCCCGGACCAGCAGCCACCCCGGACACATCGCAACACGTGAGCGCAAATCGCCCCGGACCAGCAGCCACCCCGGACACATCGCAACACGTGAGCGCAAATCGCCCCGGACCAGCACTCGCTCCGGGACACATCGCAGTACGTGTTCCCATATCGCCCCGGGCCAGGTCCAGGGACCCGGACCTTGCTGGTTGCCGGACGCTCGAAGCTACGCCGGCGGACGACGACACACGCGGACGTGACCCGGCCGTGACCCAACGGTGAGGCAAGGGGTCGGAATGCGCACTGTTCGACAAGCCACGGATAAGCGCGGGGTCAATTTCTTGGGTTCAGCTCAACGAATACCTCGGAGCAGATCAGGAATAGAGGGGTTTCCCGGAGAGCGTTTGCTCCGATTATCTCGAAAAGATAACGTCCCCGATCGTGACCGTCGGCGTCGGGATGCCGGGTCACCATCGCGAAGGGTTTCTCGGGCCCCGCGGTGCGATCTACCGAGGGGAGCAATACATGAGCGCCACCGGCATGCGGCACACCCCGCGCCGAGCGAGCATCGGCGTCACCGCGCCGAAAACAGTCTTCGGAGCCTCGGCCAAGCCCCGCAGGGCATTGGCACCGCTGGCCCAGCAGTCGGCGAGGGGCCGGGTCGCCAAGGCCTCGGTCGGCCTGGCCACCGGCGCCGCACTCGTCGGCGGCATGATGATCGGCACCACCCAGCATGCTGCGGCCTCCGAGCTCAGCAACGCGCCGCGACTGTCCAAGGGCGACCAGAGCAACTCGGTGGAGCGACTGCAGAAGGAGCTCAACGCTCGCAAGGGCAAGAACCTGCCGACCACCGGCTACTTCGGCGACCAGACCGCCAAGCGGGTCAACAAGCTGAAGAGCAAGCACGGTCTGCGTACCGACGGGGTGGCCGGCCGCGCTGTCTGGAAGATCCTGCTGAACGACAAGAACCACGTCTCCGGCCCGTCGCTGTCGGGCAAGGTCAGCCACAAGTCCGCGCCGAAGAAGCGCGCGGTGAAGGCGTCCTACTCCAGCAACTCCAGCAAGGGCGCCAAGGCCGTGGCCTACGCCAAGGCCCAGCTCGGCGATCCGTACTCCTACGGCGCCAACGGACCGGGTTCGTTCGACTGCTCCGGCCTGACCCAGGCAGCCTGGCGGTCGGCCGGTGTCAGCCTGCCGCACAACACCAACGCCCAGTACTCCAAGGCCCGGCACATCTCGAAGTCGCAGCTGCGGCCCGGCGACCTGGTCTTCTTCTACAGCGGGATGAGCCACGTCGGCCTGTACGTCGGCAACGGCAAGGTCATCCACGCCCCGAAGCCGGGCAGCTCGGTGGAATACATCAAGATGTCCTACATGCCGTACGCGGGAGCAGCCCGCCCGGCCTGATCACCCCAGGACCACACCAAAGGGTCCTGAGCCTGTCGAAGGACCGTGCCCCAGCCACCGGGCTGGGTGCGGATCACCAGCCCTTCGACCGGCTCAGGGCCCTTTGTGCGTTACCTGCCCTTCGACAGGCTCAGGACTCTGCTGGTGCGCCGGCAGGGTGTTCTCGTACTGTGCTGCCATGCCGATCCGGGACGCGACCGAAAATGATCTTGAGCAGATCGTTCAGCTGATCAAGGAGCTGGCGAGCTATGAGAAGGCCGAGGACCAGGTCCGGGCCACGGTCGACGGATTGCGGTCGGCATTGTTCTGCGAGCACCCGAAGGTGTTCTGCCTGATCGCCCAGACCGATGACGGCGAGGTCGTCGGGCTCGCTCTGTACTTCTACAACTTCTCCACCTGGGAAGGCGTCCACGGCCTCTATCTCGAGGACCTGTTCGTCCGGCCCGCCTTCCGCGGCAGCGGCTTCGGCGGCGCTCTGTTGCGCCGACTGGCCCGGATCGCCTGCGACAACGGCTTCGCCCGGATGGAATGGGTGGTGCTGAACTGGAACGCCCCAGCCATCGCGGTCTACGACCGGATCGGCGGCAAACCGCTGGACGAATGGACCACCTACCGCCTCTCCGGCGACGAGCTGTCCACCTTCGCCGCCGGCTGACGCTCGCCAGGCTCAAACCCTTGGCGCGATATATCAAGGTTGGACACGTTCCCGCGGTGCTGGAACGTGCGCAACCTTGATATATCGCAGTTCGGTGAGGCCTAGGCAAGAATCTCCTGTTCGGGCTACGGTGACGTAACAAATCTGCGGGTCTTCGACGCGACGGCGCGACGCACTGCAGGATGAGTGGCGAGAACGATCCGGAAGAGGAGCCATGTCCCCACGCTTGACCTTCGGGCGCGCCGCAGCCGGCGCGGCCAAGAAGTTGATGGCGGTCGCCGCAGCCACCGCCCTGTTGACCGCCACTGCTTGCAGCTCCGGTGGCAGCGGTGACGACGGCGGTGACGCCAAGACCGTCCACCTGGCCCTCGCGCAGGATGTCGACACCCTGCTGCCGATGGACTCCAACGTCGGCGACAACATCGGGGTGCTCGATGTCGTCTACGACGGGCTGGTGCGCTACGACCCGAAGACGACCAAGCCGTACAACTATGTCGCCTCCGACATCACCAACAAGGGCAACAAGGTCTGGACGATCAAGATCAAGGATGGTCTGAAGTTCCAGAACGGTGAGCCGGTCGACGCCGAGGCGTTCATCCGGGCCTGGAACTACGCCGCCTACGGCCCGAACGCGATGGCCAACAACTACTTCTTCGAACGCATCGCCGGCTACGACGACATGCAGGGCGACTACGACGAGGACGAGGAGACCGGCAAGGTCACCGTCAACGAGGAGCCGAAGGCCAAGGAGCTGTCCGGGCTGAAGGCGGTCGATGATCACACCCTGCAGGTGACCTTGACCGGCCCGTTCGCCGGCTTCTCCACGATGCTCGGCTACACCGGCTTCTTCCCGATCGCCAAGGCCTGCCTGGACGACATCAAGGCCTGCGCGACCAAGCCGATCGGCAACGGCCCGTTCCAGGTCGAGAAGTGGGACCAGGGCACCAGCCTGACCGCCAACAAGTGGAAGGGCTACACGCTGAAGGAGACGCCGAACTTCGACAAGATCCAATGGACCGAGTACGGCGGAAACTCCGCCTGGCCGGACTTCCAGGCCGGTGACCTGGACACCGGTGCGCCGCCGCCGTCGGAGTGGGCGGCCGCCAACAACGATCCCGACCTGTCCTCCCGCAAGGTGGAGGGCCCCGGTGCGGCGCTGACCTACCTCGGCTTCCCGCTCTACCGCAAGGGTCCCTGGACCGACGTCGAGTTCCGCAAGGCGATCTCGATGGCGATCGACCGGAAGAAGATCATCGACGAGGTGCTGCCGGGACAGGCGACGCCGGCCACCAGCTGGGTTGCGCCGGACGCCGTACCGGGTGGCAAGGCCGGCACCTGCGAGTGGTGCTCGTACGACCCGGCCGCGGCCAAGGCGGCGTTGAAGAAGGCCGGCGGCTGGCCGAAGGGCAAGGTGCTGCCGATCTACCTGGGCAAGGACGACACCCAGGAGGAGTACTTCAAGGCGATCGGCGATCAGATCAGCCTCAACCTGGGCATCAAGTACAAGCTCGAGCCGAGCACCGACTTCTTCGATCAGCGCAGCGCCCGCAAGTTCAACGGCGCCTACCGCAACAACTGGTTCCCGGACTACCCGCTGAACGAGAACTACCTGGCACCGGTCTACGCCAGCGGCGATGCCAAGAACGGCAACACCAACTTCGGCTTCTACAGCAAGGCCTTCGAGGACAAGATCGCCGAGGGCGACAAGTCGGCCGATCTGGACAGTGCCGTGGTCAAGTACAGCGAGGCCGAGGCGATCCTGGCCCAGGAATTCCCGACCGTGCCGCTGAGCTTCTCCAAGAACGTCACGTTCTACAGTGACCGGGTGGACAACGTCGTACTCGATCCGTTCAGTGGCGCGACCAAGCTGCGGCTGCTGAAGTACGTCGGCTGACACGGGGTGGTCTCCTATGTCATCCGGCGGTTGCTGCTGGGCCTGGTCACGCTGTTCTGTGTGGTCTTCCTGCTGCACCTGCTGACCACACTGGCGATCCAGCTGAACGGCAACCCGGCGCTGGCGTTCTTCGGCGACCGGGTGCCGACGCCGTCTCAGCTGCAAGCGGTCAAGGAGCGGTACGGGCTCGGCGATCCCTGCTACAACCAGCCCGGCAATCCCTGCCTGGGACCGTTCGTCGACCGGTTGGGTGAGTACGCCCGCGGCGACTTCGGCACCGATCACCGCGACCGGGAGGTCGTCGATCTGGTCACCAAGGCCGCACCGAACACGCTGCGGCTGTTCGTGATCGTGACGATCACCTGGCTGATCGCCGGGATGTTCCTCGGGTCGGTGGCTGCCCGCTTCCGCGGTCGGCCGATCGATCACTCGATCCGACTGACCTCGATCCTGATCGACGCCTTCCCGGTGTTCGTGATGTTGGTCGTCTACCGCTTCATCTTCACCGTCCCGCTGAGCACCTGGGCGCGGCGCACCTTCGGCTCGGACTCGCTGGCCGCGCTGCTGTTCAAGCCGTCGTTCAGCACCAGCCATCCGTGGGCGACCTTGATCATCCCGGGCATCCTGCTCGGGCTGACCGGTTGCGCCCCGTTCCTGCGACTCGTGCGCGCGGCACAGTTGGAGAACTACAACGCCGATCACGTCCGGACCGCCCGATCGAAAGGCCTGTCGAACGGTCACGTGACGGTCTTCCACATCGTTCGCAACTCCTCGATCCCGGTGGTCACCGCGGTCGGATTCGTGTTCGCCGACGCACTCGCCGGTGCGGTGATCACCGAGGGCGTGATGAACATCTACGGGATGGGCGGCCTGCTCTGGAAGGCGGTCCAGGACAGCGATGTGGCGGTCGTGATCGGGGTGGTGACCATCCTGTCCATGGTGACGATCGGCGTAATGCTGCTGGTCGATCTCGCCTATGCCGTGCTCGATCCCCGGATTCGCTATGACTAGGGCATCCGGTTCGGCCGAGAGGAGGAACCATGAGTGAAGCCGCACGCGCCACGACCGTCGAGGTCGACGTCGAGGGCAACCTGTCCGAAGATCACGGCATGTGGGGCGGCGTCGCCCGTCAGATGCTGCGCCGACCGGCGGTGCTGATCGCCCTGGTGATCGCCGTGTTCTTCATCTTCGTCGCGGCCTTCCCCGGAGTCTTCACCTCGGTCGACCCGCAGCACTGCAACATCGCCGAGTCCAAGATCAAACCGCGCGGGCTGGGCCACGCCCATCCGTTCGGCACCGATCTGCACGGCTGCGACGTGCTGTCCCAACTGGTGCACGGAGCGCGACCGTCACTGCTGCTGGCCTTCACCGTGGTCGGCGCGTCCTTGATCATCGGCGTCCTGCTCGGCACCCTGGCCGGCTTCTATCTCGGCTGGGTCGACGCGGCGGTGTCGCGAGTGCTGGAGATCTTCCTGGTGATCCCGCTGTTGCTGGCGGCGTTGCTGCTGCTCTCGCTGTTCCGCAACGTCGATGTCGGCGACGGCCAGCTCGCCACCATCATCCAACCGATGATCGTGCTGACCTCGTTCGGGTGGATGGGCTACACCCGCTATGTCCGGGCGGCGGTGTTGGAGGCCAAGAACCTGGACTACGTCCGGGCCGCCCGCGGGCTCGGCGCCACCGACGTCCGACTGATGTTCAGCCACATCCTGCCGAACGCCATCGCGCCGGTGACCGCGCTGGTGCCGACCGCGATCGCCGGGGTGATCTCGACCGAGGCGGTGCTGGCCTTCCTCGGCATCGGCGTCCGGCCCCCGGCGATCAGTTGGGGCATCATGATCTCCAGCGGTGCCGCCTGGTTCACCGGCGGCTTCCCCCATCTGCTGCTGTTCCCGCTGGGCTGCCTGTTGGCCACCGTGCTGGCCTTCGTGGTGATCGGTGACAACCTGCGCGACGCGCTCGATCCGAAGCTGAAGTGATCATGACCGCAACCGATACCGAATCCCGTACGCCGGCGCCGACCGCCCCGCTGCTGGAGGTCGACGACCTGCAGGTCGAGTTCCGCGTCGGCCAAGGTGTCGTGTCGGCGGTGAACGGCGTCTCCTTCACCCTCGAGCCGGGCCGGACACTGGCCGTGGTCGGCGAGTCCGGCAGCGGCAAGAGTGTCACCGCCCAGGCGATCATGCGGCTGCTGCAGACGCCGCCGGCCCGGATCACCGGCGGCCGGATCCTCTTTCAGGGCAAGGATCTGCTGGCCCTGCCGGAGACCGAGCACCGCGCAGTCTGCGGCGAGCACATCGCGATCGTGTTCCAGGACGCACTGGCCGCGCTGAACCCGGTCTACACCGTCGGCTTCCAGCTGACCGAGGCACTGCGGGCCCGTCGACATCTCCCCCGGTCCGCGGCGAAGAAGCGGGCGATCGAGCTGCTCGAACTGGTCCAGGTTCCGAATCCGAAGCAGCGCGTGAAGGAATACCCGCACCAGTTCTCCGGCGGTATGCGGCAGCGGGTGATGATCGCCCTTGCGCTGGCTCTGGAGCCGGAGGTGTTGATCGCCGACGAGCCGACCACCGCGCTCGACGTCACCGTGCAGGCTCAGATCATGCGGCTGCTCGGCGAGATCCAGCGGGAACGCCAGATGGGAATGATCCTGATCACCCACGACCTCGGCGTGGTCGCCGAGGTCGCCGACCAGGTCAACGTGATGTACGCCGGCCGGGTGGTCGAGACCGCGACGGTCGACGACATCTTCGCTCGGCCCGGACATCCCTACACCCAGGCCCTGCTGCGTTCGATCCCCCGGCTGGACCGCAAGGGCCAGCAGCTGGACGCGATCAGCGGCCGGCCACCGGAGCTGAACCGGATCCCAGCCGGCTGCCCCTTCCATCCGCGCTGCGAGCGCGCCGAGGACATCTGCCGGACCGATCCGGCGCCGCAGCTGCGTGAGCTGGCCGGCGGCCGCACGGCGGCCTGTCATTTCGCCGAATGATCTAGTGTGGCGCGTCATAAATTCGTTGGCCATTCGACGCCTGAAGCGGCGATCTGCTGCGTTGTCGTCGGATTACATGCCTCGGCATGCGCACCTCCTCCGCCTTGCAGCTCACCACTTCAGCCGCCGACTGCCTCCACGAATTCATGACGCGCGCCACTAGTCGGATCGCACGCGTCGGACCTGCCGCAGCCCGAGCGCGATCGCGCCCGCCAGCAGTCCCCAGATCGCGTTGATCGCCAGCGCGGGCAGCAGCCGTACCGGGTTGGCCAACGGGCCGTCCAGGTGACCGAGCAGGATCGGCGACAGGATGGCGCTGAGAATGCTCGACAGCACGCCGTACGCCAACCCGGTGAACAGCAGGGTGAGCACCGGCTCAGCAACCCGGGACAGGCCGACGACCGCGATCCAGACGATCGAGATGCCGATCGTGATCACGATCGACGAGGCCGCGTGGTGGGTGAGATTCGCCTGGTCCTCGACAATGCGGACCAACGGTCGGACGAGTGCCAAACCACCGAGAGCGGTGATCAGGAACCAGTTCAGAGTAGTGATCTTCTTCATGCCTTCGACGGTAGGTTTCCGTTCTGGCACAGCCATCCGTCCCCGGTCTCGGCGTCGGTCGCGATCCGCTGCACGGGATGTCGTCAGGAATCGACCGTCGGGTCTCCCGTAGTCGACTCCGGGGTCCGGCGCCGACCATGCTTCTAGACTGCTTGCCATGGCAGCACAGCGGCGACGGCGCACTGCAGTCTCCGGTGCCGTGCGTCCCGGCTCCGAACGGGATGTGCCGGCCTGGGTGCTGGACGCCCTGGTCGCCGTCACCGTGGCGTGCGCCATCGCGCTGATCATCGCCGCCGGCCAGGGTGGCAACCGGCCACCGGATGGCTGGGCCTACGTCTTCGCCGCCGGCTTCGGGGTGCTGATCCTGTTCCGACGCCGGTTCCCTCGGACGATGTTGATCATGACAGTGCTCGGCGTCTTCGGTTACTACACCCTGGACTATCCGCCGATCGGTGTTGCCGTTCCCGTCGTCGCCGCACTGTTCGCCGCAGCCGACGCGGGCCTGGTCGGCTGGGCCATCGGTGCCGGTGCGGTGGACTTCGCGGTTTCGATGTTCTTCCGACTCCACAACGGAGCGTCGATCGGCATGCTGATCGGCTACGAGACCGTTTCCAACCTCGCTCTGATCGCGATGGCGATCGCGCTCGGCAGCACGATGCGACTTCGTCGGCGGCAGGCGGCCCAGCAGCAGGTGATCAATCAACTGACCGCCGATCAGGCCGACGCCCGGGCGCGGATCCGGATCCAGACCGATCGCGAGCGACTGTCCCGCGATCTGCACGACACCGTCGGACACACCATGTCGGTGATCTCGCTGCATGCCGGCGTGGCCGCCGAATCCGTCGGGGTCGACGACGGTGCAGCCGCCGCGGCGATCAGCCAGATCCGTGATGCCAGCAGTCATACACTCTCCGAGGTCCGGACGATGGTGCGACTACTGCGCTCCGACGCCGCGGAGCCGAGCACGATGTCGCTACGACAGCTGGACGAGCTGGTCGCACCGGTGCTCGCGTCCGGCGTCGAGGTCGACACCATGATCACGATCGAACCGTCGCAGCTGCGCCGCGAGGTCGACGTCGCGGGCTACCGGATCATCCAGGAGGGACTCACCAACATCGTCCGGCATGCCGGCGCCCGGCACGCGGCGATCACGGTCGAGACCGACGCCGGCAACCTGTCGATCATGATCGCCGATGACGGGACCGGCCCGGTGGACGGCCCGGAGCGTGCACCGGGTCAGGGCCTGGTCGGGATGCGTGAGCGGGTCCGTGCGCTCGGTGGGGTGCTACGTGCCGGGCCGGGAGATCGGGGTGGTTTCACCGTCCGAGCAACGATCCCGCTGGAGGGAGGTTCATGATCACCACAGTCCTCGTCGACGACCAGGAGGTGGTCCGAGCCGGACTGCGGGCACTGGCGACCCGCGACGGCGACATCGAGGTGGTCGCCGAGGCCGCCGACGGTCGCTCCGGGGTGGCGACCGTGATCGAGCATCGTCCGGATCTGGTGTTGATGGACATCCGGATGCCGATCATGGACGGCCTGGAGGCGACCCGGGAGATCGTGGCCGATCGACGAGCCGGCGACACCAAGGTCGTCATCCTGACGACCTTCGACGAGGACGAGAACGTCTTCGCCGCGATCCGGGCCGGGGCCGCAGGCTATCTGCTGAAGGACGTCAGCCCCGATCAGCTCCGGTCGGCGATCCGCACGGTCGCCGCCGGCGACGCCCTGCTGTCACCGTCGGTGACCAGGACCGTGATGGACACGGTCGCCCGGGCCGCCGCACCGCGGACGGAGTTGATCACCGGACTCAGCCCGCGGGATCGCGAGATCCTCACCCACGTCGGGCTGGGACTGACCAACGCCGAGATCGGGACCGCCCTGCAGATCAGTCCGGCCACCGCTCGGACCTACGTCAGCCGGTTGCTCCGCCAGCTCGGGGCGAGGGACCGATCAGGGTTGGTGATCATCGCCTACGAGTCGGGCCTGGTCGTCCCCGGTGGCTCGTGACCTGTCGACGGGGACGGCCCGGTTCAGCGGCGAGCCGATCCTGTCGGTCCGCAGCAACGCCCCGCTGTCGTCATCGCAGGCAGGGCTCCGGCACCCGAACGTCGCGATGGGCGGCGATCCCCTGCTCGCCGGGCGCGATGTGATCATGCAACTGCACGGCATGATCATAATGATCATCGTCCAATGGAAGATAGCCGATCGGTACCTCGGACTGCACACCGGCGAGCCGATCGACCAGCCGATCCCGCAACGCGGTGAACTGCCCGACATCAAGATCACGAGCCTTGGTGATCAACTCCGGATGCAGCGGCAGCATCCCGGTGTACCAGAAGGTGCCGTGCAGCAGGGGCCAGAGCACGTCCTCGATCGAGCCGCTGATCCCGCGCGGCTGCAAGGAGCCGGGGCGGTCTCCCGCGGTGACCACCGCCAGTGCCCGTTTGCCGGTCAGCAGTCCATCGCCGTACTTGCGTACCCGGCCGGTCTGCGGGTCGACGACGTCGTAACCGAAGCCGGACTCGAAGACGCGATCGATCCAACCCTTCAGGATCGCCGGCTGCCCGTACCACCAGAGCGGGAACTGCAGCACGACCAGATCGGCGACGAGCAGCTTGGCCTGCTCGGCCGCGACATCGGCACCACCCGGACGGACCAGCGTCGGCTCCCAGCCCATCGCGTACAGGTCTGATTCGGTCACCTGCCACCCCTGCGACCGCAGCGCGGCGACACCGGCGTCACGGAGAGCGGCGTTGAGGGAGTCCCGCTCGGGATGGGCGAGCACCCAGAGTGCGTGGCCGGCGGATGTGCTTGTGTTCATGAGTCCACTGTGGGTTCAATAGACCGATGGCACAAGTACGCACAATCTCGTCACCTAGTACCCCTTCGGATACTAATGGAGTCGACGAACCCGCAACACCGCTGACCCGAGCGCCGGTGGCCCGGGCGATCGAGGTGTGCCCGGTCGAGGTGGCGATCGCGGTTCTCGGCGGTGCCTGGAAGATGACCGCGGTGAAGCAGCTGATCGAACGCACCCACCGGTTCGGCGAGCTGCGCCGAGCCGTCGGCCCGGTCACGCCACGGGTGCTGACCCGACAGCTGCGCGAGCTGGAGACCGACGGGATCGTCACCCGGACGGTGTACGCCGAGGTGCCACCCCGGGTGGAGTATTCGCTGACCGAACGCGGCCGCACCCTGGAGCCGATCGTCGCCGCGTTGGACGCCTGGGGTGCCGACTATCTCGACGCCGACGGTATGACCGGTCGGGCGTCGGGATCAGATCCAGGTGCCGTCGGCGAGTGAGCCGAGTCCGGCCCCGGACATCCGGCGATGCAGCGCGATCGCCTGATCCTCGGTCAGCGACGCGACGTGGTCGGCGGCGGCCCGCATCGGGTCACCGTGCAGATCCAGTTCCTCGCGACGCGCGATCGGCAGCAGGTGCGGCGCCTCGTAGGTCCAGCGCAGCAGCTCGGAGATGATCCGCCGGGTGCCGTGCTGCTGGGTGGCCAGCGCCGGCCGGTCGATCACGTAACACCAGACCAGCTCCTTGAGCAGGTCGCAGGCGGCGCGGCGCTCGGCAGGCACGATCAGCCGTGCCTGGTAACGGATCGGGGCCGACCCGGTGATCTCCAGCCGGAGGTCGCGGGTGAAGTAGTCGATCAGTTCGGCGGTCCGGGCGTTGACGGCGATCTCGTCCTCGTGCCGTCCGGTGTAGGCCGACGGCAGCCCGGGCTTGACCAGCGCCCGCCCGACCTCGGCCAGCAGCTGCCGAAGTTGATCATGGTCGGCATCGATGCCGGCGGCCCGGCGTTTGTCGGCGACGTAGGTCAGGAACCGGTCGGTCTCCAGCTCGGTCTGCGGCCCGCCCTCCCCCGGCTCCGGCAGCAGGGCCGGCAGCGGGATCAATCCGGCGCGGTAGAAGTCCTCGACGTCGTGGCAGGCATAGGTCACGTCGTCGGCCCAGTCCATCACCTGTTCCTCGACCGGTGTCAGCTCGTCCTCCCGGCCGGCCCGGATCCAGTCGAACGTCGGCCGGTCCACGGCGTAGACGCCCCATTTGGCGAAGTGGTAGCTGTTCACCGCCCACGGCGTCCGCTGCCACGGATACTTGATCGCGGCATCGAGGCTGGCCCGGGACAGGTGCAACCCGCGATGGCCGGAATACTTGTGGGAGGCCAGGTCGGTGATGATCCGCAACGTCTGGGCGTTGCCCTCGAAGCTGTCCAGATCGCCGGCCCGCAACTCGTCCATCGTCTCCCGCAGCGCGGTCTCGCCGGCATGCCCGAACGGTGGATGTCCGATGTCGTGCGCCATGCAGGCGGCTTCCACCAGGGCCGGGTTGGGGCCGCCGTATTGTCGCTCCAGCCGTTCGGTCATCCGGCGACCGAGCTGGGCGACCTTCATCGAGTGGGTCAGCCGGGTGTGGTACGCGCCGAGTTCGCCGCTGGCGACCACCTGGCTCTTGCCGGCCAGTGACCTCCACTCGGTCGAATACATGATCCGGTCGACGTCGTGCTCGAACCCGGTCCGCTGACCGGCATCGGCCACCCGACGCCGGAGCGAATGCTGCTCGAGATCCTGGTCGGAGTAGTGCGCCGCCCTCATTCGGAGAAGACTAGTGTCCTGCGCCCGAGATCCGGTGCATAAGTCGGGCGTCTGAAGTAGTGAGCTGCAAGGCGGCAGAGGTGCGCTTACCGGGCGTATGTAAGCCGATGCCAACGCTGCAGATTGCTGCTTCAGGCGTTCGAATTGTGTGCCGGATGTCGGGCGCAGGACACTAATCGTGCAGCTCGCAACGAGCTGACGCGCCCGACGCCTACCCGGGCCCGAGTCCCGCCGATCGGGCCCAGCCGGCGTCCCGGAGGACCTGCCGGCCGGTGCGGCGCAGATCAGCACTGGCAGCAAGGGCACGCATCACGGCCCGCGGGCCGCCATCGGCCAGCCGGCCGAATCCGATGCACTCCTCGGCCAGCAGGGTGAACAGCCGTTCCTGGGCCAGCAGCTGCAGGGCACGCCGGCGGGCCGGGCCGAGGACCCCGTGCCGGGACAGATACACCCAGAACGACGCCGGGTGGGCGACCGTCCGGCCGTCGGGACCGGCCGGCGACAGCTCGATCGGGAACCGGTCGGCGGGCAGCTCGGTGCGGACGTAGTTCGGTTCGGTGGCGTCCAAGGCCGCCAGCCCGTCGGCGTCCATCAGCGAGGCGACCAGGTCGGTGCGAACCGTCGGATCGGCCACCGGCGCCGCCGGGATGTAGCCCGGCGCACTGACGTGGGCGCTGTGACCGACCCGTAGCCCGGTCACCCGTGCGCGCAGGAATGACACGACAGGCGAGACTCCGTAGCGCTCGAACTTGCGCTGCATCACTGCCCGGGAGGCATTCGAACCGACGGCCACCACCAGCGTCCGACCGGCCGAGCCGATCTGCTCCAGTTCGACCGGATCGATCGGATCGCTCCGATCGACCGGCGTCCCCGGATACAGCCACGGTGCGCGGCTGAAGTCGTCGCCTCGTTCCGTCGTCACGTCCGGCCCCGAGGGTGCTCGCTCAGTCGCGGTTGGTGGCGAACGCCTTCAGTTGCGTCATCGTCCCGTTGAAACGGTCCTTGTCGTACGGCGAGTCGCTGTACTGCCAGATGGTGTAGTAGCTCCAGTTGTACGGCAGCGTGCCGACGCTGCTGCTGTAGCGCGCGACCCACAACGCGTTGGTGCTGCTGAAGGAGCTGTTCACGCACTGGTTCCACCAGCTGGTGGAGGTGTAGATCGCCGGGTACTTGTTCCAGCGGCTCTTGTAATAGTTGCTGAAATCGGCGATCCAGCTGCGCATCTGCGCCTTGGTCTTGCCGTAGCAGGTGGAGCCGTACGGGTTGTACTCCATGTCGACCACGCCGGGCAGGGTCTTGCCGTCGGCGGACCAGCCACCTCCGTGGTCGGAGAAGAACTTGGCCTGGGTGGCACCGCTGGACTTGTTCGGCAGCGCGAAGTGGTACGCGCCACGGATGAAGCCGGCCTTGTACGAGCCGTTGTACTGCGCGGAGAAGGTCGAGCTCGTGTAGGACGTTCCTTCGGTCGCCTTGACGTAGGCGAAGCGGCGTCCGTCGCTGTAGTGCGCGGACCAGTTGACGGTGCCCTGCCAGCTGCTGACGTCCATCCCCTGCACCCCGGATGCGGCCACGGTCGCCGTCGACCGAGCCGTCGGACCGACGCCCTCGTGCCGACGGATCTGCGAACCCATCTCGTGGTTCCCGGCCTGCTCCGACCGCGGTTTGTCCGGGGAGGCTGCACTGAGCGCGGCCGGAGCGGTCAGACTGAGGATCAGAGCGGCGATGCCGACGCGGAGGCCGCGACGCATCGAGATGCCGGAGTGCAACATGGCGAATCTCCCGTGTCAAACGAAGGCGAACGAAAATTCCGACGAACTGCAACCCCGAGAGCGCAAACATAACTGCCGTACCCCGGACGCGCCAATACTTGCTCAGAACAATTCCCTCGGCCGTTACGTCCTGGCCATCCGTTCGGCAAGGGCATTGCGCAAGGCGCAAACCGCCTCCGCGCAACGAACAAAACTACTCGCACAACAAACAAGGGCCCTGAGCTCGTCGAAGGGCTGATAACCCTTGACCGCTCCCCCATGTTCGGGGCAGCGGTCCTTCGACAAGCTCAGGACCCTTTGTCCCGAGACGGTGTTTACTCAGACGGCCTTGGTATCGCTCGGATCGACCTGAACGCCCGGCCCCATCGTGGTGGAGACGGTGATCTTCTTGATGTAACGACCCTTCGAGCTGCTCGGCTTCAACCGGAGCACCTCATCCAGCGCGGCGAAGTAGTTCTGGCTCAGCTGATCGGTGCTGAAGGACGCCTTGCCGATGATGAAATGCAGATTGGCGTGCCGATCGACACGGAATTCGATCTTGCCGCCCTTGATCTCGGACACGGCGCGGGCCACGTCCATGGTGACGGTGCCGGTCTTCGGGTTCGGCATCAGACCGCGCGGGCCGAGAACACGACCCAGCCGTCCGACCTTGCCCATCAGATCCGGGGTGGCGACGACGGCGTCGAAGTCCAGGTAGCCGCCGGACACCTTCTCGATCAGCTCGTCGGAGCCGACCTCGTCGGCACCCGCTGCTTCGGCCTGTGCGGCCCGATCCCCGGTGGCGAAGACGAGGACCCGTGCCGTCTTGCCGGTTCCGTTGGGGAGATTCACGGTGCCGCGGACCATCTGGTCTGCCTTACGGGGATCGACACCGAGCCGCATGGCCACGTCGACGGTCTCGTCGAACTTGGCCGAGCTGTTGTCCTTGGCCAGGGTCAGTGCCTCGACCGGGGCGTACAGCTGCTCGGGATCCCGCTTCTCCGCTGCTGCGGAGTAGTTCTTGCTGCGCTTCATGGCTAGTTACCTCTCAACTAGTTCTGGTACCGGGCCGCGCACGGGCCCTCCCAGGCGATTTGCAGGGGGACGACCCCCTGACCCCCGAGGTGGTCACCTCTGCGGGGCATGTTGCCTCGTTTGGTCAGCCTTCGACGGTGACACCCATCGAACGGGCGGTGCCCTCGACGATCTTCATGGCGCCGTCGACATCGTTGGCGTTCAGATCGGGGAGCTTGGTGGTGGCGATCTCACGGACCTGGGCGGCAGTGATCTTGCCGACCTTGCCGGTCAGCGGATTGCTCGCACCCTTGCTGACACCGGCTGCCTTCTTGATCAGCTCGGCGGCCGGCGGGGTCTTGGTGATGAACGTGAAGCTGCGGTCTTCGTAGATGGTGATCTCGACCGGAATCACGTTGCCACGCTGGGATTCTGTGGCGGCATTGTAGGCCTTGCAGAATTCCATGATGTTGACGCCGTGCGGACCGAGGGCGGTACCGACCGGCGGGGCGGGGGTCGCAGCGCCCGCTTGCAGGGCAACCTTGACCAGCGCCGCGACCTTCTTCTTGGCGGGCATAACTGTGGGTCCTTAGCTACTGTGCCGGGCAGGGCGCCCGGCATCCTTCTTCATCCCGTACGAGGGTCGCACGGGAAATCTTTGAGTTCGAGGATCCTTCGACAAGCTCCGGACCCTCATGCATGACCTAGACCTTCTGGATCTGGGAGAACGTCAGGTCGACCGGGGTCTCCCGACCGAGGATCTCGACCAGGGCCTTGATCCGCTGGGCATTGGCGTTGATCTCGGTGATCGTGGCGTGCACGCCGGCGAACGGACCGTCGATCACCATCACCGAATCGCCCGGTGCGAAGTCGGCGACCTCGACCTTCTTCTTCTTGGCCCGGGTCGGGGCCTCCTTACTGGCGTTGGCGGCGGCGACGACGGCCGGAGCCAGCATCTTCTCCACCTCGTCCAGCCCGAGCGGCACCGGATTGTTGGAATGTCCGACGAAGCCGGTCACCGACGGGGTGTGTCGAACGGTCGACCAGGACTCGTCGGTCAGGTCCATCCGGACCAGCACGTAACCGGGCAACGTGGTCCGCTTCAGCGTCTTGCGCTGACCGTTGCGGATCTCGGTGACCTCCTCGGTCGGCACCACGATCTCGAAGATGAAGTCCTCCATGTTGAGCGAGGACACCCGGTTCTCCAGATTCTGCTGGACCCGGTTCTCCATCCCGGAGTAGGTGTGCACGACGTACCAGTCGCCGATCTTGGCCCGCAGCTCGCTGCGGAACGCTTCCAGCACGGCCTCGTCGGCGGCGTCGGCGTCCGCCTCGTCGAGCTCGGCCTGTTCGTCGGCCTCTTCCTCTGCCTCGGTCTTGAAATCGAGGTTGATGCCGCTGTCGCCGGACTCTTCGGCAGCGTCGGATCCGAAGTTCAGGTCGATGTCGACGTCGGAATCGGAACTGCCTTCACCGAAGCTGTCCTGGCCCAGGTCGATCTCGAAATCCTGCTCCTGGCCCTCATCCTGCTGGGGTGCCAGATCCTGCTGGGGTGCCAGATCCTGCTCGGTCGCCTGATCCTGTGATGGGGTGCTTTCCGGCGACTCCTCACCCTCGGGTGCGGAGTTCGTGGGAAAGTTCTCTGTCACGTCTTGTTCTCCATCGTTGACTTGGCCGTTGCCGGGCTGGCTCGGGGACGATTCTGCGGCGGGGTCGGTCATCAGCTGAACACCTTCAGCATCGCCCAACCGAAGCCGTAATCCAGCGCCGTCACGATCGCGATGACGAGCATCACGAACACCAGCACGACCACGAAATAGTTCGCCAGTTGGGAACCGGTCGGATAAACGACCTTCTTCAGTTCTGAGATCGCGCCGCGCACGAACTCCAGCGGCGTCGTCCGCTTCGGCTTGTCGACCTCGGCACGCTGCTTGGGTGTCGGCTTGTCCTTCTTGGCGCGGCCGCTGGATTTGGCCAGCTGACCGCCGGAACGCGACCCGGCCTGCCGGGATTTCGCGGCGGCACCGACACCGACCAGCTCCCGATCCGCACCGGATCCATCGGAATCCTCGGCAGGATCGGAGTCCTCCGCGGGAGCGGAATCCTCGGTCGAGTCGGCATCGTCGACCGGATCGGCATCGTCGCCCGACGCGTCCGGGTCGGCTCGCTCCACGTCTTCGGCGTCCTCGGACGTGTCGACGGAGTCGGTCTCGTCCAGCTCGTCGGACGTGGGCGTCTCGTCCGCGACATCGGCCGGTTCGGGAGTCTCCGGCGCGATCCCGTGCCGCGGTGAGGGTGTGACAGCATCCGATTCGGTCACGCCGTCGTCCGGCGCCGAATCGGTGTCCTTCTCTTCCGCCACGTGGGTGTCCTTCTGGTCGGTTCAGCTTGCTAGCCAGGTTCGACTAGCCTCCCGGCCGACCCGTACCTCCCGATCTGGGGCCGTCCGGCAGCGGGCCGATCCAGCCTGCCGGGCCCGTTGCGCAGGGCATGAGGGACTCGAACCCACAACCTTCGGTTTTGGAGACCGATGCTCTACCAATTGAGCTAATGCCCTTCGACAGCTCTCCACAGCCTAGAGGCACCCGCGAGTTGGGCGCGACCGACCATGGTGAAGCCACCAAGAGGTTGAGTGTACGCAACCGGACGGCCAGATGCGAACTCGGCGGTCAGACCGCTCACGGTCGGGTCGGCTCCGGCAGGTCGTCGCCGGCGTGGGCGATGCTGGCCAACTGCCGCCAGACCAGGATCAGGGTGATGCCGGCGCCGGCGAAGGCGAACCAGAACGGGGCCACCAGCCCCCACTGCTCGGCGATCAGCCCGCCGATCGCCTGGCCGGCGATCAGGCCGCCGAACACGCACATCATGTAGACCGCGCTGACCCGGCCCTGATACTGCTGCGGGACGGCCCGCTGCCGGACGGTGTTGGACACCGTTCCCCAGATGAAACCGTAGGCGCCGAATTCGACCATGATGACGATCGCCAGCCAGCCGGCGTCGGTGAGCGCCAGGGCCAGATGTGTGAGTACTTCCAGCAGCAGGCAGACCCGCATCACGGTCGCCAGCGCGAACCGGCGTTCGACTGCCCCGTAGAGCGCGGTCCCGATCAGCCCGCCGACGCCGGTGCCGGTGGTCAGCAGCCCGTAGCCGACCTCGCTCATCCCGAGGTGGTCCCGCGACCAGAGCACCAGCACCGACCAGGCCGCGGCCCAGGTCACGTTGAAGACCAGGATGACCAACGCCAGGGTGCGGACCGCGGCATGCTGCCAGATCCAGCGCAGCCCTTCGGCGATGTCACGGCGGATGTGGCTCGGCTCCGCCGGCTGTTGATCGGTCGAGCACGGCTCCTGTCCGGTCGAGGCCGTACGGGACCTGGCGATCCGGGATACCAGCAGCACCGCGAGCAGCACGCAGATCACCTGGACGGCGAACGGCCACACCGAACCGATCGCGAACAGGAACGCCCCGACCGGCGGTCCGAGCAACTGGTTGCAGGTCAGGAAACCTGCCTGCAGACGCTGGTTGCCGGTGCCGAGGTCGGCCTTGTCGACCATCATCGGCAGCAGCGTCGAGGTGGTGGTGTCGGCGAACACCTCCGCCACGCCGTACAGCGTCATCGCGACCAGGATGACGCCGATGTTGATCCTGCCGGTGACGATCACCAGGCACAGGACGGCGATCACTCCGGCCCGCAGGGTGTCGGAGATCATCACCACCCGCCGCCGGTCGAGCCGGTCGGCGAGTGCGCCGGCCCAGAGCCCGAAGACCAGCCAGGGCAGCCGTTGCAACAGTGCGGCCAGGGCGACGACGAACGCCGAATCGGTCTGCGAGGCGACCAGCAGTGGGCCGGCCGCCAGCGCGATCCCGTCGCCGATGTTGCTGGTCCACGACGACGCCATCAACCAGCGGAAATCACGCCCCATCCGCGACGGCAGGATGCGCTCGACCAGTGGACTCACTGCCGCAGCTTGGCCACCGCGGCCAGCAGCACGCAGGTGGCCAGCCCGTCGATCGCCGCGGTGACCTGCGGCAGCGGCGGGAAGGTGGGCGCGATCCGGATGTTCCGGTCGCCGGGATCGCGACCGTACGGGTAGGCCGAGCCGGCCGGGGTGAGCGCGATGCCGGCCTCCTTGGCGAGCCGGACCACCTCGGTCGCCGTGCCCTCGGCAACGTCCAGGCTGATGAAGTAGCCGCCCTGCGGTTCGGTCCAGGTGGCGACGTCACGGTCGCCGAGCCGCTCGGTGAGAATCCTCTGCACCGCCTCGAACTTCGGACCGATGATCGCCCGGTGCTTGCGCATCAGATCGCGAACGCCGTCGGCGTTCTTCAGATAGAGCGCGTGTCGCAGTTGATTGATCTTGTCCGGTCCGATGGTCCGCTTGGCCAGATGCGCCAGATACCAGTCGACGACGGACGGCGATCCCCCGAAGAAGGACACCCCGGCGCCGGCGAAGCTGATCTTGGAGCTGGACGCGTACACGAAGACCCGATCCGCATTGCCGGCGGCCGCGGCCAGCCCGAGCACGTCGACCGGGGTGATTTCGCTGTCGGTCAGGTGATGGACGGCGTAGGCGTTGTCCCAGAGCAGCGTGAAGTCCTCGGCCGCGGTCGGCATCGACACCAACTCGCGGGTGATCTCCTCGCTGTACACCGCGCCGTTGGGGTTGGCGTAGGTCGGCACCACCCAGATCGCCTTGATCTGTGGGTCGTCGGCGACCAGCTTCTTGATCGTCTCCAGATCGGGACCGTCGGCGGTCAGGTCGACCGGGACCAATTCGAACCCGAGCTCCTGGCTCAGCGCGAAGTGCCGGTCGTAGCCGGGTGTCGGGCACAGCACCTTCACCTGCTGACCGGACCAGGGATCACCACCGGGTCGGCCGTGCAGCAAGGCGAAGACCAGACTGTCGTGCATGATCGACAGGCTCGAGTTGTCCGCCGCGATCAGCTGGTCCGGCCCGATCCCCAGCAGCTCACCGAAGATCTCTCGGATCTCGCGCAGTCCCTGCAGGTTGCCGTAGTTGCGGACGTCGGTGCCGGAGGCGTCGGTCGTCCGATCAGGGCCGGGCAGCGACAACAGTTCGGCCGACAGATCGAGTTGTTCTGCCGACGGCTTGCCCCGGGTCAGGTCGAGCTTGAGCCCGGCGGCCTTCAGGTCGGCGTACTGGGCGGTCAGGTCGTCGTGCAGTGCGGACAGTTCCGCAGCCGACAGATCGGCCAGGCTCATGGTGACGTCAGTCCTCTTTCCGGTTCAGGGGTGATCGGCGGATCCGGATCGGGGCGATCCCGTCCGTTTCGGGCGCGAGTTTATCGCCGCCGGACGTTCGGCTCACCACAGTTCCGGTTCCGCTGACAACGAGCCCGCGGGCCATTACAGTCGCGTCATGACAGGCGATGCGGCTCCAGTCAGCCCCGATCCATCCGGCACCGACGCATCAAGCACCGGGGAGGAATCGGCCAACCTGGCGCTCTGGTTGACCCGGCAGGCGACCGAGCGTCCCGATGCTGCGGCGATCCGACAGGGCGAGGTGACCCTCAGCTTCGCCGCTCTGAACGACGCCTCGGCCAGAGCGGCCGCGCTGTTGGCCGAGCACGGCGTCCGCCCCGGTGATCATGTCTCGCTGATCATGCCCAATGTCGCCTACTTCCCGATCGTCTACTACGGCATCCTGCGGTTGGGCGCGGTCGTGGTGCCGACCAACCCGCTGCTGAAGTCGGGTGAGATCAGCTACATCTGGCAGGACAGCGGCTGCCGGGTGGCCGTGGTGTTCGCGATGTTCGCCCCGGACGCAGCGTTGGCCGCCAAGGACACCGGAACTGACGTGATCACCGTCGTCCCGGGTGAATTCGACGCACTGCTGGCCGAGCAGCAGCCGCTGGCCGAGGTGACCGCACGGGAGGAGCAGGACACCGCGGTCATCCTCTACACCTCCGGCACCACGGGCCGACCCAAGGGCGCCGAGCTGTCCAACCACAACATCGGCACCAACGTCCGGACCAGCATGGACGAACTGTTCTCCGGAGGACCGGACGACGTGCTGTTCGGCGGGCTGCCGCTGTTCCATTCCTTCGGCCAGACCTGCACGCTGAATTCGGCTGTCTACGCCGGTTCCTGCCTGGCGCTGCTGCCCAAATTCGACCCGGCGGCAGCCTTGCAGGTGGTCCAGGACGAAAAGGTGACGATCTTCTACGGTGTCCCGACGATGTACGTCGCGCTGCTTCAGTTCGCGGACAAGGAACGCTTCGACACCTCCACCCTGCGGCTCGCGGTGTCCGGCGGTGCTTCCCTTCCGGTGGAGGTGCTGCACGGCATCGAGGAGGCCTTCGACCTGCGGCTGCTGGAGGGGTACGGATTGTCCGAGACATCGCCGGTGGCCACCTTCAACCGGCCCGATCGACCGACCAAGCCGGGCACGGTCGGGCTACCGATCCCCGGCGTGGAGGCCAAGATCGTCGGCCCCGATGATCATGATGTCCCGGTCGGCGAGATCGGCGAGATCGTCATCCGGGGCGACAACATCATGAAGGGCTATCTGAACAATGCGGCGGCGACGGCCGAGGCGCTGCGCGGCGGCTGGTTCCACAGTGGGGATCTCGGCACCCTCGACGAGGACGGCTACATCACCATCGTCGACCGGGTCAAGGACATGATCGTCCGCAACGGGTACAACGTGTATCCGCGCGAGGTCGAGGAACTCCTCTACACCCACCCGGCGGTCGCCGAGGCTGCCGTTGTCGGCGTTCCCGATGCCAGTCATGGGGAGGAGATCGCGGCGTTGATCACCCTCAAGGAGGGCACCGAGGTCTCCGCCGATGAGTTGCGGGACTGGACCGCCGAGCGGATCGCGGCCTACAAGTATCCGCGGATCGTGAAGTTCGGCACCATCCCGAAGGGCCCCACCGGCAAGATCTTGAAGCGGGAGATCAAGATCAACTGACGGCCGGTACGGTGGCCGGATGCATCGCGACCTGCAGATCGTCCGTGTCGATCCGTTCGATGCGGCGAGCTACGACTCCTGGTATGACTGCTACGCCGCCGCCGAGCGAGCGGACCGAGGTGCGCACGCCCCGCTGTGGACCCTGGAGGAATCGCGCAGCGAGCTGCAGCAGGTCTCCGACCGGATCGATCGTCGAGCCTTCATCGCGCGGCGCGGCGACGAGGTGGTCGCCGCGGCCAAGCTCGGGATGTCGCTGAAGGACAACACCCACCGAGCCGGCCTCGGCGTCTACGTGCCCGCTGCACACCGCCGACAGGGCATCGGCTCGCAGGTCCTCGCCGAGGTCGAACGACAGGCCACCGACGCCGGCCGGAGCACCGTCGTGGCCGAGTCCAGCTGGCCGTATCGGCTCGGACCCGACGGAGCCGGGGCGCCAGGTCGGGAGTTCGCCCGCCGGCACGGCTATGCCCTGGCGATCGGCGACGTGATGCGCCAGCTCCCGCTCCCGGTCCGCGAAGTTGATCTTGATCGATTGGCCGCAGCGGCCGCCGAACGCCACGGTGGCTACCGGCTGCGGAGCTGGTCGGGTCCGGTGCCGGACGAAGTCGTCGCCGGCTGGGCCGTGCTGGACGCGTCCCTGGAGACCGAAGCACCGACCGGTGAGCTGGACCTGCAGCCGACGACGGCGGATGTCGCCGCGATCCGCGAGCAGGAAGCGTTGCATGCCGATCAGCAGCGGACCTCCTACGGGACGGTCGCTGTTGATCATGAGGACAACGTCGCCGCGTACACCCAGCTGGTGGTCTCCGGCCAGGACGGGAACGCCTACCAGTGGGGCACGCTGGTCCGATCCGCCGATCGGGGCCATCGACTCGGTCTGGCGGTCAAGGTCGCCAATCTGCGACAGCTGCAGACCTCCGGCGGCGCGGCCGCAGCCGTCATCACCTACAACGCCGACTCCAACACCCACATGAACGCCGTCAACGAACAGCTCGGCTTCGTCCCCGCCGAACGGCTGGGCGAATTCCAGAAGCGGTTCGGCTGACCGCTAGACGAGTAAGTCCAGGGGATCGTGCAAGCGAGCCGCGCTCAGAGTGCCGCGGGCAAGGCGCAGCCGCGAAGGGGTACCGGGCGTACCGCGAGTGGCTGCAACGCAGCCCGCGGTGCTCTGAGCGTGGCGCAGCGTGCGATGCCCGGGACTTACTCGTCTAAGATCGCACCGGCCGCGCCGACACCGCGGCGTCGGGACCGCGCTCGTTGTCAGGCTTGGAGGTAGCCCGCATGACCGCTTCGGTGCTCAACCCCTCGGTCGTCGCCAAGGAGTATCGGGCCGAGGTCCGGCGGGAGGTCCGCCGACTCGCTGAGGGTGGCCGTCGGCTACGGATCGTCGGACTGCTCGGCCAGGACGAGGGACCGGCCGCGACCTACGCCCACTATGCCCGGCGTGGCAGCGAACTGGTCGGCATCGAGATGGACGTCCGACGGGTCGACGCCGGCACCGTCGAACGGGAGATCGCCGAGGCCAACGTCGACCCCGAGGTCGACGGCATCTTCCTCTACTACCCGATCGGCGGCCGGGCCACCGATCGCTGGCTTCGCGAACTGGTCGATCCCCGCAAGGATGTGGAGGGGCTGCATTCCTTCTGGAGTCGACTGCTGTATGAGAACCAGCGGTTCCTCGACTCCGACAGTGATCGGCGAGCGATCCTGCCGTGCACCCCGTTGGCGATCTTGAAGCTGTTGCAGCATGCCGGCATGCGCAACGCGGGCGGTGACGCACCGCTGCGTGGGATGACGGCTTGTGTGATCAACCGCAGCGACCTGGTCGGGCGACCGTTGTCGGCGATGCTCGCCAACGACGGGGCGCTGGTCTATTCCCTCGACATCAACGGCACCGTGATGTTCGAACCGGCGATCGGTCGCAAGGCGCACGACGTCCGGGACTCCGACGTCGACCGCGGCACCGCCCTCGGCGCCGCCGACGCCGTTATCTCTGCGGTTCCGTCAGCGGATTTCGAACGCATCCAGGGCGCGGAGATCAGGGCCGGGGCGATCTGTGTCAACGTTGCGGAGAACGCCAATTTCGACGATTCGATCATGGACCGTGCCAGTGTCTTCGTGCCGCGGGTCGGGCCGCTGACGATCGCGATGGCCACCCGCAACCTCACCCGGCTGGTCGATCTCAGTCGAGCTTGATCAACAGCCACCCGCCGGCCAGCGTTGTCGCAATGATGGTCGGGTAGGCCGCGATCCGCTCGGTGATCCCGACACCGAGGCCGATGCCTTGTGACGCTGCCGCACTCAAGAGTAGACCGGCCACCCCGACCAGCCCACAGCCCAGCAGGATCCGAGCCAGGACACGGTGTTCGGCACCGACCGCCCGAGCCAGCACCAGCACTCCGATCGTCGCGACCGGTCCGCTGAAGACGGCGCCGCCGAGGTGCGCGACCGGGCACAGATCCTCCGGTGACATCCCGGCGATGATCTTCCCGACGCCGCCCAACACCAGCAGGACCGTTGCGGCGGTCCGCCACCTCCCGGTCGGCCACAGTGGGCGCAACAGCAGCGTGCCGAGGACGATGCCGACACCGGTCAGCACGAAACCTGCGTTCATGAAGCCGTGCAGTGGCGAGCAGACCTGGGCGCGGTAGATGCCGACCGAGACCGAGCCGCAGTCGACCGCGCCGAGATCGCTGACGTAGTTGTCGATCATGCTGTACGGCGCCCGGACCCAAGCCTGTGCGATCGCCTGCCCGACGAAGAAGACCGCGGTGCCGATCCAGCAGATCACACCGGCTCGGATGGTGTTCATGCGACGCTCCGCAACGTGGTTTCGGCTTGTTCGATCAGTCGTTGGCCGGGTCCGACGGCTTGCCGTCCGACCAGCCGCAACGCGGCCCACATGGTGGCCTGATTGGCCGTGATCACCGGCTTGCCCAACTCGACCTCCAACTCCGCGGTCACTTCCAACGGCGAATACGGCGTCCGGGTGAACAACAACGTGACATCGTCGGGGGTCCAGCGCCACAACTCACGATCCAGCGGCATGTCGTGCGGGACCACGACCCCGATCGCCGGTCCGCGGCCGCTCATGACTCACCCCGCGCGGCCTGCACGAAGTCGACGGTGCGCACGATCACATCCGGATCCCGCAGGATGCGTTGATGGCCCAGCCCGTCGGTGATCATCAACTCCGAGCACGACCATCCGGCAGCAAGATCGATTGCGTGCCGATGAGGCATCTCCCGGTCCTGTCGGTCGGTGATGATCAAGGTCCTGGGCAACGTTCGTGGATCGACGGTGCGCAGGTCGAAGTCGGTCAGGGCCCTGCCGACCTGTTGCTCGATCCGCTGCACCGTCCGCCGGATGGTTCGTGGCCCGATGCCGAAGCCGCTGGCCACCGCACCGACATAGGTCATCGGGTCGACCGCCGGCGCCAGCAACACCAGCCGGCCGGCCGGCATCCCGTCACCGAGAGCGGCAACCGTCGCTGCGCAGCCGAAGGAATGCGCGACGACAGCGGTCGGCCGACCATGATCATCGACGACGGCCCGCAGGGTGTCGACGAACTCGCCGAAGCACCCGTTGCCTTCCCCGATGGTGCCGGGAACCGAACCACCGTGTCCGGGCGCGTCGAAAGCGACGACACGGAAGCCGGCATCGACCAACGGTTCGATGAACGCACCGAGCTGGCCGCGCCAGCCGCCCCACCCATGCATCAGATAGACCGGTTCTCCGCTTCCCCAGCTCTCCACCCGGATCATCCGTCCGGCCAGGAAGGAGGTGCTGAGCTTGCCCGGCGCCGGCCGGTCGTCGCGGCGCCGCCCTGCGCCGCCCGGCAGTCGAACGCACAGGCTGGCGGCGCGGCGTGCCGCGAAGCCGGGGGCGATCGGTTCGAGCAGTCGGAACCCGCCGCGGAGCATCGCCAGTCGCAGGTTGATCGTTGTGTCACTCATCGCGCACTCCCGGGCGCGGTTGCTTCGGGCGCTGCGGGGCCAGCGTGGAGCCGGGTGGCCGATGACCGGTGTGGTGTTCTGAGAAGCACGATCTCTCCCAGCAGGTCGGGGTTTCGCGGACCCGTCGATTGCACCGCCGGCGGCCGGATGACCGACAGCCCGGAACGTCGGCGATCGACGCTCCCTTGGTCGAGAACGATGCGACTTTCGTCGCGAGCAGCTCGCAGCCCCTCGCCTGCTACCCCATCGGTCGGTAACGTCGGCCGGGTGATCTCGGGTCAGCGGAACGGATGGGACAAGGTGACGGCCGTCGTGTTGGCCGTCGTCGCGCCGACGCCGTTGCTGCTGCACAGCGCGCCGCTCCCGTGGACAGCGCTGGTGATCATGGCCGCACAGTTGATCATCTCGCCGGCGGTCTGGTGCTACCGGCGGGCGCCGCTGCTGATCGGTACCATCCTGGCGGCTGTGGCGATCGTCGGATATCTGCCGCTCCTGGTCGACGACACCTTGATCGATTTCGCGTTGCTGAATTCCTGGACGCCGTTGGCGATCTCGAGCGTGGCAGCACACTGGCACTGGAATCGGAGCTGCTACCGCGGCAGCTATCGCCGCTGGCTGCTGCCGACCCTGCTGGTACTGGTGACCGTGCTGGCCACCCGACCGTGGCGGTTCAGCTTGGAGCACGGTTCGGTCGGCCTGCTGCACACTGCGGTACCGGCATTGGCCGGCATCTACCTGTCCACCCGGGCCGAGATGATCGCCAATCTGCGGTCCCAGGCGTCGCTGTCGGAACGGGAGCAGGAGTTGCGAGCCGAGCGAGCGCGATCACAGGAGCGGGCTCGGCTCGCCGCCGAGCTGCACGACTCGGTCTCCCATCGGGTCAATCTGATGGTGTTGCAGGCCGGCGTGTTGCGGATGACGGCCACCGACGAGCAGACGATTAGGTCCGCGGAGACGCTGCGCGAGACCGGCTGTCGAGCGCTCGATGATCTTGCCGACCAGCTCGGCATGCTGCGTTCGGCCGACAGCACGACACCCCGAGCACACAGTGCCGAGCCGGACGCCGGCCTACCCGATGCGCTGGACGAACTGGTCGAGGAGTCCAGAACGGTCGGACTGCCGGTGCGGTTGCAGATCGACGGTGCCATCGCACCGGTGGAGCCCGTCACCCGGCGGACCGCCTACCGGGTCGTCCAGGAAGGGCTGACCAATGTGCACAAGCACGCGCCGGGCGCAGCAACCACGGTGTCGGTGACCTACGCCCATGATCAACTCGAACTGATGGTGCAGAACGGGCCGGCTGCCGATCCGCCCGGAGCGAACTCGGCCACCGGCACCGGGGCGGGCCTGCGCGGTTTACGGGAGCGGGTGCAGATCCTCGGTGGCGAGCTGGCCGCCGCTGCCGACGCCGAGGGAGGATTCGTCATGACAGCACGGATTCCGAGCCATGTCGGCTGAGCGACCACCGATCAGGATCGTGATCGTCGACGACGAGCCGATGGTCTGCGCACACCTGTCGACGATCCTGTCCTCGGCCGACGACATCGAGATCGTCGACACCGCCGAGGACGGCGCGGCCGCGGTGGAGGCGGTCACCCGACACCGCCCCGATGTGGTGTTGATGGATCTCCGGATGCCCGGGGTGGACGGGCTGCAGGCGACAGCACGGATCGTCACCCTGGCGGATCCGCCGATCGTGGTAGCGCTGACCACCTTCGACGCCGACAGTTACACCGCCAAGGCGCTGCGCGCCGGAGCGTCGGGTTACCTGCTCAAGTCGACACCACCGGAGGACCTGATCAACCTGGTCCGGGTAGCCGCGGACGGCCACACCGTGCTGTCGGCCCCGGCGACCCGCAGCCTGCTCGGCGCCCAATCCGCTTCCAGCAAGGAAGACCTGCCCGACGACCTGACCGAGCGGGAACTCGAGGTCCTCGGCTGTCTCGGCCGAGGGATGTCCAATGCCGCGATCGGGCGTTCCTTGTTCCTGAGCGAAGCGACGATCAAGGGCTACGTGTCCCGATTGTTGATCAAGCTCGACTGCACCAACCGTACCCAGGCCGGCCTGCTCGCCCGCGAAGCTGGCCTGGACCGCCCTGAGAAGCCTCCATGGAGCTAGCGAACTGGATCTCGTGTACATTCCGATGTCCGTCAGTCGCCCGTAGACCGATTGGGCGGTACGCTCCAATCCGCCGGTCGGCCCGGAACGGACGGCCGGTTGGACGCAGGTTCTGTCAGGTTGCTGGCCGCCGGGGGGGGTTCCTACTGGATCGTCCGGCCTTCTCAGCTGGTGATTGATTGTTGACTACCGTCAATGCAGCATCGTGGAGTCGTTGCCGACAGCACTCGCACCTGCCGAACCCCCGAACACACTCCTCGACAGAGGTTCGTAACCAAACCGAGTCCCGCAGCGGCATCTCGCCTACGAAATCCCCGACGCGATACGCGAGCACGTGTTCCTCCGCAACCCGGGCAGCGTCTTCCCCTACTCCGCATCCGTCGGACGACAACCAAGATCACAGCATCCCCTACCGGGATGGGATTCCTGACCAGACCGGGGACGTCAAACTCGGACCACTGGCCCGACGCGAACACAACAGCATCACCCTCGGACCCTGGAACCGGCGACAACCCCAGCCCGGAACACACCTGTTCCGGGCTGCCGCACGGCAAGATCATTCTGGTCAACGAGACCGGCAACCACGACCTCGGACAGGGACCCTTCGCCCACCAGGTCTGGCAAGCCGCCGCACCCCAAAACAACGCCGCCTGAGACCCACCATCCGTACTCCACGGACGGGTCCCAGGCTGCGCGCGCTCAGCCCAGTCCGCGTTCGCCCAGTCCGCGTTCGCCCAGTCCGCGTTCGATGGCTTCGATGATCTTGGGCCGAAGGTCGGCGGCGGTGATCACTTCGTCCACCGAGCCGACCTCGACCGCTCGCTGGATGCTGTGCACCCGGTCGAACTCTGCCGCCACCTCGGCGATCTTCTCCGCCCGCAGCGCTGCCCGCAGGTCCGCGAGCTCGACGCCGAGCGCACCGCGATGATCTTCGGGGCTGTCGGCGATCTGGTGTTCCAGTTCGACGACCCGTGGGTCGGCTGCCGCCCGCTTGGCGACCTCGGAGGCGAACACCACTGCTGCGGCCGGTGCACCGCCCAGCACCGATGCGTACGACCCTTCGACGGCGAGCACGGTGAGCCGCGGATTCAGCCTCTTGGAGAAGACCACGAACGCGCCGCCGTGGTAGCGGGAGATCACGCAGAACACGATCGGGCCGTCGAAGTTGACCATCGCCCGGCCGATCTCGGCGCCGTATTCCAGTTGCAGATTGCGCATCGACTCCGGCGAGCCGTCGAAGCCGGACAGGTTGGCCAGTACCACGACCGGCCGGTTGCCGGAGGCGGCGTTGATCGCCCGGGCGACCTTTTTCGACGACCGCGGGAACAGCGTTCCGGCGGTGAAGGTGTCCGGCCCGTCGGCCGGCGGGAACCCGGCTCGCGGCACCGGGGTCGATTCGATCCCGATCAGGCTGACCGCGTGCCCACCCATCCGGGTGTCGACGGTGACCGCGGTCTCGGCCTCGGCCATCCCCGCCCAGCGTTCCAGCATCGGATGATCGGCATCGGAGACCGCCCGCATCACCGTACGGATGTCGAAGGCCCGTTTGCGGTCCGGATTGTGGGTGGCGCTGAAGATCTCGCCGACGGTGCTGAACTCGCCGCCGCCGTGCGGATAGTCGGTGACGTCCCGGTCGGCCGGGTCGACGGTGAGTGCTCGGCGCGGACCCGGTTCACCGGGAACCACGTAGCTGTGTTCGTAGTGCGCGAGAACGATGTCCAGGGCTCCGGCCAGGTCCGCGGCCCAGTACTGCGCCTGCCCGTTGGGGCCCATCACCCGGTCGTAGCCGCCGATGCCGAAGTTGTCCTCGGCCGAGACGCTGCCGGCGAAGTCCAGGGTCTGTTTGCCGGTCAGCACCATCGCGCTGTCCGGCGTCATCACCAGGATCCCCTTGGTGTGCATCAACATCGTGGCTTCGGCATTCCAGTACGGCTGGGCGCCGACGTTGATGCCGGCGACCACGATGTTGATCTCGCCGCCGTCCTGGGTGAACTCGACGATCCGCTTCAGCGCCGCGGCCACCCAGTCCATGTTCTCGGTGCCGCTGCTCATCGACACCCGGGCACCGGCCGAGACCGCATACCACTCCACCGGTACGCCGAGCTGTTCGGCGAGATCGAGGGCGGCCACGATCCGGGTGCATTCGGCCTCGGACAGCGCGCCCAGTGCCTTGGTCGGATCCCCGCACAGCACCACCCGGGTGACGCCCTGCGGATGCAGCGGCGTCGGGGTGGTGACGACGGCGACGATGATGCCGGCCGTGTTCTGGCCGCGTGGCCGGTCGACCGGTACGAGCTTGCCCGCCTCGTCGAGATCGTGCTCGATCAGAGTGCCGCCGCGGGTCAGCGCGGAGGCCAGCTCGTAGGGATAGACCAGGCCACGGCGGCGGGAACGCTTGACCTTGGCGGCGTAGTCGTCCAACGGTGCCAGCGGTTCGGTCGGCGGCGCAACGACGTCGGCGGTGGTGCCGCCGTCCGGACGGGCCCGGAATCTGATTGCGATCGGGTGCACCACGCCGGCCTCGTCGGCGACCTTGCCCTGGGCCAGCACCTCCTCGATGCCGGTGCCGTCGCTGAGCGGGGTGATCTTCTCCTGCAGCCCGGTCAGGTCGGCCAGCTCCGCCCGGATCGTCGGCCACACGGTGACCCAGACGTGATTCATCTCCAGCGACGATCCGGCCTGGCCGCGGGCGGTCCGGACCCGGCGGATCGCCTCCAGGCAGTTCTCCACCGCCCGCTCGGCGTGCGGCAGCGCGACCACCGCCCCGTCGTCGTCCCGGACGACCGCCATCTGCCGGACCTGAGCTGCGGCGACCAGTCGCCGATCGGCCGGATTGGAACGGGCCACGCACTCGTACAGCAGGACGTCGGACGGCGCCTCCAGCCGGGTCACGTCGAATTCGGCCAGCCGCCACAGGTTCAGCCGGCGACCGACCATCGGATGCATGCCACGGACCAGCGTGTCCTCGACCAGCTGATCATGATCATCGAAGTCGTGCCGGAAGGTGAAGTAGCCGACCGACCGGTCACCGTCGGGGCAGACCGCGATCGACACCCGCCGACAGGTCGCGACGAACTGCTGGCCGGTGAGCAGTTCCCGCAACCGGGCCAGCACCGCGTCCGGGTCGTCCGGCGGTTCCGGCCAGTGCAAGTAGAGCTCGGCGACGGTGCCCTGATCGGCGGAGTGTTCGGCGTCGATCACCGGACCGAGCGCCGCCCCCGGTGCGAGCTCGTCGATCCGGCCGATGGTGGACACCACCCTGGTCGGACCGTGTTTGCGGCTGAGGTATTCGGCCCGGACGACCGGTCGTCCGTGATGGTCACCGACGACCAGGTCGTGCAGGTCGTACTCGCGGTAGTGCCGCCTGATCAGCACCTCCAGCAGCGGCTCGTCGGCCGGCAGCCCGGCGACCAGCCGGTCCCGCAGGAAGCCCACCAGCCGTTCCGGAATCGCTGTCAGGGCGTCGATCCGGGCCGCCCGGTCGTCGGCGTCGGAGTCGGCCAGGGCTGCCACCTCGTCGGCGACGCCGTCCAGCACCCGGACCCGCTGACTGTCGACGATCGGCTGGTCGAACCAGCCGAACCGGATCGATCGGGCAAGATCACCGATCACCGGGAACCGTCGCTGGGTCGCTCGCACCATCCGTTCCAGCAGCGCCCGCGCCGACAACGCGACAGTCTCCTCCGGCGCGGGCAGCGTGTGCCAGCGCTGCAGGATGCCGACCACCACATCGACGTCGGCGCCGCTGTGCTGGGCCAGGAAGATCCGGAACAGCGCCATGTCCAGCTCCGCGCTGCGTTCCAGATCGGTCAGGCCGTAGTGGCTCAGTACCCGCAACAACTTGTCCCGGAAGTGCACCGGCAGGTCGCCGCGTTCGGGATCGAGGGTCCGCAGATAGGTGTGGAAGTACTCCCGCGAACTGTGTACCCGCAGTTCGGTCTGCAGTTCCTCGTCGGCGGGTCGATTGCGCAACAATTCGGCGAAGTCGGTGAACAGCTCGACCAGCGCCATCTCCTCGGCCAGCACGTCGACGCCGGTCGCGGCCAGCGCGTCCCGGCCGGCCAGGTAGCTGTCGATCAGTTCCCCGGTCCGGCCCGGGCTGATGTCGTAGCCCAGCAACAGATCCCGCAGTACGGTCAGGGCGAGGGCCGCGCGTCCGGCAGGGTCGAGGTCGGCGACCGGGTCGGCCGGCAGTTCGATCGTCCCGGCCCGCCCGGTCGACGGCTGTGTAGCGGGTGCGTCGTCGGTCGGCTCCAACCGGGCCAGGGCCTCACCGGCCTCCACCTGGGTGCCGGTCCGGACCAGCAGCTCCTTCAGCCGACCGGTCACCGGTGCCGGCAGTACGGTCTCCATCTTCATCGACTCCAGCACGATCACCGGTGCGCCGGCGACCACGTCGTCGCCGACAGCCACCGGGGTGCCCACCACCAGCGCCGGGGTCGGCGAACGCATCATGCCGCCCTCGTCGCGGGTGATCCGGTGCGCGACGCCGTTCACCTCGATCAGCTGGGTCGGTCCGTGGGTGGCGGTGACCAGCCGATAGCTCAGCTCGCCGATCCGCAGCCGGCGGTGGACCTCGTCGATCCGGTCCAGTTCGGCGACCACCGTCGAGGTGGTGCCGGTGGTGTCGGTGATCGCGACCCGATGGCGGTCCGGTCCGAGCTGCCCGACGGTGACGCCGTAGCCGACGCCGCGCAGCTTGAGCTCGATGGTCCGATCCGGCTCGTGCTGCAACTGCGGGCGGCCGCCGCGCGCGGTGCTCAGGAAGTGCGCGATCTCGGTCCGCTCCTGCTCGGTGTAGGACTCGATCGCCGCCGCGACCAGGGCGACGCCGGCATGCCGGTCAGCGATCAGCCCGCCGTCGGCCATCGTCCGGTCGATCCAGCCGGTGTCGGCCCAGGCCGGTTCGCCACGGGTGACGGCGGGGTCGTCGAGCAGCTCCAGGATGAAGCTCTTGTTGGTGGTCCCACCCTCGATCACGACGGTGGTCTCTAACATCGCGCGCCGCAGGCGGGCGAGCGCCTGCTCCCGGTCGGCTCCGTAGGCGATGATCTTGGCGATCATCGAGTCGAAGTCGGCGGGGATGCTGTCTCCCTCGGTCACCCCGGTGTCCACCCGGACCCCCGGCCCGACCGGCAGTTCCAGCCGGGAGATGGTGCCCGGCGACGGTGCGAAGGCCCGGTCCGGGTCCTCGGCGTTGAGTCGGGCCTCGACGGCGTGCCCGCGTTCGGCCGGACGGTCGCCGGTCAGCGCGTTGCCGGCGGCGACCTGGATCTGCAACGCGACCAGGTCGAGCCCGGTGACCAGTTCGGTGACCGGGTGCTCGACCTGGAGTCGGGTGTTCACCTCCAGGAACGCGAAGCTGCGGGTATCGGGGTGGTAGAGGAACTCGACCGTGCCGGCGCCGGCGTAGCCGACCGCCAGCGCCAGTCGTTCGGCGGCGGACTTGATCTCGGCGTTCTGCTCGTCGTCCAGCAGCGCCGACGCCGACTCCTCGATGACCTTCTGATTGCGTCGTTGCACCGAGCAGTCCCGGACGCCGACCGCCCAGGCGGTGCCCTGACCGTCGGCGATCAGTTGCACCTCGACGTGCCGGGCGCCGGTGATCAGCTTCTCGATGAACACCACCCCGCTGCCGAACGCCCGCTCGGCCTCGTCCCGGGTGCGTTGGTAGGACTCGACCAGGTCCTCTCCGCGGTCGACCCGGCGGATGCCCCGCCCGCCGCCACCCGCGGTGGCCTTCAGCATCATCGGGTAGCCGATCTCGTCGGCCACGGCCAGCGCCTGCTCCAACGTGTCGACCGGACCGCGGCTCCACGGCGCGACCGGTACGCCGGCCTCCTCGGCGATCAGTTTGGAGCCGATCTTGTCACCCAGCCTGCGCATCGCGTCGGCGCTCGGGCCGATGAACGTCACGCCCAGCCGGGCGCAGAGCTCGGCGAAGGCCGGATCCTCCGCGACGAAGCCCCAGCCGACCCAGACCGCGTCGGCACCGGTCTCGATCAGCGCCTGCTCCAGCCGGACCAGATCGAGGTACGGCCGTTCGGCGGCCGGCCCGAGCAGATGAATCTCGTCGGCCTCCCGGACGAAGGCGGCACCGGCATCCACATCGGTGTAGAAGGCGATGGTCCGGATCAGGTCGGGATCGTCGGCCGGCCGACGCGCGTTCAGGTCCCGGACCGCGTGGATCAGCCGGATGGCCGCCTCCCCGCGATTGACGATGGCGATCCGGGTCAACCTTGGCGCACTTCGGGTCAGCTTCGGCACCCCTCGACCTTTCCATGCCGCACCCCGACCGCGCACGCCGGACTCCTACAAAGACGACTTCGCGAAGTTGTAGGTGTCGATCAGCGCCGGGGCCCGGACCGTCATCGAGGGTGGTTCACGGTCCCGGCGCCGACGGCGTACGGGGTGCTGACGCCGGCATAGCCGAGATGCATCACCATGCCCTGCGCCGCATGCTTCAGATTGTGGCAGTGGTCCATCCAGATCCCTGGATTGTCGGCGCGGAAGGCGACCCGGTAGACGTCGCCGGGGCGGACCTCCAGGGTGTCGGTCCACCACGGACTGCCGGTGACCGGCTCGTTGTTGTGGGACAGCACGAGCACCGTGTGCCCGTGCAGGTGCATCGGATGATCCATGTGGCCACGGTCGACGAAGGTGGTCTCGACCAGGTCACCGCGCCGCACCATCAGCATCGGTGTGTGCGGGAACACCGCGCCGTTGATCGTCGGCGGGAACTGGAAGTGCCCGTCGAAGAAGCCGGGGCCGTCGTCCAGGATCATTCGGAACGACCGGTCGAAGTGGCTGTGCAGGCCGAACGGGGTCGGCGCCGGTGTGCCGTAGTGGGCCGGGTCGAACAGCGGTGCGGTCCGGGCGGCAGGAGGCGGGATGCTGCCGCCGCCCGGGGTGAGGACGAGGCCGGCCGTCGGGGCGAGCTCGTCGGTCAGCCGGACCGGATGGTCGGGCATGGTGAATTCCAGGTCGTACCGGCCGCCGACGGGCATCGGCAGCCGCGGGTCGGTCAGCGTGCCCGGTTCGTGCACGGCGTTGCCGTCGATCGCGGTGACCCGGGCCGGGGCTCCGGTGAAGGACAGCACCCGGGGGCCGGCGTCGGAGGTCAGGTTGTCGCGGGTGTTGGTCAGCCGGAGCCGGACCGGCGTCCCGGCCGGGACGCGGCGCCGGGTCAGCGTGTCATGGGTGCCCAACGCCTCGGTGTTGCCGTGATCTGTCGGCCAGGTGTGGGCCATCACCGACAGATCCAGCCCGGTCCGTGCCCGATGCCGGGGCAGGATCACCAACGGGCCGAACAGCCCCCGTACGACGGCCTCGGCAGAGACCTGGTGGGAGTGATACCAGAAGCTGCCGACCTGCTCGGCTCGGAACCGGTAGGTCATCGACCTGCCCGGCCGGATGGCGTTCTGGGTGACCCCCGGTACGCCGTCCTCGGCATTCGGCACCTCCAGTCCGTGCCAATGGGCGGTGACCGCCGTCCCGGGCAGATGGTTGATCACCGTGATCGCGACCAGGTCACCCTGGTGCATGATCAACTCCGGGCCGGGGACCCGGCCGTTGAACGTCCAGGCCCGGACCACCCGCCCCGAGCTGAGCCGGATGATCTTGGCCCGGGCGACCAGGGTGTAATGGACATCGGGGACACCGCGCGGTCCGGTCAGGTCGGCGACGCTGGTAGCCGATCCGGAGCCTGCCGTCGCGTGCCCCGGCATCCCGGCCGGCCCACCTCCCCAGTCCATGTCCGTCATCGCGTTCATGCTCACCCGATCGGGCAGCCGACTGGTCACCGTCCCGTAGCCGAACAAGGCGAGCAGGGCGAGCGCCACCGCAGCGATTCCGGATCCGGCTCGGACGCCTCGCAGCCACAACGGCCGTCGTCGATCATGGGGCGAGCCGATGCCGTCTCGGCGACGGAGCTGTCGCACCCAGAGCGCGGCAGCGACCGCCACCAGGATCACCCAGACGCCGGCGGCGTAGCTGCCATAGGGCGGCGCCGGTCGGTCGACGAAGACCACCCAGCAGTCGATCAGCGCCCCGACAGCAGCCAGCTGGGCGGGCACCACCGTCCGGGGATCGGCGGCGAGCCGGCGCAGCACGGTCACCGCCTCTGCCGTCTCGACCCGCGCCGACCGGGCCAGCCGGAACAGCCTCGGCACCGATATCACGATCATGATCACCGTCGGCACCAGAACAGCGGGAACGGCGAGCACGATCCGGTTGGAGGCGAAGTTCCAGTCCACCGTCCACAGCATCAACGCCAACACGATCTGCATGATCAGGAAGACGATGTTGATCATGAGGTGGATCAGGATCCGACGCACTGCACGGCGCAGCCGGAGTGCGCTGCGGCGTTCCGCGAGCTGGCCGATCCGATAGCCCGCGACCGCCATGATCATCATCAACGCCGGGCCGAGAACTTCACTGAGGTTTGCCGCCATCTCGAACATGACCTCAGCCTGCCCGGGCAGCGACAGGTTCGGCGTCCTGCCAGCGCAGTCACCTCATGAGGATCAGGACTCCCGGCGGCTACTCCTCGGCGAGTACGGCCCTGGGGTCACCAGGCCGCTCTGGTAGGCGAACACGACCAGCTGCGCCCGGTCATGGGCATCGATCTTGATCATCACGCGGGAGACGTGGGTCTTCGCGGTCAACGGGCTGACCACCAGCTCGGCGGCGATCTCGTCGTTGGACAGTCCGGCGGCGACGAGTTGCACCACCTCCCGTTCCCGGGCCGTCAGCAGGGCGAGCTCGGGCGGCTCCGGGCGGCGGATCTCATCCGGCATCTCGGACCGGGCGAACCGCGCGATCACGGCTCCGGTGACCTGGGGCGACAACAACGACTCCCCCGCAGCGATCAGCCGGATCGCGTGCAGCAGTTCCTCCGGCTCGGCGTCCTTGACCAGGAAGCCGCTGGCCCCGGACCGCAGCGCGGCGAACACGTCGGGTTCTTCGGTGAACGTGGTCAGCACCAGCACCCGGACACCGGTCAGCCGACTGTCCTCGGTGATCCGTCGGGTCGCGGTCACCCCGTCCACGTCGGGCATCCGCAGATCCATCAGGACGACGTCGGGCAGCAGGTCCCGGGTCATCGCCACCGCTTCCCCGCCGTTGGCCGCCTCGCCCACGACCCGCAGGTCCGGCGCGGTGTCGATCAGTCCCCTGAATCCGGCCCGGACCAGTGCCTGGTCGTCGGCCAACAGCACCCGGATCACGGCGTACCCGATTTCGGTCCTGCCGGCAGCACGGCCGTCACCCGGTAACCGCCGTCGGGGCCGGCACCGGCCTCGAATCGGCCACCCAACGCCTCGACGCGTTCGGCCATCCCGGCCAGCCCGTGCCCGGCGTCTCGTTGTCGGCGTGGTCCGACGCCGTCGTCGCGGATCTCGACGGTCACCGCGTCGGCGCCGTACTGCAAGCAGACCTCGGCTCGGGCGGCCGGACCCGCATGTCGCAGTACGTTGGTCAGGGACTCCTGGACGATCCGGTAGGCCGCGTGGTCCACCCGGACGGCCGGCGGATCGTGCTCGCCGTTGCCGGCGCTCCCGGTGGCTGCCGGGACGCAGCGCAGCTCCACCTGCAGCCCCGCAGCACGGACCGCGGCCAGCAGCGCCGGCAGATGATCAAGCCCGCGCCGCTCCTCCTCGGCACGGTCCGCCGTACCGCGCAGCGCCCCGAGAGTGGTCCGCATCTCGCCGAGCACATCCTTGCTGGTGTTGCGGATCGCGGTCAACGCCTCACGCGCCTGCTCGGAGTGATCATCCATCAGATACAACGCGGTACCGGACTGCACGGTGATGGTGGTGATCGCGTGTGCCACCGTGTCGTGCAGTTCCCGCGCGATCCGGAGTCGTTCCTCGACCATCCGCCGTTCGGCCTCCCGTTCCCTGGCCTGGGCGATCGCTTGCACCCGCTGCCGAGTCTGCTCGGCGTAGGCCTGCCGGCTGCGGATCAGGGCGCCGAGCAGCAGGGCGACGGCCACCAGCCCGAACTGCGGCAGGAACTGGTCGACGACGACCAGTGGCCGCATCCCGTTGCCGATCGCGACCACCATGCCGGCCGCCATCAACAACACCGGCACCGGAAGGGCGTGCCAGGGGCGGCCACCGCGAGCGGCGTCGAACAACGGCACCGCCAGCACCACCGCCGGCGGGAAGCCGGGGAAGCCGATCGAGTAGAAGATCAACAGCGCCACGCCGACCGCGTACACCTCGAGCAGCGGATGCCGGCGGCGCAGCAGGACCGGCGCCGCCATGGCGACGCCGAGCAGGTAGGCAAGCCAACTGCGCTGGATCGCCCCGGTCTCATGCCCGGTCGCGATGGCGATCTCGGCCACCACCAGGACCGCGCAGGCGACCGCACCATCGACCAGCCAGGATCGCCGCCCGAGCGGCTTCATCGCCACCCTGACAGCATAGTGATGCCGCCGGCGCGGGGATCGCGGTTCGCCGATCATGACCGGCGGTCAACCGAGCGAGGTCCGGAAGAACCGCACCACCTGATCGGTGAGCTCCGACGGCGACGGCCGTTGACCCGGAGCATCCAGACCGTGCCCCGCCCCGTCGACGGCCACCATCGTCGCCGAACCTCCGGCGGCCCGCAGAGCGTGGCTGAACCCGACGGACAGATCGAAGAGGACGGCCGAGTCGCGTCGGCCCTGCAGGATCAGAAAGGGCGGCGCACCCGTTCTGACATAGCTGGCCGGGCTCATCGCCCTTCGCACCCGCGGCGAGTCGCCGAGACTCACCGACAAGATCATCCGGACGAACGGACCCGCGTCACCGTACCGCGCCACATCGGGCGGCCCGAACATGTCCACCACGGCCTGCACCGCACTGGAGCGGTCCGCATACTGGCCACGATCGAAGCCGGCCGACGGGCCGACGAGGCCCAGCAACGATGCCAACTGGCCGCCGGCGCTGCTGCCCCAGACGCCGATCCGGGACGGGTCGACGCCCAGTTCGTCGGCGTGCGCCCGCAGGAACCGGACCGCACACTTGGCGTCGCTCAGTGGGGCCCGCCAGTCCGAGCCCGGGGTCAGCCGGTAGTCGATCGACGCGACGACGAATCCCGAAGCGTTCAGCCGTCGCTGCAGCCCGATGAAGAGTGCGCCGTCGTGACCGGCCAACTGCGCGCCGAGCCCGCTGGTCCGGCGATCGCCGATCACCAGTCCGCCACCGTGCACGTACAGCGCCACCGGTGCCGGGTCCGAGGTCGCGGCGACGCGCGGCAGGTAGAGATCCATCGGTAGCGGCACGCCGCCCGGGCGGCAGTACTCGACCGTGGACCGACGACCGGCGGGCAGCATGGTGACCGGACGGGTGGTCGCCGGGATCGACGGTCCGCGGAATCCCGACCCGGCCGTCACGACACTCAGGATGCCGAGCAACACGACCACGGTCAGCAGCGGCGCGGTCGCCATCAGGCCGATCAGCCGTGCCGAACGGCCGGGTGTCCGCATCGGCAGCACCAGCCTGATCACCGTCGTCGCCACCACCAGCAACTGGAGCCCGGCACACAACCAGCCGCCGATGCCCACCGTGCTGTTGAGCGGCAGGAAGGGATCGGGCGCGGGCAGGATCCGGCACTCCTCCGACAGCGCCCAGAGTGCGGCTATGCCGGCAGCACCGACGACCATCATGCCGATCGGCAGCCGGCGCACTCGGGCCAGCGCCCATACCAGGCCGATCGACTCGATCACCACCAGCAGCGCGAGGGTCACGGCGTACGGCCGACTCAGCCGCCAGATCGCCGGCAGCCCGACCGCGATGGCCAGGATGCCGCCGATCGCCGCGCTCGACGCGATCGCCAGCAACGGTCCACGCCATCGTCGACGGGTTTCGACATTCTCCATCCCGCCAGCGTCCGCGCTGACCAGCACCGGCACATCCTGCCTGCGCAGTCTCCGACCGATCGGCCGTACACCGTCCGGCTACGCCGGCCGGAGTAGTTGTCAGTCGTCGCCGGTGCCGGAGAGATCGCGGTCGAGTCGCTGCGCCATGGTGATCCGGGCCCGGTCCGCGGCGTCCGCCACCGACCGGTCCTGGTCGTCCAGGGCCTGTCGAAGGGCAGCGGCGTGTTCGGCCTCGCCCACATCGGCCAACGCCCGCACTGCGGCCGACCGCACCCGCGGCACATCATCGGCGACAAGCCGGGCAAGATCATCACCGGCCTGACCGAGCAGCCGGAGCCGGGCGACCTTGGCACACATCTCCCGGACCCGCCAGGCGTCGTCGGACAGCCCGGTGATCACGGCGGCGGTCGCGGTGTCGTCCCAGACGTAGAGCAGTCCCCTGGCCGCCCAGACCCGGATCCAGTAGTCGGGCGAGACGCCGTCCAGAATGCGTTGCAGGTGGTTGCCGCCGCCGAGGACGGTGAACGCCGGATCGCTGGGGTGTTCGATCGTCACGGCTCCGGACAGCACCTCGATACAGCGCTCGACGGTGACCGCCGTCCCGAGCCGGCGCTGGACGCTTGCCCAGTGCTCGGCAGGGGTGGCGCGCCGCTGTCCGGGAGTCGTCATGTCTCGGTACGGGTCCGGACAACGACGGCGGCATGACCACCGAGCTCGACGCCGTCGGCCACACCGCGGACCTGGCCGGCGCGGAACAGCTCCGCACCCGGGTTGCCATCGATCCGTACCGGCCGCTCGGAGAAGTTGATCATGATCTCGATCATGCCGCGGCGCAGCGCCAGCCAGCCGGCGGCATCGTCGCAGCGGACCGAGAGCTGCCCGAACCGGGGTTCGCGGAGGTCCGGCTCACAGCGACGCAGGGTGATCAGGTCGCGGTAGACCGTCAGCAGGTCGGCGTGTTCACCGGTGACCGGCTCGTCCCAGTCCAACTTCGACCGGATGAAGGTCTGCGGGTCCTGGGGATCCGGCACCACGCTGGTGTCCCAGTCCATGGCCGCGAACTCGGCCAGCCGTCCTTCGGCGACGATCCGACCGAGATCGGACTCCGGGTGGCTGGTGAAGAACTGGAACGGGGTCCGGGCGCCCCATTCCTCGCCCTGGAAGATCATCGGCGTGAACGGTCCGAGCACGGTCAGCACCGCGGCCAGCCGCAGCTGTTCGAAGCTGATCTTGGTCGCCAACCGCTCGCCGGCGGCCCGATTGCCGATCTGATCATGATTGTCCGAACAGACCACGAGTTGCCAGGTCCCGGTCTCGGTCAGGTCCAGGGGGCGACCGTGGCTGCGGCCGCGGAAGCTCGACCAGCCGCCGTCGTGGAAGTAGCCGTGTTGCAGCACCTTGGCCAGCGCGCCCGGGGCTGCGAAGTCTGCGTAGTAGCCGGTGCTGTCTCCGGTCAGTCGGACATACAGCGCGTGGTGGAAGTCGTCACTCCATTGGGCGGCCAGCCCGTAGCCGCCGGCCTGCCGGGAGCTGATCAGCCGGGGATCGTTGAGATCCGACTCCGCGATCAGGGTCAGCGGACGGCCGACCCGGCTGCTCAGGGAGTCGACCTCGGTCGCGAGTTCTTCCAACAGGTGCACGGCTCTGGAGTCGACCAGCGCATGCACCGCATCCAGCCGCAGGGCGTCGACGTGGTAGTCCCGCAGCCACATCAGGGCGTTGTCGATGATGTAGGCACGGACCTCGTCCGAGCCCGGGGCGTCGAGATTGATCAACTCACCCCAGGTGCTGTGTCCGGTCGTCAGATACGGCCCGAACCGGGGCAGGTAGTTGCCGCTCGGTCCGAGATGGTTGTAGACGACGTCCTGGACCACTGCCAGCCCGCGCTGATGGCACGCGTCGACGAACTCCTGATACGCCGCCGGGCCGCCGTAGCTCTCCTGGACCGCAAACCAGTCGACGCCGTCGTAGCCCCAGTTGTGCGTTCCGTTGAAGGCGTTCACCGGCATCACCTCGACGAAGTCGATGCCGAGCTCGACCAGGTGATCGAGGCGTCCGATGGCGGATCGCAGCGTGCCCTCGGGAGTGAAGGTGCCGATGTGCAACTCGTAGATCACCGCACCGGCTGGCTGCCGGCCGGTCCACTGTTGATCATGCCAGCGGTAGTCGGTCGGATCATAGGTCCGGGACAGTTCGTGGACACCGTTCGGCTGCCGGCGGGAACGCGGATCCGGCAGTGGCTGCTCGTCGTCGTCGAGCAGGAAGCCGTAGTCGAAGTCACCATTGCCGAGGTCGTCGGGCAGCGGCTCCGCCGGACGCCACCAGTCGTGTTCGTCCTTGATCATGCTCAACCGATGGTCGCCCGCGACGGCGACGATCCTGGTCGGCTTCGGCGCCCAGACCTGCAAGCGCCCTGAGGTGTTCACAGTGCGCAGTTGATCAGGTTGGGCTCGGGTTCCAGCGCGATGCCGTAGCGCGCCAGCACCCCGGCCCGGATCTCGCGGGCCAGGACGATCAGGTCGGCCGCCGAGGCGGCACCGCGATTGGTCAGCGCCAGGGTGTGTTTGCCGGACAGCGTGGCCGATCCGGAGCCGTAGCCCGTGCTGAAGCCGGCGTGCTCGATCAGCCAACCGGCGCTGGTCTTGATGGTGCCGTCCGGCTGATCGAATCGGGGCGCATCGGACGGCAGGCGTTCGGCGTCGGCCGCGGAAATGATCGGGTTGGTGAAGAACGACCCGGCACTCCAGGTGTCATGATCATCGGCGTCCAGCACCATGCCCTTGCTGCGACGCAGTGCCAGCACCGCGTCCCGTACGGTGGCTGCCGGCACCCGGGTGCCGACCTCGACCCCGAGGGTGTCGGCCAACTGGGCGTAGCGGATCGGTGCGGACAGATCGGCCAACGGCAGCTGCAGGGTGACCGACAAGATCAGGTACCGGCCCGGCTCGGCCTTGAACCGGGACCACCGGTAGCCGAAGCCGCAATCGGCGACGGCGAAGGTCTTCGGTTCGCCGCGCTCGCGGTCCCAGGTCCGGACGCTGGCCAGTGTCTGGCTGATCTCGGCGCCGTAGGCACCGACGTTCTGGATCGGCGTCGCGCCGACCAGGCCCGGGATGCCGGACAGTGGCTCCAGCCCGGACCAGCCCTGCTGGACGCACTCGGCGACCAGGTCGTCCCACGGTTCACCGGCGGCGAGCGTCAGCACCGCACCGGAGCAGCTGCTGACGTCGGCGTCCCGGCCACGGGTGTTGATCTTGACCGCGGTCCCGGCGAACCCGTCGTCGGAGATCAGCAGGTTGGAACCACCGCCGATGATCAACACCGGCTCGCCGGCGGCATCGCAGCTGCGGACCGCCTCGATCAGCTCGGCCTCGTCGTCGACGGTGATCAACTTGTCGGCCGGGCCGCCGACCCGGAAGGTGGTGTGGTCGGCCAGCGCGGCATCCGCCAGCACTGCCGCGCTCACGAGAACCGCACTTCTGCGGTCGCCATCCCGAGCACCTTCTCCTCGCCGCACCGGACGTCCAGTTGCACGGTGGCCACGTCGTCGGTGATCTTGGTGACCTTGCCGGCAACCGTCAGCTCGGCGCCGTCGTCGTCATCGGGAACCAGTACGGGTTTGGTGAAGCGGGTGAAGCAGCCGATCACCCGGGACGGATCCTCGGCCCACGCGGTGACGGCCCGCAGTGCGATCGCCATCGTCAGCATCCCGTGGGCGATCACGCCGGGCAGACCGAGCCGTTCGGCCTGGTAGGGCGAGTAGTGGATCGGGTTGAAGTCACCGGAGGCCCCGGCGTAGCGGACCAGCGTCTCGCGGGTCACCCGGGTGCTGAAGATCGGCAGCTCGTCGCCGACGCTCGGTGCGGTCATCACGCCTCCCCACGGTTGTGCAGGAAGGTCGACGACGCCGTACACACCTCGTCGCCCTCCACGGTCGCCAACACGACGTGGGAGTTGATCATGTCGACCGACCCGCGGGCCCGGACCTTGTCGATGGTCAGGGTCGCGGTCACCGTGTCACCGGCCCGCAGCGGTCGTCGGTAGCTGATCCGCTGATCGCCGTGCACGATCCGCCGCAACTCCAGCTCGAGTTCCTGATCGGCCCACAACGCATCCCAGGCACGGCCGGCGATCACAGCGGCGAAGGTGGGAGGAGCGATCGGGCCCGAGCCCTGCGCACCGGTCCCGGTGTAGGCCGGGTCGGTGTCGCCGATCGCGGCAGCGAATTCGGCGATCTTGCCCGCCGTCACCTGGTACGGGTCGGTGGGCGGGTAGCTACGTCCCGCATGGCTCTCGTCGATCACAGCCAGAACTCTATGCAAGGCTCCTGGGCTTGTCGAAGGACAGGCTCAGGGAGTACGGACGGCGGCGGCATAGCGTTCGACGACGAGCGGGACCAACGCATCCTCCAGCGGGGCGGAGATCGGGATGCCGCGGTCGGAAGCGGCGGCAGCGATCGAGTCCAGGAGCAGACCGCGCCCGACGAACAGGGCCAGCACACCGGCCAGGTCGGGATCGTCGGCGACGGCGTCGACCGCGCGCGGCGCGCAGGTCGCGAAGGCCGCTCGGACCGGGGCACCTCGAACCGCGGCCAGCCGCTCGGCCAGATCGGCGACGGCGGCATTGGCCTCGGGTCGCGACGAGCCGACCGAGGTCAGCAGGACCGGACCGTGATCGGGTACGGCCGCCGCGGCGGCCGCCGTCTGCAGCAGATCGAGCAGGGCGTCGGAGGTGCCGATGATGTCGGCGGTGATCAGCTCGATGCCGGAACTCGTCGCGGCAGCGGCGATCGTCGCCGGGGCGTCGGTGCGGGCATGGAAGGCCGGGGTGAAGAGCAGCGGAACGATGACCGCCGATCGTCGACCGTCGGCGGCCAGCCCGGCCGCGGCGGCGGCCAGGTCGGGTTGGTTGAGATCGAGGTAGGCGGTCCGGACGTCGAGTCCGGTCCGCTCGGCAACGGCCGCGGCCAGGGTGTCGATCGACGCGACGCCGTGCGGGTGCCGACTGCCGTGGGCAAGCAAAACGACCGGCACCCGCTCGTCGCGGATGCCGGTCGGGTGTTCGTCGGTGGCGTTCAGCGGGTCTCGCGGTGCGCGGTGTGCTTGTGGCAGCGCGGGCAGAACTTGTTGAGCTCGAGCCGGTCGGGGTCGTTCCGCCGGTTCTTCTTCGTCAAGTAGTTGCGCTCCTTGCACTCCGTGCAGGCAAGCGTGATCTTCGGCCGAACGTCAGATGCCTTGGCCATAGCCCCATACCTCGATCGTCGTCATCTTCACCAGTGGTAGCGGGAACGGGACTTGAACCCGTGACACAGCGATTATGAGCCGCTTGCTCTACCGTCTGAGCTATCCCGCCGCGGCGCCTCCGCCGAGCCCCCATGCGGAATCGAACCGCAGACCTTCTCCTTACCATGGAGACGCTCTACCGACTGAGCTATAGGGGCCTATCCACACCTCGTGGATCCGGCGCGACATCAGTCGCGCCGACACGCAAAGATACACAATGTCGGCCCCCGAACGCGAATCGAGATTCAGTCGGTCGGCGCCGGACGCTCCGACGGCTGCTCGTAGGCCCTCAGGAAGGTGTCGACGCCGGCGCTCGCCGCCCTGTCCAACCTGTCATCGGCGAGCCTGCTCCCGCTCGGATCGGTGAGCGTCTCCAACTCGGCGGTCACCAGCGCATAGAACTGCCGGGCCGCACGCATCGGATCGACGATCCGCAGATAGCCGGCGTTGCCGAGCATCGCCAGTCGACCGGCCAGCACTTCGGTTGCCTGATCCTCCACCCGGCCGCCGATCAGTTCGAGGATCTCGGGATCCCGCCGCGACTCCGCGGCGACCATCCGACGGAGGAAGACGTTGCAGTCCGATCGGTCGCAGGCCACCAGTTCTCTGCCGAGCCGATGAAGGTCCTGTCGCCAGCCCGCCTCGGAGAGATCGACGCCGCTGACCGACTGCCGCAGCAGCAGGCTCTGCTGAGCGACCGTGTCGACGATCGATTCCCGGAACAGGTTCAGCTTGTCACCGAAGTAGCTGTAGACGGTCGGCTTGGACACCCCCGCGGCCGCAGCGATCACCTCGACCCGGGCGCGCTCGTAGCCCTCGTCACCGAAGATCGGCGCCGCCGCATCCAGGATCGCGCGCCGCTTGTCTGTCCGCGCTCGCGCCCCAGCCGTCATGAAACCCATCCTAGCCATTGACTTTACTTTACGGTTCAGTTTAGTTTGACTGACGTGTCAGTTCACTCAGCTGGACCAGCGCGTACAGGCATCGGCAGCCGGGATGGTGACGGCCTCGGCGTCGTTCGGATCGCTCTCGCCCTCGCCGCCCTGACCACGGTGCTGGATGCCACCGTGGTCGGCACTGCTCTCGGAACGCTGGCCACCGAATTCGACGTCGGACTGTCGACGATTGCCTGGACCACCGTCGGCTACCTGCTCGCAACCGCGGCGGTGCTGCCCACTCTGGCCTTCGCGACGACCCGGTTCGGAGCGCGGCGGCTCTTCCTGGGCGGCATGATCATCTTCATCGCGGGCTCGCTGGCAGCCGCGCTGTCCACCTCGGCGACGATGTTGATCATCGCCCGAGTCGTCCAGGGCATCGGCGGCGGCATGGTCGAGCCGACCGCCATGACGCTGACCCGACGGCTCGCCGCGCCGGATCGGATCGGGCGGACCCTGGGCCGGTTCTCCCTGGTGATCAACGTCGCGCCGATCCTCGGTCCGCTCGTCGGCGGCGCTCTCGCCGCGAGCGGCCACTGGCGGGCGATCTTCGCCATCAACGTGCCGCTCGGCCTGATCGTGCTGGCACTGTGCTGGCGACGGCTACCCCGCCGGACCGCCGGGCAGGACGCCACGGTCCGGACCGACTTCATCGGGTTGGCACTGCTGACGGTCGGCTTCAGCGCGTTGCTCTTCGCGATCAGCCAGACCGGGGTCAGGACGACGCCCGCGGTGATCATCGGACTGGTACTGATAGCCCTGGTCCTGTTGATCGGCTACGGCATCCGGACGGTACGGGCCGATCCCGCCAGCAGTCCACCGCTCGACCTCCGGCTGATCCGCTTCCGGGGATTCGGTGCGGCACTGCTGATCATGGCCCTGGTCGGCATCCTGAACTACTCCCAGATGATCGGGTTGCCACTGTACGCCGAGCATCGCGGCCTGCACGGGGTGACAGTGCTGCTGTTGTACGTGTCCGTCGGGGTCGGCCTGATCATCGCGATGCCGAATGCCGGACGACTCAGCGATCGGTTCGGGCCGGCCCGGCTGGTCACCGTGGGCGCGGCACTGCTGCTGCCGTCGACGGCGGTGATCGCGGCCCTCGGCGAGACGCTGCCGCTGCCGGCCCTGCTGCTGTTGTTGATCATGGTCGGACTGGGCCTGGGGTCGGTGGCAGCACCGACGGTGTCCAGCGTCTACCGGACGGTCCCCGCTGAATCGAGTGCTCATGCCACAACCGGCGTCTTCATGTCGGTCCAACTCGCGGCAGCCTTCAGCGTAACGGCCCTGGGCGTCGCACAGTCCCAGCTGCCCGATCAGGCCGGCACGATCCAATACGGACTGTTCGCCGCATTGGCGGTCGTGATCATGATCGGCGCTTCTCGGCTTCCGGGATCACGGCGGTGAGGCGGCGCTGCTCGACCAGATCCTCGGTGAGTGCGTGTCGGGGCACGACCTGGCGACGCGCCATGAACCGTTGCTCGACGAACCGGTAGGAAAGCTCGGCGGCAACCAGGGTGGCGACCACGTTGGCCGGGATCCACCAGGGCCCTTCCCGTAGCGGTGTCAGCACCCAGGCCAGGAAGTTCTGCCACAGATAGATCGAGTAGGTCCGCCGTCCCAGCGCAGCCAGCAGCGGCAGCCCGAACAGCCGATGCAGTCTGCCGTCACCAAGATCAGCCTCTTGAGCAGCAAGAGTGGCAATCACGATCCCGGCGGCCACGACGACGGCGAACATGCCACCGGAATAGGTGAACCGATCCTCGATGCCGGTCGACAGACTCAGCGCGACGATCAGCACCAGACCGAGCACGGCCGGCCAACTGTGCCGGGACAGCCAGTGCAGCACCGGATCGGCGAGCCGCCAGCAGAACAGCATCGCCAACAAGCAGCCGAGCAGAATTCCCTGGGCGTGCAGCGGGCTGGTCAGATAGGCCCAGGGCACCGACCCGGTGCGGTGGAAGACAACTGTCTGCGCCACGGTCGAGCCCAGCATCGCCGCCAGGGTGACGAGCACCGCCGTTCGCCTCGACACCCGACGGATCATCAGCACCAGGACCAGCGGCCAGACGATGTAGAACTGCTCCTCCACCGACAACGACCACAAGTGATCGACCTGCCAAGGCGGTGAGTGGCCGAAGACGTCGGTCCAGTTGAAGGTGTAGCTGAGCACGGCGATATCGACCACGACGGCAACGACGATGTCGCGCCGGTCCGGACCGGTCACGAGCACCGCAAGGGTGAACACCACCAACAGGGCGATCACCGCCGGCAACAAGCGCCTGGCCCGCCGGATGTAGAAGCGTCGGAAGTCGACCCGCCCGGTTGCCGACAGCTCGGTCAGCAGCAGTGCGGTGATCAGGAATCCGCTCAACACGAAGAACACGTCGACACCGAAGATGCCGCCGGGAACGCTGTCCGGCAACAGGTGGACCAACGAGGTCAGCACGACGGCGAAGACTCGCAGGCCGTCGAGCGATGCGGATTTGGGCAGCCTTCGGACAGCTGTGTGCTCCATGTTTCCCCCAAGTGCCGGGCGGTTCAGCACCCCCACCGCGTGGCTGCCCGGCTTGCAGAGAATCTATCGGATCGCGGGTCGCCCGGCAGCCGACAGCACAACTTTTCTGTTCCTGGCAACGGATCCGGGCAATCGTCGGACACGGCGCACCGACCTCGCTACGATCAATGTTCGTGAGCACGGCACCCGTCCACGGACCCGACGCCTCACTCCCGACCGGCCACTGGATCGTCGTCGCGGACTCGCCGTTCCTTCCTGCGCGAGGGGGCGGCGAGCGCGAGCATCTGGGCTTCGTCCGAGCCGCGTCCCGGGCGGGGTTGTTGAGTGCGCTGGTCATCCCGACCGACAGCGATGCTGCCGCGGTCGGACGCCAGGACGACCTGGCCGCGATCCGCTCACTGGTGGCACCAGCGCCGGTGATCGAGATCCCGCGGACCCGTGCGCTGTTTCGGGCGCTGCAACTCCGAACCCCTTATGTCGTAGCGTCCCGTCCGGTGCCGGATGATCTGCTGAGTCGGATCTCGGAGGTCGCGCCGGACGCCGATGCGGTCGTGATCTTCTCCTACAAGTCACACCGCATCGGCCGAGCACTGGCCGACGGGCTGGAGCTGCCCGTCGTACTCCGGCAGCACAATCTCGAGGGGCCCTATCATCGGTCGCTGGCTGCTGCGGCGCCGTTCCCGAGGTCGGTCGCGGTACGTGTCGAGGCGGAACGGATCAATGCCGACGAACGGCGGTTGGAGCAGTCCGGATGGTTGTCGGGGATAGCCGACATCTCCGCCGCCGACGCCGCGCTGCGGTCACAGCGGGCCGGTGTTCCGGTCCGCTACGTGCCGCCGTTCGCTTTGGACAGCCTGCCGATCGACCGCCCGTGGAAGCGTCCGACCAGCGACGTTCCGACGGTCGTTTTCCTTGGTGCGTTGGATGTCGGGACCAATCACGATGCCGTCACCTGGTTCGCCGATGCCGTGTGGCCGAAGGTCCGCAGCCGGCTTCCGACCGCCCGCTGGTCGGTGGTGGGTCGGCGACCCACCGATGCCGTCCGGAAGTTGATCACGACGACGCCGGGAGCGGACCTGCACGCCGACGTCGCCGACCCGGCGGTGTACCTGCATGCGGCCGGGGCGGCGATCAACCCGGCCGTCTCCGGATCCGGTGTCAACATCAAGTTGGTGGAGTATCTGGCGACCGGGGTGCCGGTGGTCAGTACGTCGCGTGGCACCGACGGCCTGCTCCTGGAACCCGGTCGGGACCTGATGGTGTCCGACGACCCGGCCGACTTCGCCGCATCGGTGGTGTCCCTGCTCACCGACCCCGACACCGCGGAAACGACCGGCGGCAACGGTCGCCGGACGGCGCTGTCCCTGATGGACACCCGAGCCGGCCTCACCACGATCGCCGGACTGCTGGCCGGACCGCCGAACACGACCGCAGCTGTTGATGAACCCGGTCTGGACGACTGTGAGGTGGTGCTGGTCTCCTACCGCAGCCGGCAGCATGTCCAGACCCTGCTCGACGGCTGGCCGGACGATCTCGCCGTCGCCGTGGTCGACAACTCGGCGAACGCCGATGGCATCGCCGACCTGACGGGTCGCTATCGCCGGCTGCGTTACGTTTCCGGCGGTGGCCAGGGATTCGCTCGCGCCGCCAATCTGGGCGCCACGAGCAGCATCAAGCCGTACGTGATCTTCGTCAATCCCGACTCCCGGCCGACCGCCGCTGATCTGCTGGCGTTGGTCCGGGGGCTGGCGGCCGACCCGCGGGCCGTGTCACACGCCGCGACCGTGACCGGCGCGGACGGCCGGGTCGAGATCGGCGTCGGTGGCTGGGAACCCAGCGTCGGCCGGCTCGCGGTCCATGCCGTCGGCCTGCACAAGCTGCTGCCCCGCGCCGGACTGTTCGCCGAACCGCAGCTGGGTGAGCCGCTGACCCCCGGGTGGACGACCGGGGCCTGCATGGCGGTCCGCGCGGACCTGTTCGCCGAGCTCGGCGGCTTCGACGAGACCTTCTTCGTCTACGCCGAGGACATGGCGTTCGGCCGGCGGGCGCGGGCCGCCGGTTGGCAGTGCCGACTGCGGGAGGACGTGGTCGTCGCCCACGGTGCCGGCAGTTCAGGTGCGCCGTCGGCGGAGATGCTGCGGCTGCGCGGAGCATCCTTCGCCGGCTATCTGCGGCGCTACCACCCGGGTCCGCGAGGGGTGCTGATGCGCGGGTTCTTCGCGGCCGGCACGGCCGGCCGGATGGTCGCCCAGCGGGCCACCGGCCGCTCCGATGCCGCCGCGCTCTCCCGCGCCCTGTTGACCGGGACACTGACCGGACGAGCGTTCGTGGACGGAGTCGAGGTCGCCCGTTCCCGCTACGACGAGGTCGCACACTAGCCGAACAGCGGCGCTGATCAGACAGCCGCAGCCCGGCTCCGGCTGTCCCCGCTGGCCACCGCCGGCGATCGCTTGAACAACAGACCTTCCAGGAACCCCAGGCCCCAGCCGGTGTGGGTTGCAACGAATGCGGCCGGCAACGCCGCGGCTGCGACGTCGGCTCGCTCGGCACTCCTGCACCACGTCACCACACTCACCACAACGATTCCCGCCAGGTATCCACCCGGCATGATCAACAGCGCCGGGACCCAGGGCGCGGTGACGACGGACAGCACGACGCCGATCACCAATGCCGGAGCCGCCAGATGCCTGCTGCGAACCGCGCGACGCCCGTTCTTGCGGACCATCGCAGCCTTGCCCCGACCGTAGCGGCGATATTGCTGGAACAACGTCGCGACGGTCTCCCGGACCCGCCAGTTGATGATCATCTCCGGGTCGTAGGCGATGCGATGTCCGGCCAGCCGGAGACGATGATCGAAGTCCACGTCCTCGTTGACCGGAAGGGCGACGTCCCATCCGCCGACCTGGCGCGCGGCCGCCGTCCGGTAGACCCCGAACGAGGCATGGTCGGTGAGCTGATACTCCTCGGCGTAGTGATTGATCGAGTTGCCGACTCCGAACGGGCTGGACATCACCGCGGCGATCGCTCGTCCGACCCTGGTCCGGGCCACTCCTCGTCGGCGCCCACCGATTCCGGCCAGGCTCGGGTCGGCGGCCAGCCGGTCCAGGGCCCGGGCCAGATAGTCCGCACTGATCTCAGCATGCCCGTCGACCCGGGCCACGAACTCGTGCCGCGCTGCAGCCAGACCGGCGTTCAACCCGGCGGGGATGATCACGGCGGCGTTGTCCAGGAGCCGGATCCGCGGATCGGAGCGGGCGAGATCGGCGACGATCTCCCGGGTCCGGTCGACGGAGCGGCCGTCCACCACCAGAATCTCCTGGTCGCAACCCGCCTGGTTCAGCACCGAGCCGATGGCATCAGCGATGCTCGACTCCTCGTTCAGCACCGGCATCAGGACCGACAGTGATCGGGACACATTCACTCCTTGGCAGCGATCGGCTGGGGCGCGGCGGCGGTCATCGGCGACGGTCTCGTCGGGCTCCACACGGCGACTGGAGACCAGAGCGACACCGCGAGGATCACGCAGGCGACCAGCGGCGGCGATGCCGCCTGGACGGTGAACACCGAGATCGCCAGCGCCAGGGCGAACGTCGGCTCCGGGCAGCGGACAAAGGCCACGACCATGATCATCAGCAGCAACGCGCCACCGAGGACGCCGTAGTCGAAGAGGATCTTCGCCGGGCTGGGGACCAGCAGCCCGTCGATCCCGGAGTTGCCGACCACCCAGGCCGATGATCCGGGTCCGCGCCCGATCCACGGCACCGTCGGATCGGAGATCCACTGCGGCCACAGGTACTGATACGGCTCGATCATCCGCAGTGACGTCGAGGACCGACTGGTGCCGGCCTCGGTGACCCGCTCGAAGAGCGACTGTCCGATCAGCGTCGTCCCGAAGATCACCGCCACCGGTAGCGTCGGCAGCAGGTAGCGCCGTAGTCGGGCGCCGTGACCGGACAGCACGCTCAGCAGGACGAATGCGGCGAGCACGGCCAGTCCTGACCCGGCCGTGGTGGCCAGCAGGCCGAGCAGGATCACGATCACCTTCACCCAATGCAGGCGGGCCAGCACCGCTGCGACCACACAGACCCCGAGCATGAAGGACAGGAACGACGGCTCCAGGGCGATCCAGGCGTTGGACTTGTAGATCGGTGAGCCGTAGGCGACCGGATAGCTGATCACGTATCCGTCGACCAGTAGCGATGACGGCACCAGATCGGCCATCCGGTCGCGATACGGCTGCCCCAGCAGCTGCATCACCATGAAGAGGGTCGACAGGATGGCGATCCCGATTCCGAGATGGCCGATGCCGCGCAACGCCCGGTGATAGGTGGCGGCGCTGCGGTCCCGCAGCTGGACCGTCAACGGCAGCCAGAGCACGATCCAGAACAGCCAACTGTTGATGCTGACGAAGGCGTTGCTCAGCACCAGGACCTGGGCCAGGACGGCGGCGGCGCTCACGGCTGCGGCCAGTACCCACAGCATGAGCCGCCCGATGTTGAGCTCGACGATCCGCAGCCACAGTGCTGCAGCGAGCCAGACCAAGATCACGACGGTGATCACCGGGATCGACAGGTTGGGGATCGAGATTCGTTGCAGAGCGAAGTTGGCGGCGAACAACCCGATCACCCAGACCACCGGATCCCGGGCCCTCCGGCCCATCTCAGTCCCAGTCCGGGGTCGTCTGCTGGACCAGCAGGTAGGTGCGATCGTTGAGCCGCGAGGCGAAGGGTTCGAGCTGCTGCATCCGGGTCACCTTCGGCCGGACCGGGATGATCAACAGCGCACTGGTGTCCCGTGCCACCCGGCGCAGCACGGTGTCGGACAGGCTGGTGATGATGATCTGCAGATCGGCCGCCTGTTCGGAGACCGTCACATTGTGCCGGGGTTCGGGCGACTGCACCGGCCGGCCGCCGGCGATGAACTGGGTCCGGACCACGTCGGCGATCTGTTCCAGCTCGGCCCGATCGTGGTGGATGCCGGCAATGTAGACCGCACTCGCGTTCTCCGACTCCAGGGTGATCACCGATTCAAGATCAAGTCCGTCGACGACGGCCGCCTGAGGGTAGAGCTGATGCAGCTCCCGGGCCGACTGGATCCGACCCCGACGCAGCCCCAAGAACAGCGCGACGGCGCTGCCGAGCAGGGCCCCGGCCAACAGGCCGAGGGCGCCGAGCAGCTTGGCCGACGGCAGCAGCGACGAGGCTTCCGCGCCCTGCAACAGGGTCAGGCTGCGGCCGCCGATGACCAGCTCGCTCTGGTTCTGCCCCAGGGTGTCGCCCAACCGTGCGACCCTGGCCTGCTCGGCGTCCGCGTCCGGCAGCTTCCCGTGCTTGACCAGCTTCCGGGTACTCGCGGTGACACTGTCGAGCTCGGCCTCGGTGCGCCGGTCGTTCGCCGTCAACGCCGTGTGCACGATCGCGTCGGCCTGAGCGATCGCTTGGCTCTCGGTGGAGGCGGTCACCGTCACCGAGATCAGCTGGGAGTCCGGCACCGCGGCGATCTGGGTCCGGGTCCGCAGGTCGGCCGCCGTACTGCCGGAGGCCTTGGCCGCTGCCTGGTAGACCGATGCCGTGTCGAGCTCGAGCACCGCGCTCTGCTGGACGATCTTCATCGCCGCCCCGTCGACCGCCGAACTCTCCGCCCGCAGGATCGCCTCGGCGCTCGGCTTGGCCCGGCTGCCCGCGTACAGACCGGCGGCGGCGCCGAGCGCGGCGAGCACGATCGGCAGCACCAGCCAGCGCCGCAGGGCGTTGATCGCCGACCGGCCGATCGGGTCGTACTGGGTCATGATCGGTGTGTCCACGCCGTTCCTCCTCATCGCCCGGCGCTCACGTCGCGTCCGGTGCTGCTGACCTGCTCCGGTCCGGCGCGCCGGACGATCCGCGCCGGGGCTCCTGCGACCACGCACCCGGCCGGGACGTCGGCCAGCACCACGGAGTTGGCAGCGATCACGACGCCGTCCCCGATCGAGATCGGACCGAGAACGCAGGCGCCGGCGCCGACCGTGACGTCGTCACCGAGCTCCGGTTGACCACCGAACGGGCGACGGTCGCCCAGCGTCACGTTCTGATGCAGGGTCAGGCGTGCACCGGCGACCACGCCGCCGCCGACCACCAATCCGCCGGTGTGCTTGATCACCAGGCCGGGGCCGACCGAGCTCTTCGGTTGTAGTTCGGCGGCGCTGAAGCCGAGGGTGCGGTCGGTCAGCCACAACGCCAGCGGTTTGCCGATCCGGGACCGGTGCAGTCGCTGGGCCAGTCGCCAACTGACGACGGCTCGCCACCGGGCATGGACACAGATCCGGGCCGCGATCCGCCGGCCGGTCAGCGTCTCGCCTTCGGCCATCGCCGTCAGGTCGGCGGCCAGCACCCGACGCAGTGACCAGGTGCCGGTACGCGATGATCGTGGGATGGCTGAAGCTGGCATCGGCGTCACACTTCCGCCAGTTGAGCAGCCGGTTGCCCGACAGGAAGTTCGGCCGCTTGTTCGGTACGCAGCCGATCGACCAATCGACCGCCCGGCAGCTCGACATCGGCGTAGCGCAATACGGTGTCCTTGGCGATTGCGTGCCGGACGGTGCAGCCCTCGGCCACGCCGATCGGCAACAGGCCGTCGGTCGCGGTCAGGTCGGCGCGCTCGGCCACGCCGTAACTGTCGTAGCCGCCGAGACCGTCCAGGACGTCACCGGCAGCCAGCTCGCGCTTGGCGGTCGCGACGACCTCCACCGTCGGTGCCCCGAGCGGGGCGATGGCCGCGTCACCGAAGAGCACCGCGCGGGCAACGGTCTGCGGCACCTCGAAGTGGCAGAGGTGGTAGGGCGTGTAGAAGCTGTAGAGCGGGCCGGGACCGAGCTTGTAGAGGTCCAGGTAATGCCGTTGCCGGGGATCGTCCTGGGTGGCCAGCACGAACACGCCCGGGCCCGGGCGGCTGCCGACCGTGTAGTCGACCACCCCGCCGAGCCGCTCCAACTCGGCGACGTCGTACATCGTGGTCAGCTCGTCGATGTGACCGCGATGATCACGACCGAGCATTCCGCGTCGGGCCACCGTCATCCCGGTGGCGTTCGCGACCAGCGCCTGTTCGAAGCTGATCTTGGTCCCGTCGGCGAAGCTGGTGACCATTCGTGGATCCTGGCCCCAGCGTTCGGCGAAGGCCTGTTGGGTGGTCGGCGTCCGGTACGGATCCTGCAGCCCCTTGATGTTGCCGCAGACCAACGGCCGCAAACCGATGCCCCGGACGAAGCGAACCAGGTTGAGCTGGACCCCCGGTTGATCGCCGTCGCAGCCGGTGAGGACGATGCCGGCCGCACCGGCCCGGCGGCTCAGCAGTGGTCCGACGGTGCCGTCCACCTCGGCATTCATCAGGATCAGGTGTTTGCCGTGCTCGATCGCGGCGACCGCGAGCTGGCAGCCGTACTCGACCGCGCCGGTGGCGTCGACGACCGCCTCGATCTGCTCGGCACCGATCACCGCCCGGAAGTCGTCGGTCAGCACCGGGACATCGGCCCCGATCGCGCGCTCCGTCTCGGCCGGCGTGCTGACCGGGCGGAACTGGGTGATGCCCGCCTCACGATAGGCGGTCTCGGCCTTGCCGACGGTGCGGTTGACGATCGCGGACACCGTCATCCCGGGCGTGGAGTTGGTGATCTGGTTGACCAGGCCGCGGGCCATGAAGCCGGCGCCGATCACCGCGACCCGGATCGGGCGGCCCTCCTCGGCCCGACGCCGCAGGGCGGTGTCGACGATGATCATGAGCCGGCCCCGATCGATTCCCGAGCCGTGGCCAGCAGCGGCCAACTGGCGTCCTTGGTGCTGATCACCTGGGCCGGAAGCGGCCAGACCAACGCCAGGTCCGGGTCGTCGCAGCGCAACCCCCGCTCGGCGGCCGGCTCGTAGGATCCGCTCACCTGGTACATCACCTCGGTGTCGTCGACCAGCGTCTGGTAGCCGTGGGCGAAATAGGGCGGCACGTAGAAGGCCCGCCGGTTCTCCGCGCTCAGCTCGACCGCGACGTGCTGCAGTCTGGTGGGCGAATCGGGCCGCATGTCGACGATGATGTCGACCACGGCCCCACGGATACAGCGGACCAGCTTGGCTTCCGGATGCGGAGCGATCTGGAAATGCATGCCACGCACGGTTCCGGCGCGATGATTGAACGAGAGATTGCACTGCTCGACGTCGGTCTGCAGACCCGCGTCGGCGAACTCCTCGACGCAGAAGGTGCGGGCGAAGAAGCCCCGGTCGTCGGATCGCAGGTCGAGGTCGACGACCGCCGGCCCGTCGATCGCGGTTCTGGTGATGATCATGAACGGCTCCAGAAGAGTTCGGCGTCGACCTGACCGGTGCCGATCAGGTGTTGCAACTGCGCCAGCCGGGTGTGCCCCCGGCCGGTGAAGGTTGCGGTGTCCAGGTCGATGCTGCCGAAGACCCGGTGCAGCTGCGCGGCGCCGGAGACGGCGTCCCACTGACAGGCGAAGCCCGGCAGCTTGTTGCTGATCTTGTCGAAGCACACCCGGTAGCTGCGATTGTCATCGGCGGCAGCGCCGAAGCTGACCTCACAGCCGGGGAACTCCGCGGCGACGATGTCGGCGATCTCCTTGACCCGATAGTTCTGCTCGGTCGAGCCGACGTTGAAGATCTCGTTGTGGACCAGTTCGCGTGGGGCGTCCAGCACCCGGCGGATTGCCTGGGCGATGTCCAGGGCATGCACCAGCGGACGCCACGGACTGCCGTCGCTGATCATGGCGATCCTCCCGGTCGTCCAGGCCAGACCGGACAGGTTGTTCAGCACGATGTCGAAGCGCTGCCTGGGTGAGGCACCGAACGCCGTGGCGTTGCGCAGGAACGTCGGCGAGAAGTCGTCGTCTGCCATCGCCTGTAGATCGCGTTCGACCAGGGTCTTGCATTCGGCGTACGCGGTCTGCGGGTTGACCGGCGATGTCTCGTCGACCTCGCCGTCGGCGACTCCGTAGACGCTGCACGACGACATGTACACGAACCGTCGCACCCCGGCCTGCTTGGCGAGTCCGGCCAGCCGGACGGATCCGCGATGGTTGATCTGATAGGTGATGGCCGGCGACAGTTGGCCGAGCGGATCGTTGGACAGCTCGGCCAGGTGGACGACCGCGTCGATGCCGGCCAGGTCGTCGGCGGTGAGTAGCCGGATGTCCTTCACCAGCGTCATCGGTGCGGTGTCGGTGCCGTTGTAGAGCCAGCCGGATTTGTAGAAGCCGGTGTCCACGCCGAGTACCTGGTGACCGTCCCGGATCAGCTCCGGGGCAAGCAGGCAACCGAGGTAGCCGTCGGTGCCGGTGACAAGAAGTCTCATGGTTCTCTTTCGGGTCAGGGATGTGTCGGTGGCTGCGGGCCGCGGTCAGTCCTGCCAGACCTTCCACGGCGGGCGTCCGGAGTCCCACAGCGCGTTCAGCTCGGTCCAGTCCCGGAAGGTGTCCATGCCCATCCAGAAGTCCTCGTGGCAGAAGACGCCCAACTCGCCGTCGGTAGCCATCGTCTGCAGCGGCTTCTTCTCCAACAACAGCTCGGGATCGTCGTCGAGGTACTTGTCGATCATCAGCCGGTTGAACGCGAAGAACCCGCCGCTGACCCAGCCGGCCGCGAGGGTCGGCTTCTCGTTGAACTCCTGCACCTCGGCACCCTCGACGTGCATCTCGCCGTAGCGGCTGTTCGGGTGCACCCCGGTCACGGTCCCGAGCTTGCCGGAGGCGAGATGCTGCGCGAACAGCGCCGGGATGTCGACGGCGCCGATCCCGTCGCCGTAGGTGAGCAGGAAGTGATCGGTGTCGATCTGGTCGGCGACGCGACGGATCCGGCCACCGGTGCCGGTCAACAGACCGGTCTCGACGAAGGTGATCTCCCAGTCCTCGACCTGTCCTCGCTTGTGGAAACGCGGGGCTGCGCCGGCGCCCAGGTCGAGGGTGAAGTCGTTCTGGTGTTCGCGGTAGTCCAGGAAGTACCGTCTGATCTGATCGCCCTTGTACCCGAGGCACAGCACGAAACGCCGGAAACCGAAGTGACCGTAGGTCTTCATGATGTGCCACAGGATCGGCTTGCCGCCGACGTCGACCAGCGGCTTCGGAAGCTTCTCGCTCGCCTCTCGGAGTCTGGTGCCCATACCGCCGCACAAGATCACGACCGGGATGTCCGCCGGGTCGACCCGGTGGCTCTGACGAAGGTCCTGCATCGCTGTTCCTCTCGAAGAATGATGATCTTGTTGTTAGGAGCCTGGCTTGGTGAAGACGGTCACCGTGGTGCGCAGGATGATCTTGACGTCCAGCCACAACGTCCAGTTCTCGATGTAGAAGTTGTCGAAGCGTGCTCGCTGATCGATCGGGGTGTCGCCGCGGAGTCCGTGCACCTGGGCCCAGCCGGTCAGGCCGCACGGCACCCGATGCCGATCGGCGTACCCGGTGTACAGCTCACCGAACTGGGTGACGAAGTGCGGTCGCTCCGGACGCGGCCCGACCAGACTCATGTCACCGCGCAGGATGTTGAACAGCTGCGGGAGTTCATCCAGCGACGTCTTCCGCAGCAGCCGACCGACCCGGCCGACGCGTTGGTCGGCAGCGATGTTCCAGTTGGTCTGCGACTCGGTCTCGTCGACGGGTCGCATCGAGCGGAACTTCAACAGCTCGAACGGCACACCGTCGCAGCCGACCCGCTGCTGCCGGAAGATCACCCCGCGGCCGGTCTCCCACCGCACGGCGATCGCGATCACCGCCAGCAGCGGCGCCAGGAAGACGATGCCGATCGCGGCGATCACCAGATCGATCAGTCGCTTCACCCGCCAGGAGGGACTGCGATAGGCCGAGCGACGCAGCCGGACCAGCGGCAGATCGCCGACGGTGTCCATGTCCTGACCGACGTGGGTGATCTGGTGCAGTCGTGGCAGCACGAAGACCTCGCACTGCTGACGTTGGCAGTTGCGCACCAGCGTCACCAGGTCCGCGTCCGACACCCCGCCCTGAGCCACGATCAGGGCTCTCGCCTCGGAGCCGACCAGGACCGCGGTCAGCTGGCCGGGTTCGCCGATCAACGGCACCGGCAGCCGCTCACGATCCGAGGTCGGCGTGTCGATGAAACCGACCGCCCGCAACCCGCTCTCGGGATGGTCGATCACGATCTCCGCCACCTCGCGTCCGAGTGCGTCGGCACCGACGACAACGGTCGGATGGGTCACCCAGCCCCGGGTACGCCAGTTCCGCACCACGGCGTAGAGCACCGTACGAACGACGGCCACGGCCGGCAGGATCCCGACCAACAGCGGCAACTGCAGCGATCCGGTCAGCACCTGCGACAGCACCACCAGGAAGGCCGAGCCGAGCAGCCACACCCGCAGGATCTGCGGCAGGTCGTCCAACGCCGACAGCGTGAGTCGGGACCGGTTCAGCCCGCCGATCGCGAGCAGCCCGACGAAGACGACCGTGGTCCCGATCGTCGACTCCCAACCGGCGTGCATGATCATCGCCACCGCTACGCAGGCCAGCACGTCCCCGGCGATCAGGAACGGGCGCACGCCGTCGCGCAACAACGGCGAGAAGCGGCCCCAGGGATACTTCCGCCGCCGATGCCGCGGATGATCATGGTGCGTGATCCTCTTCGGTGCCAGGATCGACGGTCTTCGACCCTGGGACTTGATGACAGTCATGCTGAGTTCTCCCCCGATTCGTCAGCGTGGCAGGGATTCGCTAGGGCGGCGGCGCGATCGCCGTCGCGGCGGTCAGTGTGAACGCACGATCGACCTCGTCGACCAGGCGACTGGCGATGGCCAGCGACGCAGTAGCCGCGGGGCTTGGTGCATTGAGCACGTGCACGCTGTCCGGCGACACCGCGAGCGTGAAGTCGTCGACCAGCGAACCGTTGCCGGCGATCGCCTGGGCCCGAACACCCGACGGCCCGAACTGCAGGTGGTGTGCGGCCAGTGCCGGAACGTAGCGCTGCAGATCTTTCAGGTAAGCCCGTTTGACGACGTCGCGCCACACCTCGCGTGCACCGGTGCGCCATTCACGACGCACCATCCGGTGAAAGCCCCGCTGCCGGACCGTGCCGACAAGATCGCGAAGATCAAGATCGCGACGCCGGTATCCTTCCCGGGCAGTGGCCAGCACCGCATTAGGACCGGCCCAGACCGACCCGTCGATGCGTCGGGTGAAATGTACGCCCAGGAAGGGAAGTGCGGGATCGGGCACCGGATAGATCAAGCCCCGACACAGATGGCGAGCAGCCGGCGTCAGCGTGTAGTAGTCGCCGCGGAACGGGACGATGCCGACCTCGGGCTCGGAGTCCAGCCGGGCTACCCGGTCCGACTGCAGGCCTGCGCAACTGACCACCCTGCGGGTGACGAGGTCACCCTGCGACGTTCGGATGACGACGGTGCCGGCACGTCGATCCAGCCCGATCACGCGCCGGCCGAAGTGCAGGTCGACGCCGGCGGCGCGAAGTTGTGCTGCAAGGACGTCGACGACCCGGCCGTAGTCGATGATCCCGGTCCCAGGAACATGGAGAGCTCGAACGCCCGCGACATGCGGCTCGATCTCCCGCATCTCCTCGGGACCGACCATCCGCAGGCCGGCCACCCCGTTGGCCAGGCCCCGTTGCTCCAGCTCCGCGAGCCGGCCGAGTTCGGAGTCGTCGATCGCGACGATCAGTTTGCCGCAGGTTTCGTACTCGATGCCGCTCTCGGTCGCGAACCGCTCCATCGCTGCCTTGCCCCGCACGCAGAGCTGCGCCTTCAGCGATCCGGGCTTGTAGTAGACGCCGGCATGCAACACACCGCTGTTGTGGCCGCTCTGGTGGCGACCGGGCCCGCTCTCCTTCTCCACAACGGCAATTGCCAGACCCCGATGGCGTCGCCGCAGCTCTCGGGCCGTGGCCAATCCCACGATCCCCGCTCCGACCACGACGATGTCATATGTCTGCGCCATCGATCCCCCCGAACCGACTCCACCGCGCGATGCCCACGCTGTCAGCATCCCCCCGCGCGCCTCCGGACCGAGCCTAGACTGACCGGGTGTCAGCCCGCAGACGATTCGTGGTTTTTCTTGACACCGACCGCCAGATGCCTGTGTGTACAGGGATGTAGCCGCAGGTTGCGCGTCGACGAACGATGCCTGTTTACCTCACATACAATGTCCACTTGTGGGTTTTGATCAAGTGCCCCGCGCCGTCTCTGTGGAAGCCCTGACCTGAGCCCTGGACCTGAGCCCTTCGCCCATCCGCTGGGGCTCGGGTCACCAGAGCCTCCGGTAGGCCTGCGCGGCCCGTGGCATTTGTGCGGGCTCCCAGATCGAGTTCGCCAAGCTGGTATCGGGCTCGTTGAAGTAGTTCTCCATCACCAGGGTCGACGCCTGGCTGTCGAAGAAGCTCCGCATTCGTTCGATGAAGTAAGGATTGTCGCCGGCACCGTGCTCGGCGGGGCTTGCCAGACCCCACTCCGGAAAGGTCAGGCCCTTTCCGTGGTCCCGGGCGAAGTCGGCGACATCGGCAATACCGACAGCCGCCTGGGGTCGCAGGCTGCGCCGCCAGCCGGCCTGATCTGTCGCCGCGGTGCCGTACCAGTCGTAGATGTCGCAGCCGACCAGATCGACGACATCGTCGCCGGGATAGAGTTTTGTCAGTGCATCGGTGCGGTTCTGTTGGCCACGCAACGTTGTGCCACAGGCGATGTCGAAGTCGATCACCAGATCGGGCGCGGTTCCGCGCAGCACCCCGACGATGTGCCGGAAGGCGGCGATGTATTCGGCGGCCTGATCGGCACGGACATTCCACGGAAACCAATCACCATTGGCCTCCCACCCGATCCGTACGATGGACCGCCCGCGATCGTTGGCGATCAGATCGTCGGCGATCTGTCGATAGACCTCGTCATGATCGCCGCGCACGATCGATCGGAAATCGCCGGTGTCGTTGTCGGGCAACATCGGCAGCCCGTAGGCCAACACTCCGTCCAGCCCGTTGTAGGTCTGGATGTGCCACGACGAGTCCTGGATCTGCTGCCAACTGTCGGTTGCCGGGTAGGTCACGCCGGTGTCGATCGGTGTCCCCCGCCAGACTCCGAAGGCGTTGGCACGCTTCGCCGAGATGGTGCCGCCACCCGGCCAGACCCCGCTGTGCCAGGCTCCTCCCGACGGTGGCGGCCCCAGGAGCCGGCGGGCGCGCTGCAGGCCGGGGCCGTCACCGCTGAGCGACGGGACCGGTTCGTCCGAGGGGACCCGGGTGTCCGGTGCCGGCGCCGCCCCACAGCCGGCCACGAGCACGGACAGCACGATCACTGCCATCAGCAGGGTCGAACGGATGCCGGCCTGCCTCATCCGACGCCGCCTCGCTCCCGGCCGGCGACCCAGTCGGTGACCTCCCGTCCGATCGACTCCCAGTCACGATCGGGAGAGATCACCGGATGTTCCAGATGCGTTGCCTCGTTGGGTGTCACGCAGTAGAGCGGATGAGGCCGCAGTTGCCGCCGTGCCCGCCGATTCAGCAGCACCCGGTACGGGATCAGCACCACGGTCCGGACCACGCCGCGGATCGACGGCTCGAAGTCATCGGGCAGGCCGGTGATCAGCTGCCAGCCGCGGTAGGGAATCGCACCCTGCACGATCAGGCAGGTCTCGTGATCAAGGAACCGTCGCCGGAACGGGCGCATGCACTGCTCGAAGATGTCCAGATCACTGCGCAGCACCCCGACCCGGGCGGCAAAGGTGCTGGCGGTGCTGGCGAGGTTGAACCAGACGCGGCCGCCGGACGCCAAGTCCGGCTGTGGATGCCAGCCGTCCGGTACCGACATCCGACGCCGATCCACCGGGTCGCCGTAGTCGGCGCGCTCGCCGTAGAGTGCGAAGTAACCGACGTCAGTCAGGTCCTCGACGGCATCGGCCAACGCCGAGAAGGAGTCGGCGGCGAAGAGATAGTCGTCCTCGACCAACATCACCACGTCGTCGTCCGGCCAGCCTTCGGTGTCCGGCAGGTGCAGGGCGAAGCGGTAGCTGGCCCGCATGCCCGACGGCACGTCGCCCAGCGAGATCACCCGGCCCGCCGAACGCATCAACTCCAGCCGGTCGGCCGGGATCGGTCCGTCGTTGACGAAGATCACGTCGGCGAGCGGAAGCCGGTCGGCGGCTCGGATGAACGAGCTCAGCGTCAACAGCTTGCTGTAGTAGTCCGGTCGGCGCTTCCTGTTCTCCCCGCCGTAGGAGCGGTAGAGGAGATGAATCGTCACTGCGGCACCTCGATCTGGGCGGTGGATCCAGCTGTGGTCAGGTTCGCGTGGTCACATTCGCATGGTCAGGGGAAACGGCGCCGTCGGTGACCACCTGCCCGTTGCGGACGGCTTTTCCGAAGGTCAGCAACCAGGCGGGCAGGACGGCCAGCTCGATGGCGAAGAACGCCCAGGCCGCGCCGGTCGCTGCCCACAGTCCAGCGCAGATGATCAACAGGACCAGCAGGATCGGGCCCTTGACGAGGTTGATCCGGAAGGTCCATTGGGCGCGCCCCATCGCGTACAGCACGCCGGCCGGACCGTTGGCCTGACTGGACGCCAACGAGGCCAGCCCCATCGGGACCAGGATCGCTGCGGCCCCCGCCCAGGAGTCTCCGAAGAGGGCCAGCCCGGCACGGTCGGGCAACACCAGGAGCAGCGCGACGTAGCAGATCGTGACCAGCCCGAGCGCAGCACTGATGGTCAGCCCGAAAGCGGTCCGTCGGCGTCGGGACATCTGAGGACGCGACGCCATCTCCGGGACCGCGAACTGGAAGACCGCCGACGCGACGATTCCCAGCGGTCCGAGCAATACCTGGGCAGCGCGGAGCGAGCCGACGGCATCGGCCGCTGCGACGACGCCGACCAGGACCAACCCGAACTGCGCCGCGCCGAGGCCGAGCAGATACTCCCCGAACAGGTAGCGGACCAGATGTCGCTGGGCGCGCAGCCAGCTGATGGCCTGCCCGATCATCGGTCGTAGCCTCAACAGGATCGCGCCGATGCCGGCCGACACTCCTGCCGCGACGCCCCAGGCAAGGATCAGCAGCCACACCAGATCCGCACCGGTGATCAGGATCACCGCGATGAGGGCGAACTGGGCGATCGCCCAGACCGCGTCGATGGCGGCTGCCCAGGCGGGTCGGCCGATGGTGAACATCGCCATCCGACAGCTGTCCTGCACCAGCAGGAACGGCATCACGACAGCCAACGCCAGCATCGACGAGCCGACTGCCCCGCCGACGACCAGCCCGAGCCCCGCCGCGATCACTCCGACCATGATCGAGGCCGCCAGCACGAACCCGGTCGCCCGACCGATCTCGTGGTGTTGCACGTGCGGTGTCGCACTGCTGTAGCGCATCTGCAGCGGCTGCCCGACCACGGATTTGGTGGCCGCGACAGCAATCCCGTAAATCATGAAGGCGATCGAGAAGGCACCGAATTCGGACGCGCTGACCGATCGGGCGATGACGACGGCGAGCGCGAAGTTGCTGGCCGCCGACAATGCCTGATCGACCAGATTCCAACTGACCCGACGGATCAGACGATTCGACAGCCACGCCATGTGATCATTTTCCCGTCACTGCGCGGGGCGCAGCGCCCGCCAAGGCCATGGCGTGATTGACCTGCGCCTGGGTCTGGGCTGCGGCGAAGACACCGTACCGCCACCGCAACATGCGGCCACCGGTCCCGAATGCGAAGTCCTGGTGGACGTCGAGCTGTTCACTCCAGCGCAGTTTGGCGACATTCGGCCCCGGTGACAGGTTGATCCACCGGTCGCCCCGATCGGCCGCATCCGCAATCGCCTCGCCCTGCAGGAAGGTCACCGGGCCGAGATCCCAGACGTCGGGGACGAAGCCCGACGAATGGATGTAGGAGGTCCCCGGCGCGTGCAACACCAGCTGGGCCGCGACGACACGACCGCCGAGTTCGAGTTCGAGGATGCGTGCCCTGCCGCGGCGCCCGAGCTCGGGCAGCAGCATCCGCAGCAGCTCCCGGCGGGACCGTTCGGCGAACGCGTCCGGATGCCGGTTCCGGGACTGTTCGCTGTCCGCCCGATTCCTGTGCAGAGCGAGGAAACGGTTCACCACCGCGAGATCGAGGTCCTCGGTGTATTGACGGACCGCCCACGGGCGTCCGTCCTTGGCCAATCGATTCCTGGATCGGCGCAGGCTCTCCTTCACGTTGCGTTTCAGACCGGCCTTGGTCAGTTCCCAGCTCTCACGCAACGGGATGATCACGCAGGCCCGTCCCAACTGCGGCCGGTGGAAAGCGACCGGCTTGCGTGTCCCGACCACCCATTGCGGCTCGAACCATCCCTGCTGGCCGGTGATCGCGGTCTCGGTCCAATCGGCGCCGACGTCGGCGGCCAGCACCGCCGCGACGATGTCCCGCACCGCCGATCGCTGCTGGTCGGGCGCGGCCAGGATCTGCGGCAACTCCAACAACGAACCGCCCTGGCCTGCACCGGCCAGCTGGAGCCGCCGGGCCAGCACCACACCGCCGGCTCGGACCCGGCTGCGGAAGAACGGGGCCACCGCCGTCAGCCGACCGCCGTCCCGCTTGACGAACAACACCCGATCCTCGGGCTCGGTGAAGACCTCGTACCAGCGCTGCACCCACTCGGGTGCGGCGAACGGATTGACCAGTCCCCGTTGGGATGTGAACAGATCGTCCCAGGCCTGTCGCTCCGGCCCGGCGAGCTGGGCCAGCGAAACCAGCTGGACGCCGTCCGGTCCCGGCCGTTGTTGATCATCGACAGTTGATCCTTCTGCCGGAACCGGTGGTGGCGTCGACGCAGCGCTGGTTCTCACGGCTATCCCCCCGAATAGACACGAACACTGACAGCCACGCTAGCCGATGACGTTCGCCTGTTCGGCGAATCCGACCGATTCCTGAGGCTCACCACCGTGGCATTAGTTGATCATGGCGCGGGGTACACCGGACGTGGCGGTGGAGGCGGCATACTGCGGCCCATGACTCCGCAGTCCATCATCTCGACGGTTTTGCTGGTCGTCGACTACGCCGTCAAGCTGATCGCGATCGGGACGGTGCCGGAGAATCGCCGGCCCAGCTCCGGGCAGGCCTGGCTGTTGCTGATCCTGTTCCTGCCGATCGTCGGTCTGCCGTTGTTCTTCCTGATCGGCTCACCGTATGTGCACGGACGCCGGCATCGGCTCCAGGCCGAGGCCAACCGGGCGATCAAGGAATACACTGCTGCCCATCCGTTGGTGCCGGCGACGGTCCGCTCGACGGCGACCAGCGCCACCCTGGTGACGCTGAACCGTCAGCTCACCTCGATGCCGTGCGTGGTCGGCTTCACCGAGGATCTGCATCCCGATGCGCGGGCCTCGATCGCCAGTATCGCCGCGGCCGTCGATCGCGCCGAGCGGTACGTCCACCTGGAGATCTATGCGCTCGGGCTGGACGAGGTGACCGAGCCGTTGTTCGCGGCGATGGCGCGAGCGGTCGAGCGCGGTGTCACGGTGCGGGTGCTCTACGACCAACTCGGTTCCAGCAAGTACAGCCGGCATCAGGAGATGAATCGGCGGATGACGGCCGCCGGCATCGACTGGCATCGGATGATGCCGATCAACCTGCTCAAGGGCAAGTGGCGGCGGCCCGATCTGCGCAACCACCGCAAGCTGGTGGTGATCGACGGCGAGCGGGCGTTCATGGGCTCGCAGAACCTGATCGAGCCGGGTTACCACAACAAGCGCAACCACAGGATCGGCAGGGAGTGGATCGACCTCAATGTCGAGGTCAGCGGCGAGATCGTGCAGTCCCTGGACGTCATCTTCGCCACCGACTGGTACGCCGAGTCCGACGATCTGCTGGTCTCCACCGCGACCGGTGAGGTGCGCGACGTCGACGGTCGCCCGGCCGCGATCGAGTCCGGGCCGGAGGTCGCGACCGACGCCCATCCCGAGCAATACCATCCCGAGTACCGCGATCACCGGACGCCCGACCGCGAACCGACCGTCTTCCAGTTGGTGCCGTCCGGGCCGGGATTCCCGACCGAACCGAATCTGCGGCTGTTCACCTCGATGCTCTACCTGGCGCAGCGCTCGGTGTCGATCGTCAGCCCGTACTTCGTACCCGATGAGTCGTTGTTGGCAGCGATCACCACCGCCGCCTACCGCGGTGTCGTGGTCGAACTGTTCGTATCGGAGAAGGCCGACCAGTTCATGGTCCATCATGCCCAGCGGTCCTACTACCAAGGTCTGCTGGAGGCCGGCGTGCGGATCTATCTCTACCCGGCGCCGTACGTCTTGCACACCAAGGCGATGACCGTCGACGACCAGGTCGGCGTGATCGGCTCCTCCAACATGGACATGCGTTCCTTCGCCCTGGACTACGAGATCATGCTGCTCGGGATGGGCGCCGATTTCACCGCGGGTCTGAACCGAGTGATCGGCGATTACCGGGACCGTTCGACCGAGCTCGACCTGGCCGCCTGGACCCGTCGGCCCTGGCACCAGCGCTATCTGGACAACGCCCTCCGGCTGACCTCTGCGCTGCAGTGAGAACTAGTGATAGTCCTTGCCCGGAACCCAGTCGCTGAAGACGTAGTCGTCCTCCGACACCTTCGCCCCTGATTGCCGGGCCGCCTTGATGGCCTGTTGGCGATCGGCCTCGTTGCTGTCGCTGAGCTTCTTCAACGCGCCGCGCAGATCGGTGATCGCGTCGACCAGATAGCCCTGCACGATGTTGCCCAGGGTCGGGCTGACCGGCTTGCGTTTCGCGTCGACGGCCGCGATCTCCGGGTTGCGCACGATCGCCTCCGGCATCAAGAAGACGTTGTCCCGGACGAAGGCGACCCCTTGTTTGTAGGCATCGGTCGCATCGGGATTGTCCGCGACCAGATCCAGATTCAGCGGCGGCTGGTCCATCGCGGCGATCATGCCCTTCTGGTACTCCTCGGTCAGCAACGAGTCCACCAGTCCCTGCGCGGCCTGCAGGTCGTCCACACCCTTCGACACGAAGTACGTCGGCGACGGACTGCCGCGATAGGTCCACGGATCCGTCCCGGCGGTCGGAACCAGGATCGGGCCGAATGCCATCTTGTCCACGAACGTCGGCTCGATGGCCTTGCAGCCGCCCGGCGAGAAGTTGCCGTCCACGAACATCGCGACCGCGCCGGCGGCGAACCGGGTACGGGCGTTGACGACGTCCAGGGTGTTGCTGCCGGGCAACAGGTACTTCTGCTCGTACAACTCCTTGAGGAATTCGATCACGGTGAGGTAGCTGTCGTCGTGGTAGGCGTACTCGCCGCTGAACTTCAGCCCTTCGGAGCCGGCGAACCCGGCGACCTGGGCGAGCTCGTTGACCTGCTCCTCGGCCCGGCCGCCGTCCCCGCCGAGCGCCATCGTCAGCGGGATCGCCTTGACCGCCGCCAGTCGCCGGCAGAAGTCCTTGAAGCCGGCATAGTCGGTCGGCGGCTCGGTCGGGTCCAGACCGGCCCTGCGGAGATGGTCGGTGTTCATCCAGGTCAGCGTCGAACTCTGCCGCATGCTGAGCATCGGAACGCCGTAGATCTTTCCGTCCAGGCTGGTGATCCCGTCGGTCATCGTGCCCTTCGGCAGCTTCGCCAGGTCTGCCTCGGACAGCTTGATCTCGTGCACCCAGTTGCCGTCGACCAGGGCAGCCAACGGGATGCCGACGACGTTGGAGTAGACCGCCGGCATCTTGTTGGCCTGATGCGCCAACTGCAGAGCTTGATCGGCCTTGCCGGCGTCGCTGTAGGTGTGGACGACCTTGACCCCGAGTGCCGTGGACTGGGTGGCCGCCCAGTCGTCGTTGAGGGTCTGGAAGGAGCTGAAGTGATCCCACCAGTCCAGAGTCCCGGCACCGGAGGCGACCGCGGGAGTGTCGGAGCTGGCCGCATCGTCAGTGCAGCCGGTAGCGAGCCCGGCGGTGGCGAGCACCGACAGACCGAACAGATTCCGCCGGGTCATTCTGGTCATGATCATCCTTCTGGTGTTGATCAGGAGCTGGCGTCGCGTCGGATCAGGACTTCACCGCACCGGCGATGCCTTCGACGAAGTAGCGCTGCAAGAAGATGAACAGCAACACCACGGGCACGATCGAGATCACGCCGGCGGCTGCCATCCCGCTCCAATCGGTGGCGCTCTCACCGACGAACGCCTGCATACCGACGCTGACCGTGCGGAGGTTGGGGCGGCTGAAGGTGAACACCAACGGCAGGAAGAACGAGTTCCAGGTCGTGATGAAGGTCAGGATCGCGACCGTCGAGGTCACCGGCATCGCCAACGGCAGCATCACCGAGAAGAACGTCCGGAAGAAGCCTGCTCCGTCGACGATCGCGGCTTCCTCCAGTTCCCTGGGCATCTGCCGGAAGTAGCCGTAGTAGATCAGGATCGCCGACACGTAGGCGGCCCCGCTGAGCGCCAGGATCATCCCGGCCAGTGAGTCGATCAGACCGAGCCGCATCGATACCTGGACGATCGGGATGATCGTGTAGCCGGTCGGCACGAACAGAGTGGCCATCAGCACCCCCATGAAGAGCTTCGAGCCGCGGAACCGGAACCGGGCCAGCACATATCCCGCCATCGCGCAGCGCACCGTCACGATCAGCACGGTCAACCCGGTGACGACGATCGTGTTGATCAGGTAGCGACCGAAGTGCGCATCGGTCCAGGCGCGGACGTAGTTGTCCCAGCGGAAGTCCTTGGGGATCAGATTGAGGCCGCCGGCGAACATCTCCATGTTGTCCTTCAGCGACGCCGCCACCATCCAGATGAACGGGAAGATCCACAGCACCGCCGCACCGATCAGGAACGCCGCGCCGATCCACCAGGGCAGCCGCCGCAGGAACCGACGTCGACGACCGGTGTCGGCCGGCGGCGCCGCCGTGAGCTGGGCAGTCATCGCGCCTCTCCCCTCATCCGACGGCTGGCGTACAGCCCCCACAGCTGGAGGACTCCGACGACGGCCACCAGGACGCCGAAGAGCACCGCGGCCGCGGAGGCATGACCGAGCTGCGGAACCGATGCGCCGAACGCCCACCGGTAGATGTAGATCTCGATGATCTCGGTGTGGAAGTACGGTCCGCCGGCGGTCAGTGTGTACATCAGGTCGAAGTTGTGGAAGGTCTCCTCGACGGTCAGCACGGTGATGATCACCAGGAACGGCTTGAGCATCGGCAGGGTGATGTCGGTGAACAGGCTGCGGGTGCCGGCGCCGTCGATCCGGGCTGCCTCGTAGACGTCCTGCGGGATCGTCTGCAGTGCGGCCAGCCAGTAGATCATCGTGACGCCGAAGAACTTCCAGACGTACAGCGCGGCAGCGGTGGGCAACGCCCACTCGGGTTCGCCGAGGAAGCTGATCCCGCCGCTGCCGAGTCCGATCAGCACCTTGTTGATCGGGCCGCTGGCGGGATCCAGGATGAACTGCATGACCACCCCGATGATGGCGGTCGTCGTCACCACCGGGATGAAGAACGCCGACCGGAGGATCCCGACCAGCGGCATCCTCGGAGAGTTCAGCACCATCGCCAGCAGCAGACTGAGCAGCACCCGGGCCGGCACCACCATGATCATGAAGAGCAGGGTGATCTTGAACGAGTTCCAGAACAGCGGATCGGTCAGGACCGCTTGATAGTTCCGGACGCCGACGAAGCGTTTGTCGGCGTCGAAGCCGTTCCACTCCAGCAACGAGTAGCCCAGGCTGGCGATGATCGGATAGAGCGTGTAGACGCCGTACAGCACGACGGTCGGCAGCAGGAACAGCCAGATCCAGGTCGTCTTCTTCCAGTCCCGCCAGCCGCGGCGGGGCGGACGATTCGCCGGTGTCGGCGACTCCGCGACCTCGGCACGTTCACGGCTCGCCGACAGGGCTCGGGTGGTCATCGGTCCCGCCTTGTCACTCAGCGACGTTCCGGTCGGAGCAGCAGCAGCGACGCCGCCGGCAGCGGGAGCGAGACGTCGATGGTGATCGTTCCGTCCGGATCGGCCTGGACCGTTGTCGTCTCCTCGAGCTCCTCCAGCCCCTGCCGCGCGGTGATCTTGGTCAGTTGCTCCGGGGTCGGATCCTGCGGTGAGCCCAGTTCCTTCCATCGGGTGTGGGCGTTGCTGTGCTCGGCATCGATCCGGTAGTGGGTAAGCCCTAGGGTGCCGACCGGAGCATTCCGCACCGTCAGTCGGACCGTGGCCTCGTCGGTGCTGGTCCGATATTGATCATCGGTGTGTCGCCAGACCAGGATCGCCAGCGTTCCGTCTTCCGCCCGTGAGGCGAGGGCGTCGACCTCCTCGCCCATGCTGCGGCCGGCCTCCGGGTCCAGGTCGTCGAGCGTCCAACCGGCGTCCGATGTCGCGGCGATCCGCTCGGTGCCGAGCAGGGACAGCATCCGATAGCCGTTCAGCAGTGGCTTCTCCACGCCGCCGGCGGTCTGGAACGACCGGGTGCCTTCGAAGTAGCGCTCACCCTCGAAGTAGAAGCTCCAGGAGGTGGCGCGCTCGACCTGCACCACTTCCTCGGTATTGAGGTCGAGGATCTTCTTCATCAGCTTGGCCTGGAACACCGGGTAGTACTCGGTGTTCTGGAACTCGTAGTTGGGATTGTCATAGGTCCCGAAGTGCGCCGGCACGGAGGCGTCGCACTCGTCGACGTAGACCGGCAACTGCCGATACTGCTCGTACTGCGCGATAGCCCGGTTGAACTCACGGATGTCGTTGATCATCTTCGTCGACGACGGGCTGAGCTGTTCCGACGGCGGGCTGCCGATCGGTCGGTACTCCCGATTGGTGAAGTAGCTCCCCTTGGTGTGGAAGGAGATGAAGTCCAACGGCTCATTGCGGCTGGAGGTGTAGTCCAGGAAGCCCTTGAGGAATTCCAGTCCGCCGTCGGTCACGGTCGGCCCGCCGACCTTGCCGGTCGGCAGCACGCTGCGGACGGCTCGGGCGGTGACGGTGTAGAGCCGGTTGAACTGGTCCAGCGAACCGCGCCAGTAGGAGATGTCCGGCTCGTTCCACAGCTCCCACAACCAGCTCGAGACCTCCTGCTCGCCGTAGCGCTGCACGCAATGCTCGACGAGCGCTGCCACCAGGCCGCCCCACTTGTCGTAGTCGCGGGGCGGATAGCCCCAGGCCCCTGCCTCATAAGAGGTGTAGACGGTCGGGCTGGGCACGACCGTCAACGCGGCCGCTTCGTCACCGAGCAGGTCGCGCGGGGTGAAACCGAGCTCGACCAGCACGTGATGCCCGGCGTCGACGATCGCGTCGTAGGCCTGATCGACGATCGTGAAGTCGTAGATCGGGTTGCCGTCGGCATCCTCGTGATAGACGTTGCCCGAGCCCCAGTGCGGGATGCCGAAGCCGCTGCCGGAACAGAAGACGTAGTGCGGTCGGACGTGGTAGCCGCCGCGCTCGGAGGAGAACTTCTGCAGCAGGCGTTTGCCGGTCGGCGTGTAGGTCCAGTTGATCTCGTCGTAGCCGATGCTCTCCCACGCCGGCGTCAACGGTCCCTGACTGTCGGCGGCATCCACGTCGACCCGTGCGGACCGTACGTGTGGTGCGTCGGGGTCGCTGGGCAGCGCGCGCGGAAACGAACCCAAGCGGGTGCGACTGACGTGGGTGGGGGCGATATCGGCGGTCATGCCTGTCGGAGACCTCTACTTCCTCGTGAGTGTGTCCACGCCGAACTGCCGGTCGGAAAGGACGACGGCTGCGGCGTGGTCTGACGGCGATGGGTCCCGAGCCTTCCCGAACCAACGGAGGTTGTCAATGACAAATCGTTTACAATTTACGAGGCATCGGGACTCGACTACAGTTCAGCTCGAAACGTCGGATCGCGCCGGAAGGAGAGTGAACCGTTGATGACCGAGGGCGTGCCCCAGTTGCCGTCGCAGCGCGCGCTGGGTGATCTCGTCACCGACGTGATGCGTGACATGATCACCGGTGGCCGGTTCGAGCCCGGTCAGCACCTCAAGGAGTCCGAGCTCGCCGACGCGCTGGACGTGAGCCGCGGCCCGATCCGGCAGGCGCTGGCACGTTTGGAGCAGGAGGGCCACGTGGAGATCCGCCGGCACCGCGGCGCCTTCATCAGCACCCTCACCCGGACGGATGTGGAAGAGGTGCACACGCTGCGCGGCGCCATCGAGCGACTGGCCGCCAGCCGCGCCTGCACCCGGCTGGACGCGACCGGCTTCGCCGAGCTGGACGCGGTCCTGGACGAGATGAAGAGCGTCAGCACCCCGATCGCCCCCGAGGACGCCGCCCGGCTCGACCTCCGCTTCCACGACATCATCTACACCTACAGCCAGCACGGCCGAGTGCAGCGCGTCTGGGAGTCCATCCGTGGTCAGGTCACGGTCTTCCTGCGCGCCCGCAACGCCAGCTTCCCCGACTTCGGGCAGGTCGGGCACAGCGAGCACAAGGAACTGCGCGACGCACTCGCGCTGGCCGATCCGCGCGCCGCCGAGGACGCGATCGACAAGCACATCCTCGGCGCCTACGAACGCCTGAAGCGGCTCGATCTGCCGGACCGCTGACCTCATCCAAGAGCCCCCACCCAAGAGCCCTGAGCTTGTCGAAGGGCTGGTCTGAAAGGCAAGCCGCGATGGTGAACAACAATGCAGAACCGCAGAACTACCGGATCGGACTGGCCACTGACGACGCGGCGGTCACCCTGCGGAATCACCTGGCCGAGATACTCCGGAACGATCAGCGGGTTGCCGAGGTCGTCGACTTCGGCGTTCCCGACGCCGACGACCACACCCCCTACCCGGTCCCGGTCATCCGGGCGGCCGAAGCCGTCCGGGACGGACGACTCGACCGGGCCATCGTGCTCGGTGGGACCGGTCTCGGAGAAGCGATCTGCGCCAACAAGGTCCGCGGCATCCGGGCAGCGGTCGCGACCGATCCGTTCTCACTGGAGCGTTCCGTGCTGTCCAACAACTGCCAGGTGCTGGCGCTCGGCGAGCGGGTGGTCGGCCTGCCGCTGGCCGCCCGGCTGGTCACCGACTGGCTCGGCTACACCTTTGATCCGCAGTCTCCGTCAGCGGCAAAGGTCGCGGTGATCACCGAATACGAGAAGACCGGCCGCCTGGACTGGCCTCGGCGACCTGAGCATGGATCGCGATGATCAGGAATCGCCATCCAGGTCGGTCCGCTGTCGGCCGAGGCGCAGCGTCGATCCGGTGAAGTCGATCTCGTAGAGCTTGCCGCGGGCGTTGTTGAAGGGGCGATGCACGATCAACAACGGCCGGCTGAGACCGGACCAGAACGGCCCCGCACCGTGGTCTGGTGCGGGGCCGTCGTCCATCCGGTGGCAGGTGATGGATTCGAACCAACGTAGGCGAAGCCGACGGTTTTACAGACCGCTCCCTTTGGCCGCTCGGGCAACCTGCCATGCCACCGACGTTGTCGGCAGCGGAGAGAACCATACCAACTGATCTGCCGGTCCGCGAAACCGAACCCGGCGCCGCCCGGATCCAGCGATCTGGGACGGGCGACAAGGCACCGTCGACAGGGCACAATGTCGCCATGGCATCGGAGAGTTCATTCGACATCGTCAGCAAGGTCGACCGCCAGGAGGTGGACAACGCGCTGAACCAGGCCGCCAAGGAGGTCCGGCAGCGATTCGACTTCCGCAACACCGATGCGGCGATCGCCTGGTCCGGTGAGTTGATCGAGATGGAGGCCAACTCCGAGGAGCGGGTGAATGCCGTCCTGGACGTCTTCCAGACCAAGCTGCTGCGCCGCGGCGTCAGCCTCAAGGCGCTGGACGCCGGCGACCCGCGGACCTCCGGCAAGCTGGTCAAGATCACCGCCTCGATCAAGGAGGGGATCAGCACCGAGAACGCCAAGAAGGTCTCCAAGCTGATCCGCGACGAGGGCCCGAAGGGCGTCAAGGCGCAGATCCAGGGCGAGGAACTGAGGGTCAGCAGCAAGAAGCGGGACGACCTGCAGGCCGTCCAGGCGTTGATCAAGGAACAGGACTACGACTTCGCGGTGCAGTTCACCAACTACCGCTGACCGAACTTCTCGATCGCTGCGGCGAGCTCGGGGACCTTCGCCGCTCGGGACTCCAGCGACTCCCCCTCGACCGCTGCCGCCCAGGCTTCCTGCATCGACCGGACACCCGCTGCCGATCCGCCGGGGTGGCCGTGGACGCCGCCGCCGGCGAGCACCAGCAGATCGTCGGTGCCGGTGGCGGCATAGGTCGCATGGGCCAGTCCGGCGGACTGTCCCGAGGACAGCACCGGCAGGATGTGGTAACCGCCGAGGAAGGGCCGTCGGACGGCTTCGATCGAGGCCAGCACCTCGTCGTCGGATTCGTAGAACTTGTTGGCGATCCCGTTGGTGTGCAGATGATCAACACCGGCCAGCCGGGCGAGTTTCTGGAAGGCGCCGAAGCCGATCCCGAGTTGCGGCCACCGGGAGAACGCGCCGAACATCGCGCGGTGGCCGTGGATCGGCAGCTCGGATCGCTCCCGCAGGTACTGCACGCCGGCCAGCCCGACAGTGTTGACGCAGACCATCACGCAGCTGCCGCCGGCCTCGGCGACAAGATCATGATTGGCACCGAGCCGGGAGATGTCGTCGGTGATGTTGAAGGCGTACATCGGCATCCGGCCGGTCCGGTCGGCGTACGGCTTGAGCACCGACATCACCGCCCGGACCCGCTCGGCCAAGGGCAGGTAGGGCGCGCTGCCCTGCAACTCGTCGTCCTTGATGAAGTCGATCCCGGCCTCGGCGATCTCGGCCACCAGGGCCGCCAGCTGGGCTGCGGAGAGTCCGATGCTGGGTTTGATGATCGTTCCGATCAGCGGCCCCGTTCCGCGGTCGACCAGCTTGCGGGTCCCCAGCACACCGAACGCCGGCCCCGGGTAGGCAGCGGCGAACGCCGGCGGGAGGTCGAGGTCGACCAGCCGCAGCGCGCCGACCTCCCGGAGATCGAACAGGTTGCCGGCGACCGCGGCCAGCAGATTCGGCAGCGAGGCGCCGAAGTTGTGCAACGGAAAGGCGATGGTCACCCGGGCCCGTCGGGCGTCGGCCCAGTCCCCCGAGGAACCGGGCAGCGGCGGCCGGCCACTGGGTGGCAGGTCGACGATGGATTCGACGGCTGCGGCATGCAGAGCGGTCAGCCGCTCGGTCTCACCGCGCACCGCGACAAAGGTGCCGGTGGACTGCTCCCCGGCGATGGTGGCGACCGTCTTCTCCAGCGGGAGGGCGGTCTCGATCTCGTAGACCGCACGTACGACATCCATCAGATCAGTTGCCCTCAGTTCCACGGAGACGGAGTGGTACCTGGCTTGTCGAACCTCATGTCGGCGTCATCCAGCACCAACACCCAGTCGTTGCCGTTCTCGGTGCCGCCCGGCGGGTTGAAGGTCTGGATCCCGCTGTTGGTGCGGGTGCCGTCGGCACGGCTGGCCCCGTTGCGGGTGTTGTACCACCAGACCTTCACCTGGTTGCCCGAGATGTGTCCCATCTCCAAGGAGAACGAACGCCCGGTGTAGCTGTAGGCGAAGAGATACTCGTTGCCTCGTGTGGTCAGGATCCGGTCGTAGCGCCAACCGGCGTCACCGTGCACGATCGACGGGTCGTAGATCCGGCTGAAGTACGGGCGAGACAAGATCAACTTCTTCAGATACTGCAGCTGACCGGCACCCGGATCGTCCAACCCCTGGTACCAATACTTCCGGACGCCGTAACCGTTGACCGGTCCGTCGGACTCGACGTGCATCGGCATCACCGCACCGTTGCCGTAGGAGTGCCCGCACGCTCCGGCGAACACCGCCCAGTAGGCGTACCGCCGGATGTCCTCGGCCTTCCAGAACGGCTGATCAAGATCATGCAGCCCCTGCGGGACGCGTTCGTAGCTCGGCTCGCCGTCCAGAGTCGGCTTCGGCGGATACAGCTTGTGATCCTCCAGCACGAACTTCCAGTTGTCCTCACCCTTCCACAAGGTCGGCAGCTGGACACCGGTCTCCTCGGTGCTGATCTCGGCGAACGCCTGGGCGTAGGTGCGATGCCCGGACTGGAACAGGTGGAAGTCCAGCCAGTCGGCGTTGTGGAACCAGGTCGCGGACGAATATCGCCCGAAGGGATGGAAGGTGATCAGGTGATCAGGATCGACCTGTCGGACGGCCTCGCCGAGCTTGGTCCAGATCTCCAGCCGCTCGTGGGCGATGGTGTCGCCGCCGATCAGCCAGACGATGTTCGGCGCATGCCGATAGCGTTCGGCGATCCAGGTCCCGTAACGCTTCGCGCCGGCGACGGTGAGCGCACCACTCTTGACCACCGAACCCCAGACCGCGTCCATCCCCATGTAGAGGCCGTATTCGGCGGCCAGCTCGACCATCGCGTCGACGTGTTCCCAGTACGGCTCGTTCGGCTTGTCCATGTTCTGACCGATGAACGGGGTGTCGCCGTAGTAGTTCTTGAACGCCAGGCTGGCCGGCACCACCTGCAGCAGGGCGACGTTGAAGCCCTTGTCCCGCCGGTCCTCGAAATAGGTGGGCAGTTCTTCGCGGGACAGCTTGTGCAGCAGCCAGGGCGTGTCAGCCAACCAGAAGAACGGTTCGCCGTCCTGATGTTGGAAGAAGCGCCCGTTGTCGGAGATCCGGATCGGGCCGTGCTCCTCCCACGGCGGCTTGGCGGCCGCAGCGGTTGACGAGTCGGCGGGCTTGTCGGTCGACGAGTCGGTGGGTTCGTCGGCGGTTGCCGTACCGCCGTCGAGAGCCATCGACCCGGCCCAGGTCGCGACGCCGGCCGCGAGCACGGTGCGACGGGTCAGGCTCAGCCGATCGACCGGCTTGATGATCTCCGCGGTTCCGTCGGACATCGTTGTCTCCTTCGTGGGGGGATCTGTCGGGCTACTGCCCGGCGGCCTTGTCCGGATTGGGCAACAGGTGCTGGATGGTGATCGTCGCGTCCACCGGCTGGGTGATGTGCGGGATGTAGTCGGCGCTGTTCGGGTCGGGCCAACCGATCCAGTCGGTCGAGTTCACGTTGACGTAGTAGGCGGCCGAGTGCAGTGGCGCGTACGGCACCTCGTCGGTGGTGATCTTGGTGATCGCAGCCGTCAGCTTCTTCAGCTCGGCCTCGTCGAGCGTCTGGCCCATCTGCTGCAGCAGCTTGTCGACCTCGGCATTGTGGTAGCGGCCCTGGTTGGCGACCGCCGCGGTGCCGATCGGCTTGAGGTATTCGCTGTTCAGCTGCGAATTGAGGCTGGCCCAGATGTCGTCGCCACTCAGCAGGTACTGCTGGATCATCTGGAAGTCGCCGTTGCCAAGATCACGAGCCCACTGCTGCCCCGGGATCGACTTGACCTTGACGTCGAGTCCGAGGACCTCCTTGAACTGCTTCTTGATCGCCGGACCGAAGGTCTTCCAGGTCGTGTCGTCGGAATTGGATGTCATGGTGAGCGGATAGCTCTTGCCGCCCTTGGTGAGCTTGCCGTCCTTGACGCTGTAGCTGCTCGCCTTCAGCTCGGACTTGGCCAGCTCGACGTTCTGCTGGTGGCGGACGTCGACCAGGTCGGCGGGCAGATAGCTGCCCCAGCTGTCCGGCTCCAGGCCGGTCGGGCTGGCGGTCTTGGTGCCGGAGTTGAACAGCTTGGACAGGCTGTCGGCGTCGATCGCGGCGTAGAGGGCGCGGCGGACGTGCACATCGTTGGTCGGCCCCTTCTTCATGTTGAAGAGCAGACCGGTGGAGAATCCCGCCGGGTAGATCCAGTACTTGTTGTGATCGGGATCGGCACCGACGAAGTCGTCCTGGTAGTTCTGCCAGGACATGCCCGCCCAGGAGATCTCGTTCTTGAGCAGCATCTGCTTGCCGGATTCCTCCGACGCGAATGGCTTGATCTCCACGTGCTTGACGCCGTTGAACTTGCCGTTCCAGTAGCCGTCGCGGACCTTCAGTCGGATCGACTGCGGGCTGAAGGACTCCAGCGTGAAGGCCCCGGTGGTGACCGGCTCCTTGTTGGTCCACTTCACCGCGTCCTGCTTCTCCCACACGTGCTTGGGAACGATCGCCCGCGGGATCTTGCTGTAGTTGCTCAGGTCGTGCAGCTGCGGCGCCTTGTAGTTGATGATCACCGTGTGTTCGTCGGGCGTCTCGATCGAATCAAGATCAGGAATGGGCGCGACCGCCAGGCCGTCGGTCGTGTTCGGCAGCTCGAGGGTGTACTTGACGTCGGCGGAGGTGAACGGCTTGCCGTCGCTCCAGGTGACGCCTTCCTGGAGATGGAAGGTGAGCTTCTTGCCGTCATCGGAGAAGTCGTAGGACTTGGCCAACCAGGGTTGCACCTTCATCTCGTCGGCGCGGTTGACCCGGAGCAGCGGCTCGAAGATCAAGTTCATCAGCGGGCTCTTGTTGGCTGCCGGTGAGAAAGGATTGAAGTTCTGGGTGTACGAGGTCGCACCGCCCATCGCGAGCTTCAAGGTGTCGACGACCTTCCCGGTCGGCGCTTTGGTGCGTTCGGTCGAACAGGAGACACCGGCCACGGCTAATGCCAGGGCCAGGATGACGGCGATGATGCGGCTCTTCATTGATCTCCCACCTTCTACGTCTGTTGGGTTTCGGCCTGTTTCTGTTCGGCATCGGGGCGTTCGAGGTGGAGCCAGCAATGCGTCCAATGGCCGTCGCTGGTTTCGCTGCGAGCAGGGAATGTGGTCCGGCAGATGTCCATCGCCGACGGGCAGCGTGGATGGAAGCGGCAGCCGCTCGGTGGGTCGGCGAGGTTCGGCGGCTCACCGAGTTCGAGCGCATCGCCGGGATCCAGGCTGCTCTCCGGATCGGGGGAGGATTCGAGCAGCAGCTGGGTGTAGGGGTGCTGCGGGTTCTGGATCACCGACTCGGTCGGCCCACCCTCGACGGTCTGGCCGGCGTACATCACCTGCACCGCATTGGCCAGATAGCGCGCACTGGCGATGTCGTGGGTGATGTAGAGCATGGCCAGATCGTGCTCGTCGCGCAGGGTGCGGAGCAGGTTCAGGATGTCCAACCGGATCGACACGTCGAGCATCGAGATCGGCTCGTCGGCAAGCAGCACCTCGGGATCGACCGCGAGGGCGCGAGCGATCACCAGTCGCTGGCGTTGGCCACCGGACAGCTGATGGGGATAGGCATCGACCAGATCGGCGGCCGGGGTGAGGTTGACGCGTTCCATCAGCTCCAGGACGCGCTGCTCGAGCTCTGCCTTGTCGGTGAACTGGTGATGCAGCTTGAGGGCTCGTTCGAGGTTGTGTCGTACGGGTTTCTGCGGGTTCAACGCGCCGAACGGATCCTGGAAGATCAACTGGACCCGGCTGTGGAACGCGCGATCTCCGAATCCGCGCCCGTCGTCGACGGCTTCCCCGTCCAGCAGGATCTGCCCCGACGTGACCGGATAGAAGTGGGCGAGCAGCCGGGCGAGGGTGGTCTTGCCGCTGCCCGACTCGCCGACCAGGGCGACGATCTGCCCTCGGCGCAGTTGCAGCGTGGCGTCTTCGACGGCATGGATCGTCGAGCCGCGGCCGAAGGTGTTGCGCACCTCGAAGTGTTTGCTGACTGCCTGTGCTTCAAGGACCACTGGGGATTCCGGGTCCGCGGGTGCGTGCGAGACCGTGGGCGAGACTGTCATCGGACGGTGCTCCTCGATGGCTGGCTTGCGGACTGGTCGGTGCCGTCGTGGAGGTGGCAGGAGACCCGTCGGTCGCCGATCGTCAACAGCTCCGGCGGCTGCGAGGCGCAGTGTTCCAGCCGCTGCGGGCAGCGGGGGTGGAACGGACAGCCGGAGGGCGGGTTCCGCAGATCCGGTGGGCTGCCGGCAATGCCGGACAGCTCGGTCAACGGCGCATGCAGGGAAGGGAAGGCGTCGCGGAGGCCACGGGCGTAGGGGTGCAGCGGATCGGTGTAGATCTGCGCCGCGCTGGCTTCCTCCACGATGCGTCCGGCGTACATGATCGCGATCCGGTCGGCGAGCTGCACCAGCAGCGACAGGTCGTGAGTGACGAAGACGACCGCGAACCCGAGCTGATCTTGCAAGCTCAACAGCTGGGCGAGGATCTGGCGTTGCATGACGACGTCGACCGCGGTGGTCGGCTCGTCCATCACCACGATCCGCGGTTCGCAGGCCAACGCCAGTGCGATCAAGGATCGCTGCCGCATCCCACCGGACAGCTCGTGGGGATAGCTGCGGGCCCGGTTGGCCGGGACGCCGACCATCTCCAGCAGCTCGCCGATCCGCTGCTTGACGGCCTTGCGGCTGATGCCGCGATGGTGCTCCGCCAACGCGTCGGCGAACTGGTCACCGAGACGCATCACCGGGTTCAGGCAGTCCATGGCCGACTGCAGCACGATCGCGATCTCGTTCCAGCGCAGGCGTCGCAGGGCCGCATCGGGCAGGGTGGTCAGCTCGACCGGATCACCGGCCGCCGGGTGATAGCTGATGCTGCCGCCGACGGTGACGGCCGGCGGGCGTTGCAGCCGGGTCAGTGCCGTGATCAAGGTCGACTTGCCGGATCCGGACTCTCCTGCGACGCCGACGATCTCCCGCTCATGCAAGGTCAGGTCGATCTCGTTGACCGATCGGACCGGGCCGCGCTCGGTCAGATAGTCGACGGTGAGGCCAAACACGTCCAGGATCGGACGACCGCGGCGGCGGGCGGCGGACGTCGGTGGGGTGGTCGGGACGGCACGCTCCCGAACAAGACTGTCAGTCATCGAAGGGCCACCTTCTCTGCCGCTCGCCCCTCGGCCGTCGTCCGGTCAGCGGCGAAGCTCTTCCTGCGGAGCTTGTCGAATTGCCGGACCAGCTTGCGCTCCTTGCCCTGCAGCCGAGGGTTGCTGATCTCGTCGATGCCGAAGTTGATCAATGCGGTGGCAGTGCCGATCAGCGCCAGACACAGACCAGGCGGCAGATACCACCACCAGTAGCCCAGCCGGATCGCGGATTGGTCGCGGGAGTCCTCGATCATCGTTCCCCAACTGATCGTCTCGGCACTGATGCCCAGGAACGCCAGGCCCGCTTCGGCCATCACGCCGGCCACCATGGCCCGCAGGAACATCGCGGAGATGATCCCGGTGAGATGCGGCAGGATCTCGGAGAAGATCAGCCGGATCCGGGTCTCCCCCAACGCGCGCATGGCGACCGCGAAGTCACGGTTGCGCAGCGACAAGGTCTGGGACCTCAGGTAGCGGGCACCGCCGGGCCACTCGAAGATGCCGATCAGGAACGCCACCACCACCCAGGTCACACCCTGGACGTAGCCGGCGACGATCAAGATCAACGCAAAGCTGGGCAGCGTGATGAAGAGGTTGGTCAGGACGGTCAGCAATTGGTCGGTCCGACCACCGAGGAAGCCGCCGGTCACGCCGACTCCGATCGCCAGCACGGTGGCCAGCACTGCCGAGGTGACGCCGACCGCAACGCTGCTGCGGGCACCGACGATCACCTGGGACAGCACGTCCTGACCGCTGTTGGTGGTGCCGAGCGGATGATCACCACCGGGCGGCCGGTGCAGCGCGTTGTAGTCGATGGCATCGGCGGGCATCTGCAGCACGTGGTCGACGAACGGCGGACCGGCGATCGCCACCAGGATGAAGAGGCCGAGGATCGCCAGTCCGATCCGGGAACGCCAGGAACGAAGGAATCGCCGGGTGGTCATCAGCCGGCCTCCCGGGTCCGCGGGTCGAGCAGTACATACAGCGAATCGGCGATGAAGTTGGCAGCCAAGGTGGTCAACGTGATCATCAGGAACACGGTCTGCATCACCGGGAAGTCATGGGCGCCGATCGCCTTCAGCAGCAGATAGCCCATCCCCGGGTAGGTGAACACGATCTCGGTCAGCAGGACGCCACTGATCACACTGCCGATCGACAGCGCCAACCCGGTCACGTTGGGCAGCAGGGCGTTACGGGCGGAGTATTTGAGCAGCACTCGCCGGTTGGACAGTCCCTTGGCATGCGCCAGCAGGACGTAGTCCTCGGCGACGGTGGTGACCATCACGTTGCGCATCGAGAAGAACCAACCGTTGAAGCCGACGAAGATCAACGTGATCGCCGGCAGCGCGCCGTACTTCAGCACCGACAGCAGGAACCAGAGGTTGTTGATCTGGAACGGGACCGACGGGTCGTAGCCGCCGGACAGCGGGAACCAGTCCAGGACGAAGCCGAACAGCCACAGGGCGAGCAGTGCGAGCCAGAACGGCGGCACCGAGTGCAGGAACGTCGTCACCGGCGTGAAGATCGTGTCCACCCGGCTGCCCGGCCGGGCGCCGATCCAGGCCCCGAGGAAGGTGCCGATGATCCAGGCGAAGATCGTGGTCACCCCGACCAGCAGGACGGTCCAGGGCAGCGCCTGGCCGACGAGTTCGGAGACCGGCGTGGGGAATTCGCTGAGCGAGGTCCCGAACCGGAACCGCGCGATGTCGGCCCAGTAGTGCAGGTATTGCCCGATGATGTTCTCGGTCGGGTCGCCGTAGAAGGTACGGATCGCGGCGATCTGTTCCGGGGTCGGCGTCTGGCCCGTCTGTTGCCGCAGATTGTTCAGCAGATCCTGGGCAGGGTCGCCGGGGACGAACCGGGGAATCAGAAAGTTCAGCGTGATCGCGGCCCAAGCGGTGAAGAGATAGAAGCCGAACCTGCGGGACAGGAAGCGCAGCGGATTCTTCCGGGCACGACCGGCACTGGTCGCCTTGGGCTCGGCATCCTGGGCTGCGTCGGGCGGCTGGACAACTCCAGCTTGTGATGCGGTCATCGTCGGAATCCCGCCGGCATCCTCGGAGGGTCCACAGTGTGGCCCCCGGTCGTGATCAACAAAATCTGGGCCCCCCATCGCGCTCGGCCGATGTCCCCTGACGCGCCCCGGTGGGAACAGGTCGACCCCCGTCACGAATGCCGGTTGGCATGGCTAGTCAGCAACACATATTTAGTCAGTCTCCGGCGTCGATGTCAACCGGGCGCCGCGCTCAGGGTCGTCCGGGCCGCGAACCGCAGACCGGTTCACTCCGGTCCGAAGCGGCCGCGTCAGCGATAGTCGGCGAACAGTCGACGACTGATGCCGTCGACGGTGACGCGTCCCCCGTACGGCAGGATCCATTGCGGACGCGTGTGGCCGAACGGTGGTCCGATGACGACCACCGCCTCGCGGTTGTAGTGATCGACGAGCTCCGTGACGACGTCTCGCTGCGCCTGACGATGCGATTGCCGTTCGGCCGCGGACGGTCGCAGGGCGGAACGCGACGTCGGCGGTCGGGCCACCAGCACGGCGTCGACCGCCGCGATCACTCCCCGCTCGCCCAGCGAACGAAGGATCCAGCCGAACTCGGTGGCCGAGATGAGATCCTCCGATGCCTCCAGCAGCAGCACCCCGCCCCGCAGGACCGATGGGTCGGCCGGGAACCGTCCGGCGGTCAGAATCCATTGCAGGACCTCGATGCAGCCACCCCAGGTGCGGCCGACCACAACCCGGCTCGGTCCTGCCCAGGTCCACGGCTCGGTCGGCTCGCGATCACCGAACTCCACCAGTGCTCGCGAATCCTGCCAGTCGTGGCCAAAGTCCTCCGACTCGCCAGGCTCGGTGATCTCCAACGTCTCGCCGGTCATCAGGGCTGCGCGCAGCGATGCCGCATGGACGGGGTCGACCTGCGGGCCGGGCCCGAGGTGGAGTTGGGTGGCACCGCCGTGGAACCCGGCGATGCCGTGGGTCCACAGCCAGTTCAACAGATTGGTGTTGTCGCTGTAGCCGAGGAACGGTTTCGGATCCTCCGCCATCACTTCGGCATTCAGATGCGGGATGACCGTGATCTGATCATCGCCCCCGATCGTCGCCAGCACCGCTCGGATCGACGGGTCGGCAAAGGCGGCATTCAGGTCGTCCGCTCGCTCGCGCGGTGAGGCATTCAGCCGGCGGGTGGTGCGAAACTCCACCGGCTCGAGCCCGGTGACCGACGTCAACCGCTCGAGAGCTTGAGCATGCACAGCGAGTGCAACCGCGGGTGCGGCGAACGAGGGCGACACGACCGCCACCTTGTCGCCGGGCTGCAGCTTCGGCGGAGAAACCAGATCCATTCGGAAGAACCTAGGACAGCAGCCCGACTCTGCCCAACGAGATTCACCGGTTCGGACCTTCATCGACGAAGCCCATACCCGGTGCCGACCCTCCCCTGGACTGATCCCGACCATGATCAACTTTACGGCTTGCCCAGAACACAACTCAGCCCGACGCACTGCTCGGAGCCCACGAGCCGGCCACGCCGGCTTCGTTCCGCAGGAGTAGATACCCGGACATCATCGTTGACCGGGCAGGTGGCCAGCTTAGGAGCTCAGCCGCCACGCTTGATCGGTCTCCGACCTGCCAGGAGAGGATCAATGACCGGGCAGTCTGGATTGGCAGCAAACCCCCGGACATTCCACCGGGACCACCCCTCTCCACCGGCATTCATGGGGTCGCGGCAGGCTACTCGAGCTTGGAGTTGTCGATCCGCGATCCTGGGGACTCGATCCTCGAGTAACCAAGTACCTGCGCGCCGACAGGGCAATGCCACGAGCGACTGAGCGTCGAATCGTCCGGTCGCAGGGGCCGCTGACAGAAGTCCGGAGATCTGCCCATAACGACTCTGGTCGGTGTGGCACAAGGGATCGATCACTGGGGCAGAGCCCCACACGTGTCCGCAAGGAGGCGTCATGCGCAGCTGGGACCCCGGTTCACCGCCGTCTCGAAGATCGTGATCACGCGGACTCATCGGAACAGCCACTGGCCGCACCGGTGCGTGGAGTTCGTCAACTTTCAAGGGCTCTGGCCACGCGGTCCGCGGCCGTGAGTTCGGCTGCCTGGAAAGGCTGCTGCGTCAGTTCCTCAGCCAGGAGGATGTAGCGGGTTGCCGTCGCGATCCGGACCTCGTCGGTCAGGACGGGTGCTTCCCCTTCGCCGTGGAACCCTCGCTCCACCAGCCATTCCCGCAACGGCTCCTTGTCCAGAGATCGTTGTTCCTCGCCGCTTTGGAACAGCTCGTCGTAGCGGTCTGCGTACCAGTAGCGCGAACTGTCGGGCGTGTGGATCTCGTCGATGAGCACGATCTCGTCACCGAGCAGCCCCAGCTCATACTTCGTGTCGACCAGGATCAGTCCGCGGCGGGCGGCAAGCTCAGTCCCCCGAGCGAACAGTCGGAAGCAAACGTCGGCGCAACGGTCGAACAGTTCCGCCGTCACCAACCCGTCAGCGATGGCGTCGGCGCGGCTGAGGTTTCGATCACGGATCTCGAACTTCGTCGTCGGCGTCAGAATCGGGGCCGGCAACCGCTCGTTCCTCCGAAGCCCCTCGGGCAGCAGGTTGCCCGCGATGTTCCGCTCACCCGCCTCGTAGTTGACCCACAACGACGTGTTCGTGACGCCCGTGGCGTAGCCCCGGACGACGAACTCGAGCGGTATCGGAGTGCACTCGCGAACCCGCCAGACGTTGGGGTCGGGTACCTCGAGGAGGTGATTCGAGACAATGTCGGCGGTGGCGTCGAACCAGTAGTTCGCGATCGCGTTGAGGATCTGTCCCTTGAACGGGATGGTTCCCACGTACCGGTCGAAAGCCGACAACCGGTCGGTGGTCACGATCGTGCGAACATCTCCGTCGACGTAGCTGTCACGGACTTTCCCCTCGTGACGGACACCCAGATGACCGAAGTCCGTTCGATCGAGCGTGCCGTGAAGTTCCTTCGCCATTCTGCGATCCGTCAGCAGTGGCGCCCCCTCATCGACTCGCAGCGCTGACTCCACGACGTCCTCCCTTTCGATCATCCGGTCCATCGCATCCACCCGGGCAGCAGCCCGATGTGCAGCCTGCGCCAGGCGTCGACGATGTTCGATCAGCTGCGCGCGCCGGATCTCCCGATCGGCGGTGCCGGCGATCGCCGCGACCTCGTCCAAGGGCATCCCGACGTCCCGCAGGACAGCCAGCGTGCTCGCGGTAGCTGGCGCAGCAGGTACCTGCGGTAGCCGGTGCGACCATCGACCTCGGCCGGCACGAGCAGGCCGACCTGGTGGTAGTGCCGCAGTGTCTCGACCGTCAGTCCCGACAATTGCGCGAACGCGCCGATTCCGATCCATTCACCAAGGCCCACAGCCGTACGGTCCCACTCTCTGCCACCCGAGAGTCAAGGCCGCACCGACACGATCGAATCGATCGTGAACCAGCTTCAGGATGAGCGGCCAATATTCGCCGTTGCCCAGGCCTCGAAGCTGGTCAGCGGGATGCCGAGCTTCGTCGCGTACTCCGGGCGCGCGGGTTGACCGGCCACGTTCATGTGCGCGTGCGATGCACCCATCGCGGGCATCCCGGCAGCGAAGGCCTGCTGCTCGGTCATGTCCGGCGCGGCCAGCGGGGTGCCGAGCACTCGGGACAGGATCTCGGCGATCCGACTCATCGTCAGGTAATCGCTGGCCAGCTCCAGTTCGACACGGTCGAAACGTTGTGGATCGGCGAAGGCGGCGGCGGCCGCGGCGCCGATGTCCTCGGTCGCGACCGGTGACATCCAGGTGTCGGGCTTGAGCACGCTGACCAGGCCGCCCTCGATGCCACGCGGGAACAGGAACCGCATGGAGGGAAGGAAATTCTCCATGAAGAAGCCCGGCTTGAGCAGGGTCCAGTGGGCGAAGCCGGCGTCGCGGAGTCGATCCTGGATTGCCGCCTTCGCGCCCATCGTCGCCTCCAGCGACCGCCACCGGCCGTCGGCCCAGCCGGGGAGTTCGGTGTGCTGGCCCGCGCCACTGACCGAGGTGTGCACGAACTGCCTCACGCCGGCGGCCTTGGCTCCTTCGATGAGGTTGATGGCCTGCGCCACCTCCCCGTCGAAGTCGACACCCGCCGCCGACATCCGGGGCATCTGCACGGAGAACACCCCGCGGACACCGTCGGCCGCCCGAACCACCGAGTCGCGGTCCAGGAGATCGCCGACGACCAGATCGGCGCCTTCGGCCCGCACCGACCTGGCTCGCTCGGTGCTCGGATCGCGAACCAGGGCACGGACCGGAACGCCCCTGGCGAGCAGAGCGCGCGCGGTGGCACCGCCCTGCCGTCCCGTCGCACCGGTGACCAGGATCGGCATAGCTGCTACGGACATGAATCTCCTCCTGAGGGCCGGCCGCGCCAGCGGCCGAAGCTAAGTGGCGGGGTCCGCCGATTATTCCTTGATAGGATATGGCGGACCCCGCCACTTAGCAAGATCGGAAGCGAGATGTCGGATCGACAGCGTGCCGACGCACGCCGCAACTACGCACGCATCCTGACCGTGGCCGATGCGGAGGTTGCCGCCCACGGTGCCGAGGCGTCACTGGAACAGATCGCCCGGACCGCAGGGGTCGGTTCGGCCACCGTGCGCCGCCACTTCCCCACCCGCCAGGCGTTGCTGGAGGCGGTGTCCCATGATCGGGTCGAGGCGCTTCGGGTTCGCGCACAGGAACTGGCCGGGACCTCGGACAGCCGCACCGCGCTGCTGACCTGGTTGGGCGAGCTCATCGACTACTGCGTGACGGCCCGCGGGTTGGCGACCGCCCTCAGCTACGAGCACGACGCCGACCCGATCCGCGGGAACAGCTGCGCGGCCACGATCGAGGAAGCGGCGGCGCCGCTGCTACGGGCGGCCGCCCGGGACGGCAGGATGTCCGCGGACGTGACCCCGTCGGAGTTGATCACTCTCGTGGTGGGCATGGCCCTGGCGACCGAACACGCTACCGATCCGGCTGCGCGAGCGAACAGACTGCTCGCGATCACCGTCGCGGGCCTCAGCCCGTCGGATGATCATCCGGCAGCCTTGCGGAGCAACCAGTAGTCCGCGCCGCCGTTGTCCAGGTACGGCGCATTGATCAACTCGCTGACAACATCGACAGCACCGGCGGCAGCCAGCGCGGCGACCTTGTCCCGGTAGCCGTGCTCGACCGAGTGACTGTGCCGGACACTGACCGCGAGATGTCCCCCGGCGCTGGTGATCCGCAGCAGGGCGTCCAGCCCTTCGACGCCGACGTGGCCGTGGGTCAGGGTGCCGCAACACAACACCAACGGGAAGGTCGGCGCATCCTCCGCCGCGGCGTACTCCAGCAGATCGACACCGCCGAGGGACGAGACGTAGGAATCATCGCGGGCCGCGATCTCGGCCATCTCCTCGGAAAGATCAACACCGAGGATCCGCACGGCCGGCCTGCGCTGGTGCAGCAACCGCCCGACAAGACCGGTGCCGCAACCAACGTCGATCGCCTGGATCGAGCTGCCAGCGTCGGTGATCATCGCGGCCAGACCCGCGATGATGAACGGACCGGCATACCCTTCCTCCAGCATGTCCTGGTCGTAGCTGGCCGCCCAGTCGCGGTAGTAGGCGGTGATGCTGTCGCGTTCGCCGTCGAGCTGCAGGGCACCGTCGGCCTGCGCGGCCGCCCCGGTGGTCCGTGCATCGTTCGTCGGCTGGCTCATGGCATCGCTCCAAGTCACTCGTGATCGACAGGACCCCCGACGATAACGACCCACGCCACGACCCGCCGAACCCGGTGTTGTCCTCGGCGTGCCGCTCCGCGATCACACCGAGGCCGCGGAGCGACGCCGCCGCAGCCAGGCCGAGACGACGAAGATGATCACCAGTGCGGCATAGACGAGCACTGCGAAGGGTGACGAAATCAGCGTCAGCGGATCGCCCTCGGCGATGGCCAGCGCCCGCCGCAACTGACGTTCGAAGATCGGCCCCAGGATCAGTCCGACCACCATCGGTGCGACCGGGTAGCCGTAACGACGCATGAAGAAGCCGATCAGTCCGATCACCAACAGCAGGAAGACATCGGCCGGAGTGAAGTTGACAGCGAAGGCACCGAGGGCAGCAAAAAGGAGGATGCCCGCGTACAGATAGGGCCGCGGGATCTGCAGGATCGTCACCCAGATCCCGACCAGCGGCAGGTTGAGCACCAGCAGCATCACGTTGCCGATGTAGAGGCTGGCGATCAAGGTCCAGACCAGGGCGGAGTTCTCCGCGAACAGCTGCGGCCCGGGAGCGATCTGATAGCGCTGGAACGCGGCGACCATCATCGCCGCGGTCGCCGTCGTCGGCAGCCCGAGGGTGAGCAGTGGCACCAGCACACCGGCTGCCGCGGCGTTGTTCGCCGCCTCCGGCCCGGCAACCCCTTCGATGGCACCGTTCCCGAATTCGGCGCGGCGTTTTCCTTTGGCCAGTTTGCGTTCTGCGGCGTAGGACAGGAAGGTTGCCAGGTCCGCACCGCCGGCCGGGATGGTCCCGATCGGGAAGCCGATCATGGTGCCCCGCAGCCAGGACGGCCAGGACCTCCCGACGTCCTCCCTGGACATCCGGTTGGCACCGATCTTGATCAACTCCGGCGGGTCGTGCCGGAGCCGGGAGGCAACATAGAGCCCTTCCCCGACAGCGAACAGTCCGACCGCGACCAGCACGACGTCGATGCCGTCGCCGAGGACCGGCAGTCCGAAGGTGTAGCGGGACTGGCCGCTGATCCCGTCCACTCCGACCAGTCCGATGATCAATCCGAGTCCCAACGCTGCCAGACCACGCAGCACCGACGCGCCCAACAGGGCACCGACAGTGAGGAAGGCGACCACCATCACAGCGACGTAGTCCACCGGCCCGAGCCGGACGGCAACCTCGGCCAATCCGGGTGCAGCGAGCGTGAGTGCCATCGTCGCGATGGTTCCTGCGACGAAGGAGCCGATCGCGGCCGTGGCCAACGCTGCGGCGCCGCGTCCTGCCTTGGCCATCAGGTTTCCCTCCAACGCTGTCACGATGGAGGCGGACTCTCCGGGTGTGTTCAGCAGGATCGATGTCGTCGAGCCGCCGTACATGCCGCCGTAGTAGATGCCGGCGAACACGATGATCGCCGCGGTCGGTTCCAACTGATAGGTGATCGGCATCAGCAGAGCAAGGGTCATCGCCGGGCCGATGCCGGGCAGTACACCGACGGCGGTCCCGACCAGCACACCGAACAGGGCATACAACAGGAACTCCGGCTGCGCGGCGGCACTGAAGCCGTGCACCAGACCGGCGAGGCTATCCACCGAACACCTCCAGCCCGAACGTCTGCAGCCCGGACAGCAGCGGACCGGGCGGTAGCGACAGCCCGAGCAAGCCACCGAAGACCGCCTGGACGATCAACGCGAGCGCGATGCCGATCGGCAGGATCCGCCATCGCCGGGCGCCGAGGATCCAGCCGGTAGCGATGAACAGGGCAGCAGCCGCCACCGGCCAGCCGAGTGGAATGATCAAGAACACATGTCCGACCAGCGCCGCGACCAGCAGTCCGACCGTCGTCCAGCCGGTGCGAGCAGCGGAGTCGACGTCTTCCGATTCCTCGGCGCGGCCGGTGTGGCCACGGAGCACGGTGATCACCAGCAGGATGCCGATCACCAGGGTGAACGCGCCGACCACGCGAGGGAAGGCCCGCGGCCCGGGATCGGACGCGCCGAGTGGCGACGCTATCGAACCGGCCGCGACCAGCACGACGCCACCGGCCGCCGCCACCGCGACGGCGAAGATCAACTCGCCGACCGCTGTCGCCGACCGCGCCACTACTCGGTCAGACCCCACTACCCGGTCAGACCCCACTACTTGGTCAGACCAATGTCACGCAGCGTTCCCTGCACGCTGGTGGTCTCGGCGGCGAGATAGCCGGAGAACTCCTTCCCGGACAGGTAGGCATCCTCCCAGGAGTTGGTCTTCAGCGCCTTCTTCCACCCACCGCTGCCGTGCATGTCATCGACCAGTCGGGTCAACTGTGCTGCCTTCTGCTGGTCGATGTCGCCCGGGGCGATCACACCGCGCCAGTTGGTGAGGGTGACATCGACCCCTTGGTCGCTGAGAGTCTTGATCTTGGGCAACTCCGGGCTGGCCGCGGCACCGGACACCGCCAGCGCCCGCAGCTTGCCCGCCTTGACCTGGTCGGCATATTCGGCGACGCCGGAGATCCCAGCATCGACCTTGTTGCCGAGCAGCGCGGCCAGCGATTCGCCACCGCCGGAGTACGGGATGTAGTTGAGCTTGTCGGCGCCGACGCCGGCGTCCTTCAGCATCATCCCGGCCAGGATGTGATCGGCTCCACCGGCCGAGCCGCCGGTGATCGACACACCTCGCCCCTTCTGCTGCACGGCTTCGATCAGGTCGTCGATCGTCTTGTACGGCGACTCGGCCGGCACCACGACGACCAGCGGTTCCTCGGTCAGCCGCGCGATCGGCGTGGTGTCGGCCAGGGTGGTCTCGGACTTGTTGGTCTCGATCGCACCGACCATCACCAGGCCGGTGACCATCAGGGTGTCCGGCTCCTTCTCCTGGGCCAGCTTGGCCAGGCCGACGGTGCCGCCTGATCCGCCGATGTTCTGGACCTGGGTGTTGCCGGCCAGCGCAGCCGTGTCCACAGCCCGCTGCATCGCCCGCCCGGTCTGATCCCATCCACCACCGGGCTCGGCCGGGACGATGATCTTCAGGTTGTCGATCTTCTCACCGGCTGCCGACCCCTTCGATCCGGCGGTCACACTGCTGGTCGTACCACAGGCGCCGACCAGCAGCGCACCGATCATGATCGTCACCGCTGTCAGGAGCCGACGCTGTCGGCGGCGGCCGATGGTCCTGGTTCTGGTTGTCACTGCACACCCTTCATGATCAACAGGTTTCGAGCACAGAGAGCCAAGACTCGACCGGCCCGGTCGGTCGGGGCAATGTCTTTCGATCTGGATCGACACACAGCGGGACCAAACTTGTTCGTAACGAACATGTTCGTTACGATGGTGTTCGTGAACGCTTCCGAGTCATCGCCACGCAGCCGACGCGATCGCCCCGCCAAACCGCCGCTGTCCCGCGACTGGATCATCGACTCCGCGGTCGAGATCATGCGGACCGAGGGCTTGGCCAAGGTGACGATGCGGCGAGTGGCCCAGGAGCTCGACACCGGCCCGGCATCGTTGTACGTCTACGTCGCCAACACCGCGGAGCTGCACAGCGCGATGCTGGATCGACTGCTCGGCGATCTGCGGCCGTCCGGCTCCGGACCCTGGACCGAGCAGGTCGAGCAACTCCTGATCGACTACACCGTGCTGCTGTCCGGCTACCCCGGACTGGCACGTGCGGCGCTGATGATCAGACCGTCCGGCGAACACGCTCTCGGCCTGTTCGACCGGCTGCTCGGTCTGCTGCTCGACGGCGACGTCGCACCCGACCGGGCCGCCTGGGGCGCCGACCTGTTGATCTTGCTCGGCACCGCGGAAGCCGCCGAGCACGGCGCCCGGGACACCGCGGATCCCAACCCTGCCGTCGATCCGAGCCATGGTTGGGCTGCGGTCGAGGCCGCGGTCCGCGCCGCGGATCCCGGGCGGCTGCCGCACCTGGCAGCGCACGCCGACGTGGCCCTGGCCGGCAACGGTCCCGATCGACTGCGATGGGCGTTCCGAGCGGTGCTGTCCGGGATCGCCGCGACCGCCACGATCACCACCCCACCCACACAGGAGGACCACCGATGACACCCGAACACCTCCCCATCTGCATCGTCGGCGGCGGACTAGGCGGCCTCACCCTGGCCCGCGTCCTGACGGCGAACGGCATCGACACGGTCGTACTGGAAGCCGAACCCTCCCGCCACTCCCGGGTCCAGGGCGGCATGCTCGACATCCACGCCGAGAGTGGGCAGAGCGCACTGCGCACCGCCGGGCTGCACGACTCCTTCCGCACCTTGGTCCATCCCGGCGGTGAGGCGATGCGGATCGTCGACCGCAGCGGAACGGTGCTCCGCGACGAGGCCGATCCGGGCACGTTCGATCGTCCGGAGATCGACCGCGGACAGCTCCGCGATCTGCTGCTGGATGCACTGCCCGCGGCGACCATCCGCTGGGGCCAGAAGGTCACCGGTGCCGAGCCGATCGACTCCGCGACCGGACGTCACCTGGTGCAGCTGGCGGACGGCCGCAGCTACACCACCGATCTGCTGATCGGCGCCGACGGTGCGTGGTCGCGGATCCGGCCGCTGGTTTCCGACGCCCGTCCGGCCTATGCCGGGATCTGCTTCCTGGAGGTGGATCTGCACGACGCGGACCGTCGGCATCCGGCGGAGGCGGCCATGATGGGCGGCGGCATGCTGTTCGCTCTCGACGGCGATCTCGGCGTCCTCGGGCATCGCGAAGCCGACGGCAGCCTGCACGTCTACGTCGGCCATCGGTGTGCGGAGGACTGGATCGACACCATCGACTTCGCCGACACCGCGACGGCCCGGACCACCGTGTCAAAGATGCTGGACGGCTGGCACCCTGCGCTCCGCGGGATGATCGAACACGCCGACGGTCCGATCATCCCGCGCCGGATCAACGCGTTGCCGGTCGGCCACAGCTGGCCCCACACACCGGGCGTCACGCTGCTCGGCGACGCCGCCCACCTGATGTCCCCCTTCGCCGGTGAGGGCGCCAACCTGGCGATGCTCGACGGTGCCGAGTTCGGCCGCGCGATCGTGGCCTCACCGGATGATCTCGAGCAAGCGGTAGCGAGCTATCAGGAGGCGCTTTTCCCCCGCTCCGCCGCGGCGGCGCAGGACTCTGCCGACAGTCTGGAGTTGATCTTCGCCGCCGACGCTCCGCACGGCCTGGCGCGGGCGTTCGCCGCGGCAGCGCCTGCCTGATCGGACGGCGGGCCGGGGCCGCTGCGCTCAGGATCTGGCGGCCAGGTGCTCGCGGAGCGCCGGGATGACCGTCTCACCGTAGCTTCGCAGGGTTTCCTCCTTGTTGTCGTGCTGGAGATAGCCGGCGAACTGATGGACCCCGATCTCCTTCAGCTGTTGGAGTCTGGCGATGTGATCGGTGGCCGAGCCGAGGATGCAGAAGCGGTCGATGATCTCGTCGGGGACGAAGTCGGTGTGCGTGTTGCCGGCCCGGCCGTGCTCGTTGTAGTCGTAGCCCTGCCGGCCGGCGATGTAGTCGGTGAGGGCGGCCGGGAGGCCGCCGTCCTTGCCGTAGCGAGCGACCAGATCGGCGACGTGATTGCCGACCATGCCGCCGAACCACCGGCTCTGATCACGCATGTGCTGCCGCTCCTGACCGATGTAGAACGGCGCCGCGACACAGAAGGTGATCGCGTCCGGATCGCGTCCGGCTTCGATCGCTGCCCGTCTGACTTCGTTGATCATCCAGCGCCCGATGTCGGGGTCGGCGAGCTGCAGGATGTAGCCGTCACCGACCTCACCGGCCAGCGCCAGCGCCTTCGGCCCGTAGGCCGCCACCCACACCTCGCAGCGACTGTCCGCGGCCCAGGGAAATCTCACCGTCGACCCGCGATAGTCGACCTGCCGGCCGTTGGCCAGCCCCTTGATCACCGCGATCGCCTCCCGCAGCTCGGCCAGGGTCGTCGGCTTGCCGTTGGTGACCCGGACCGCGGAATCGCCACGGCCGATGCCGCAGACGGTGCGGTTGCCGTACATCTGGTTCAGGGTGGCGAACACCGAGGCGGTGACGGTCCAGTCGCGGGTCGCCGGATTGGTGACGAACGGCCCGACCATCACCCTGCGGGTCTCGGCCAGGATCCGGCTGTGGATGACGTACGGCTCCTGCCACAGCAGATGACTGTCGAAGGTCCAGACGTGGCTGAAGCCGTATTCCTCGGCCTGCCGCGCCAGCGCGACCGTTCGCGCCGCGGGCGGATCACACTGCAGCACGATCCCGAAGTCCATTCGCTCCCCCTCAGCCAGGTCGTCCGGGCCGTGGTCAGTTCAGGTACTGACTCAGGTCCCGTTTCAGATAGCGCCCGTGGCCCTTGCGGCCGACATAGGCGCCGTCGTCGATCAGCACCGCCCCGCGGGAGAGGACAAGATCAACATGCCCGTCGATCTCGAACCCCTCCCAGGCCGAGTGATCCATGTTCATGTGGTGGGTCTTCTGCAGCCCGATCGAGGTGTGGCCGTTCGGGTCGTAGATCACGACGTCGGCATCGGCTCCGGGCGCGATCACTCCCTTCCTGCCGTACAGACCGAACATCCGCGCCGGAGTCGTCGAGGTCAGCTCGACCCAGCGCGGCCGGCTGATCCGGCCGGTCACCACACCCTGGTAGAGCAGGTTCATCCGATGCTCCACCGAGCCGATCCCGTTCGGGATGGCCCGGAAGTCGTCGACTCCCAACTCCTTCTGATCCTTCATGCAGAACGGGCAATGATCGGTGGACACCATTTGTAGATCGTTGCCGCGCAGCGCCTGCCAGATCGCGTCCTGGTGTCCCTCGGCCCGGGACCGCAGCGGCGTCGAGCAGACCCATTTGGCTCCCTCGAATCCCGGCGCTCCGAGCTGTTCCTCCAAGGACAGATAGAGATACTGCGGGCAGGTCTCGCCGAAGACGTTCTTCCCTTCGCCGCGGGCAGCGGCCAGTTGCGCGACCGCTTGTTTGGCCGAGACGTGCACCACATAGAGCGGAGCCCGGGCGACATCGGCCAGCATGATCGCCCGATGGGTGGCCTCCTCCTCCAGCTGCCAGGCCCGCGCGATCCCGTGGTAGTACGGCGATGTCTTGCCCCGCTCGACCAATTGCTCGGCCAACACGTCGATCGCCGGCCCGTTCTCGGCGTGCATCATGGTGAGCAGCCCCAGCTCCGATGCCTTCTGCATCGCACGCAGCACCTGGGCGTCGTCGGAGTAGAAGACGCCGGGATAGGCCATGAACAACTTGTAGCTGGTGATGCCCTCGTCGATCAGCGTGTCCATCGCCTTCAGACTCTGCTCGTCCACGCCGCCGATGATCTGATGGAAGCCGTAGTCGATCGCGCAGTTGCCGTCGGCCTTGCGATGCCACTGCGCCAACCCGTCCTCGACCTGTTCCCCGGAGCGCTGGATGGCGAAGTCGATGATCGTCGTGGTGCCGCCCCAGGCGGCCGCCCGGGTGCCGGTCTCGAAGGTGTCGCAGGCTTCCGTGCCACCGAACGGCATCTCCATGTGGGTGTGGGCATCGACGCCACCCGGAATCACATACTTGCCTGCGGCGTCGATCACCCGGTCGACACCGGCAGCAAGATCATGTCCGAGCAGCGTCGACCCGGGCGCGAGGACGGCGGCGATCTGTTCGCCGTCGATCAACACGTCGGCGGCCGTCTCGCCGGTGGCCTGGATGACGGTGCCGCCGGTGATCAGGATGGTGGCCATGCTGGATCCCCCTCAGGGCTTGCTGATCACGGTGTAGCTGTCGGGGCGACGATCCCGGTAGAACTGCCAGTCCTCACGCATCTGCCGGACCAGATCGAGGTCGAGATCACGGATCAGCAGCTCCTCGTGGTCGCTGGCCCCGAGCTCGCCGACGTAGTTGCCGCGGGGGTCGACGACCTGACTGCGGCCGTAGAAGTCCACCGCCTCGTCGCCGAACTCGTTGTCCTCCCGGCCGACCCGATTGGGAGCGAGCACGAAGTAGCCGTTGGCGACGGCGGCGGCCGGTTGTTCGATCTCCCACAGTCGGTTGGACAGCCCCGGCTTGGTCGCGTTGGGGTTGAAGACCATGTCGGCACCGGCCAGGCCGAGTTCCCGCCAACCCTCGGGAAAGTGCCGGTCGTAACAGATGTACATCCCGATCCGGCCGATCGAGGTGTCGAAGACCGGGTAGCCGAGGTTGCCGGGACGGAAGTAGAACTTCTCCCAGAACTTCTCCACCTGCGGCAGATGGTTCTTGCGGTACTTGCCGATCACGGTGCCGTCGGCGTCGACGAGGACGGCGGTGTTGTAGTAGACGCCGGCGTGCTCCTCCTCATAGATCGGCAGCACCATCACGATCCCCAACTCGCGTGCCAGTGCAGCGAATCGCTGCACCACCGGCCCGTCGGCGGGCTCGGCGAAGCGGTAGTACTTCGGATCCTGCACGATGCCGAAGTACGGCCCGTGAAAGAGCTCCTGGAAGCAGATCACCTGGGCGCCGCCGGCCGCGGCGTCCCGGGCGAACTGCTCATGCTTGTCCAGCATCGAGGGCTGGTCACCGGTCCAGGTCGTCTGACTGATCGCCGCGCGAATCGTCGTCATGGTCTACCTCTTCCGAAGCCTTTGTCGGCAGTTGGAGCGTAGACAGCGGATATTAGTCTTCGACCGGCCCGATCGGCCAGAGTTTCGTCAGATCAGAAATTCCGAGATGTCAGCCGACAGTGCAGTCCCCCACCAACAACCAGCCGGACGGGCTGACTCGGCCCTCGGCTGCCAACTCCAGCCCCGGAGTATCCGACCGGCCGGTGTCGACGACCGCGACACCCCACTGATAGCGCCCACCCGGAACGTTGTCGATCTTCGGAGTGAACCGGTACTCGGTCGAAGTGCCGCGCAGCCAGACCGACGGCTCGGCGTCCCGGTCGACCGCGGTCGCTACCACCGTCAGGTCCTCATCGAGCAGGGCAAAGGCCGGCTTGTACCGGTACCCCCACTGCGGGAGGTTGTTCGGGCAGTACCCCCACCCGTCATTGCTCCAGCGGTGCACGATGGTCGGCGCGGCACCCGGATGCAGCACTGTCGGCAGCGACAGTGTGTCCGGATAGAGCCGGTAGGACCCGTTGGCGGTGAACGCGTCGATCAGGTCGGGTGCGTCGTTGAACCAACTCAGGGTCTCGTTGCCGACCCGGAAGTCCATTGTGTTGACGTGCCCCTCGGCGGAATCGTCGTATTCCCCCTGCCGGACGTCGCGAGGGGTCTGATATCCGCGCGGATCGTCGGTGTAGCTGTGCGACCCGGTGATCCAGCCGCCCTCCATGATCACCGGGCGACGGAACTTCCAGGCGGCCGCCAGGTCGCGTTCCCACTGGCCGTAATAGGTGGTCATCCCGAAGGCGTCATGCCGCAGGCTGCAGCCCTGCTCGAACGCCCAGGTGAGCAACTCGAGGCTGCCAGGTGCCGGGCTGCCCCAGCCGGTGGTCGCCGAGGGCGGATCGCCCGGCTTGTGCCAGCCGATGAACCGGTGGTAATTGACCGCGACCGGGACCTTGTCGAACAGCCGCAGCCACAGACCGATGTTCCAGCGGAACACCTCCTCCCGGTTAGCGTCGTCGAGATAGATCAGCGAATGTCCCTCGCCCCACTTGCCGAGCCCGTAGCCGTCCATGAAGTCGACGACCTCGGGATCGTTGAACTCCGCGGCGAAGGCGATCAGGAACTTCTCGTACTTGGCCCGGAAGATCGGATCGTCAGGATAGGCGGTCCAGACCGTGTGACTGCCGGTCTGGGTCTGATAACCCTGCGCGCCGGCGCCGCGGACATAGGACGGCGTGAAGTCGGTGGCCTTGTCGCGGCTGTCGGTGACCACTCGGAAGGCGAGCTTCATGCCGCGCTGCCGGGCGGTGTCGATCAAGGATTTCAGCTTGTCGTCGGTGTTCCACCCGTAGACGTCCTCGGCCGGGTTGAGCACCGACCAGGCGATCCGCAGATAGAGGGTGTTGGCGTAGCCCTGGATCCGCACCGGTGCGGCAAGATCATCCAGGGACTGCCAGTAGTCGTCGGCAACTCCGGTGCTGCCGTAAAGAACCCAACCGGACAAGGGGTTCTTCAGCACCCGGGTAGTGTCGGCTGTCACCCGGCGTAGACGATTGCCGTGGATCTGTGGGTCGGGACGGGACGGTCCGACGGCGGTAGCCGGCCGAGCCGTGGTGGCTGCCAGGGCGAGGCCCGCCACTGCCCCTGCTCCGATCCTGAGCGCGGTGCGCCGGGGTAGTCCGGTACGGGTGTCCGCCGAATGATCATGCATGGTGAATGGCCCTCTCCGTTGAGTCCTGGTGGTGTGTTGATCATGGCCGGCACGCTCCTCAGAGCACCGACTGATACTCCTGGCGCATCGCGTCACCGCCGTCCTTGCGCCACTTCTCGACGGCCGGTTTCCAGTCCGTCATCTTCTTGCGACCGGCGATGATGTCGTTGCGGACGTCGCTGAGGTCGGTGGAGATCTTGGTGCCCTTCTCGTTCGACGTCGGCGAGATCAGGTTCTTGCACGGGTTCTCGACCGCCATCTTGTCCACGGCCTGGTTCGCGTCGATGTACTGCTTGACGAAGTCTGGATCGGAGTTGGAAATGGTCAGCCCCGGGCCGACCAGGTAGCCCCACGGGACGGTGAGATCACGGCTGCCCTGTTCGGTCAGCACCGGCGATCCACTCTTGTCCAGGGTATGGTCCTTACCCTGGATGCCGTAGTGCAGCAATGTGTACTCCTCGCTGCCGAAGGGCGCGGCGAAGAAGTTCAAGGCGCCGAGGATCTGCTGTATCCGTGCCTCACTCTTCTTGTTGATGAAGGTGGTGCCGAAGGTGACGTTGTCGAAGTAGGTGACGCCCTTCTGCCCTGGCGCCCCGACCGGGATGTACGGCAACGGCTCACCCTCGGGCATCTCGCTGAAGTAGCCCAGATAGCCGGGCAGGCCATCCTGGACGAAGGCGGCCTTGCCTGCCTTGAAACTGTTGGTCCGCGCGGTGCCGTCGATGCCGTCCGACCCGGGCACCTGCAGCTTCTTCTTCACCATCGTGGTCATGTACTCGATCGCGGCGGCGTACTCGTCGGTCTCCAGATCGGCGATCAGCTTGCCATGATCGTTTCGCCAGCCGTACGGCACGCCGAACATCATCGCTATCACCTGGAAGTAGGTGTTTCCGGTGGTGTTGATGAAGCCCCAATGACCGTCCTGCGGTCGGGTCAGCTCCACCAGGGCGTCGAGGAAGTCGTCGGTGTCGGTCGGCATCGTCGTGATGCCGGCCTTGTCCAGCAGGGTCTTGTTGTAGAACCCGGCACCGGCACTGCCACCGCGCGGGATCGGTAGCTTGAAGATCTTGTTGTCGACGATGCAATCTTTCCAGGCCAGCGTTGGGATCGCCGCCAGGTTGGGATAGTCCTTGATCGCGTCACCGGACAGGTGTGCGGTCAGGTCGACCGCGACCGAATTGAAGAACTCGGCCGGATGATCGATCGTGCTGACCAGGGTGACGTCGGGCAACTTCTTGCCCGCGATCGCGGTCTGGAACTTCGTCAGGTAGTCACTGTTCGGCACGATGGTCAGGTCCAGGCGAGCCCCGAGCCGGCTCTCGACCTCCTTCCATGCCGGGTTCTTGGCCTGCCCGGTGGGCAACGGACTGAAGGTGCCGACCATCGCCGACAGCGGCTCGGTGAGCGGCGGCTTCGGCACCGTCCGGACGGTGTCGGCCGGATACTTCGTGAAGCCGGACGGGGCGGCGGGCAACGACGACGGGTATTGCGGCGTCGGACCGTCGAAAGCGACGAAGGTCGGCAGTTTGACCGTGTTCACCGCGGCCCTGGTGTTGGCGACCTTCGGTCCGGTCGAACAGGCCGACAGCAGCGGCGATCCGACGGCGGCCATTGCACCGACGCCGATCAGTCCGCCGAGAAGCCCGCGACGGGAGACATGCGATGACATCTGGAACAACCTCTCTGTTGATCAGGACATGTGACGAGCTGAACGGGACGGCCGAGCCCGGGGCCTGTGCGGCCGGTCCGATCACCCCTTGATGGCGCCGGTCAGCACTCCCTTGGTGAAGTAGCGCTGCAGGAACGGATAGACCAGCAGGATCGGCACCAGCGCGACGACCACTACCGCCATCTGGATCGCCTGGATCGACGGGATCGCGTCGGTCACCACGTTGCTGCCGGTGGCGCCGACCGGCTGGCCCTGCAGGACGTACAGCCGCAACACCAGCGGCAGCGGCCATTTGTTCTGGTCCTGCAGATAGAGCAGGGCGTTGAAGTAGGCGTTCCAATGGCCGACGGCGTAGAACAGCGCCACCACGGCGGTGACCGCCTTGGACAGCGGCATCACGATCCGGACGAAGATGGAGACGTCGCCGGCGCCGTCGACCCGCGCGGAGTCCAGCAGCTCGCCGGGGATGGACTGGAAGAAGTTCCGCATCACCAGGAAGTTGAAGGCACTGATCAACCCCGGGACGATCAACGCGGCCAGACTGTCGTAGAGCCCGAGAGCGTTGATCAACAGGAAGTTCGGGATGATCCCGGCGCCGAACAACATGGTCAGCAGGACGGTGGTCAGGATGAACCGGCCGGCGAAGATCGGACGGCTCAGTGCATAGGCCAGGCTGGCGGTGAAGATCACGTTCAGGCAAGTGCCGATCACGGTGATGCCGATGCTGATCAGCATCGCCCGGGTCACGGTGCCTCCAGCGAAGATCGTTTGGTACGCCGCCAGCGTCGGCGCCTTGGGAAAGAACGGGATCAGTCCGCCGTGTTCGGTGATCTCGTGCTCGGAGGCGAGGCTGGTGGCAATGATGTTCCAGAACGGATAGAGAACCGCCAGACAGACCAGCACGAGCGCCACCCCCTTGAAGGCAGACAGCCAGATCGGCGGCTTCTCCTTCCACGGCGGCCGCTGACTGTTGCGGTAGTAGGCCTTCTCGGCGGCGGTTCGGCTGTCGATGCTCATCGCGCGTAGATCCCGTCCTGGCCGAAGATGTGGGCGAGCTTGTTGGCGCCGAGGATCAGGATCAGCCCGACGATCCCCTTGACCAGACCGACGGCCGTACTGGTCCCGAAATCGCCGTCCACCACGCCGTGGAAGTAGACGTAGGTGTCCAGCACCTCGGCCGCGTCGGCGCCGACGGCGTCCCGCTGCAGCAGGATTTGCTCGAAGCCGACCGACAGGATGCTTCCCAGTTGCAAGATCAACAACAGGATGGTGACCGGCATGATCGCCGGCAGCGTGACGTGCCACAACCGCTGTCGGCCGCCGGCGCCGTCGATCGCTGCGGCCTCGTACTGTTCGGTATCGATGCTGAGCAGCGCGGCGAGGTAGATGATCGTCCCCCAGCCGGTGTCCTTCCAGATGGTCTGGAAGGTGATCAGGAACGGGAAGAAGCTGCCGTCAGTCATCAGGTCAACGCGCGGCAACCCGAGCGAGCCGAGCAGGTGCGGCAGCAGCCCGGTGCCACCGATCAGCTGCCGACAGATCGACACCAGGATCACCCAGCCGATGAAGTGCGGCAGATAGACCACGCTCTGCACGAAACGCCTGATCTTGGAGCTAACGATGCTGTTCAGCAGCAAGGCCAGCGCGATCGGCGCCGGGAAGAACAGGACCAACTGCAGGAGTGCGAACTTCAGCGTGTTCAGCAACGCGTGCAGGAAGTCCGGCTCGGCCAGCACCGCAAAATTCTGCAGCCCGTTCCACGGCGAGGCGAGGAAGCCGAGATAGGACTGGTAGTCCTTGAACGCGATCAGGTTGCCCAGCAGCGGCACGTAGTGGAACAGCACGAAGAAGCAGAAGCCGGGCAGCGCCAGCAGCAACATCACCCGATCGCGACGCAGCCGTTCCAGCCAGGACCGGCGGCCGGTGAGTCGCGCGGAGACCGCTGGGTGCGAGAGCCGCCGCGACCGCTCCAGCAAGCTGTCCGTCATCACTTGACTCCCGTTCCGCACCTGATAGTAAGCGCTTTCTATCGCCAGGCAGGATGATGCCGCCGCGGACATCGTGGTGTCAAGGGGTTGCTGGTTGCCGCCACTACGGCCGAGGCCCGCGTTGTCGCTTGAAACGTAACCGCTTACTATCAGGCTCGGCCCCACCGGTCCGCGGCCGATCCACCTACCAGCGGTGCCGGAATCGGGCAGGCAATAGGGTTCAGCAACGCGTCGTGCCGAAGGGAGGTGACCGGCGATGGCCGCAACGCCGTCCCGGCGGAGTCCGCGTCGCGCCGACGAGGCGATGACGATCTACGACGTCGCTGAGGCCGCCGGGGTCTCGACCGCGACCGTCTCCCGGGTGGTCAACGGCAACTACCCGGTGAGTGCGGCAACCCGGTCCAAGGTCGAGGCCGCGATGCAGCGGCTCGGTTACGTCACCAACGCCCATGCCCGCGCACTGGCCGGATCGGGCCGGCGGCTGATCGGGATCCTGATCGAGGAACTCGGCGACCCCTACTTCGCCAGCATCGCCCGCGGCGCCCAGTTGGAGGCTGCGGCGTACGGGCGGTTGAGTCTGGTCTGCAACACCCGCGGCAGTTCCGACCTCGAGGACAGCTTCCTCGATCTGCTGCTCGAACATCGCGCCGACGTGGTGGTCGTGGTCGGCGGCGCCACCTCCGACGATCGGTATCAGGAGATCAACCGGGTCCGGGCCACTCGACTGGCCAGCACGGGATGCCGGCTGGTGCTGTGTGCCCGTCCGCCGCTGACCGACGTGAGCACCACCATCGGCGTCCAGTTCGACAACGAGCAGGGCGCGTTCGCCGTCACCGACCACCTGCTCGCACTCGGACATCGAAGAATCCTCTATCTCGGAGGGCCGCCGACACTGTCCACTACCATGAACCGGATCGCCGGCTTCGAACGCGCGCACCGGACCCACGGCCGATCGGTCGATCCGACCATGATCATCACCGGACCGTTCACCCAGCGCTGGGGATACCAGCGGATGCAGCAACTGCTCGACGCCGAGCCCGCGTTCACAGCAGTGTTCTGTGGCAACGATCTGGTCGCCGCCGGGGCGTACCAGGCGATCAAGGAGCAGGGGTTGACGATCCCGGGCGACCTGTCGGTGGTCGGCTACGACGACATCCCGATCGCCCGCGTGCTCGATCCGGCATTGACCACCGTCCGAGTGCCGACCGAGGCGATCGGGCGGGAAGCCGTCCGGGCCGGCCTGGCGCATCTCGCCGACGGCCCGGCCGATCCTTACACCGATCCGGACGAGGCGGCCAGTCTCGGCACCTCGTTGATCATCCGTGGCTCGACGGCCGAGCCGCGCGATTGATATCAGCGCGGCACGTTCTCCAACTCGGCCAGCCAAGCCGCCGGGCTGGCGTCGGACGGCATCCGCCAGTCACCGCGCGGCGACAGCGTGCCGCCCCAGCTGACCTTCGGGCCGTTGGGGATCGCCGACCGCTTGAACTGGTTGGCGAAGTAGCGTCGGATGAAGACTTCCAGCCAGTGCCGGATGGTCGGCAGGTCGTAGGCAAGTTTGTCCTGCTCGGGAAAACCGGGCGGCCACTGACCTGCCTGTTGATCATGCCAAGCCTGCCAGGCCAGGAAGGCGATCTTGCTCGGCGGATAGCCGTAGCGCAGCACGTGGAACAGGGTGAAGTCCTGCAGTGCGTACGGACCGATCATCGCCTCGGTGCTCTGCGGCTTCTCCCCCTCGGCTGCCGGCACCAACTCCGGTGAGATCTCCTGATCCAGGATCACCTGCAGGATCTTGTCGGTCTCCGGATCGAACTGCTCGGTGCTGATCACCCACCGGATCAGGTGCTGGATCAGCGTCTTCGGTACACCGGTGTTCACCGCGTAGTGGGACATCTGATCACCGACGCCGTAGGTGCACCAGCCCAGCGCCAGCTCGGACAGGTCCCCGGTGCCGACCACGATGCCGCCGCGCTGGTTGGCCAACCGGAACAGATAGTCGTAACGCAGCCCGGCCTGCACATTCTCGAAGGTCACGTCGTAGACCGGCTCACCGCCGGCGAACGGATGTCCCATATCGCGCAGCATCTGTTCCGCGGCCGGCCGGATGTCGACGGTCTCGTAGCTGGTGCCGAGCGCCTCCATCAGCGCCAGGGCGTTGGACTTGGTGCCCTCGCTGGTGGCAAAACCGGGCATCGTGAAGGCGAGCACGTCGCTGCGCGGTCGACCCAGCCGGTCCATCGCGTTGGCGGCGACGATCAGCGCGTGGGTGGAGTCCAGACCGCCGGAGATGCCGATCACCACCTTGGGAGTGCCGATCGCCCGCAGCCGTTGCGCCAGGGCAGTGACCTGGATGTTGTAGGCCTCGTAGCAGTCCAGGGCGAGCCGTTCGGGATCGTCGGGCACGAACGGGAACCGGGCGATCGTCCGCCGCAGACCGACGTCTCCGGTCGGGGCGGCCAGTTCGAAGTCGATCGTCCGGAAATGATCATGCTGATCAGTGCGGCGACGGGACAGGCTGCGGGCATTGTCATCGAAGGTGCCCATCCGGATCCGTTCGGTCCGGATCCGTCCCAGGTCGACATCGGCGACCGACCGCCGTGGACCGTCGGGGAACCGTTCGGACTCGGCGAGCAGATCACCCATCTCGTAGATCATCGTCTGGCCATCCCAGGACAGGTCGGTGCTGGACTCACCCTGCCCGGCGGCGGCGTAGACGTAGGCAGCCAATCCCCGGGAGGACGATGCCCGCACCATCAGCCGCCGATCCTCGGCCCGGCCGACCGTGATCGGGCTGCCGGAGATGTTGGCCAACACCGTCGCCCCGGCCAGCGCCGCCTCCGAGCTCGGCGGCACCGGGACCCACATGTCCTCACAGATCTCCACGTGCAGCACCAGGTCGCGGACGTCGCTGGCCCGGAACAGCAGATCCGGGCCGATCGGAACGTCCTGGCCGGCCAGCCGGATCTCGCCGCGCACCTCGTCGCCGGCGGCGAACCAGCGGCGATCGTAGAACTCCCGGTAGGTCGGCAGGTAGGACTTCGGCGCGATGCCGAGGATGCGACCGCGATGGATCACCACCGCGGCGTTCACCAGCCGGTTGCCCGAGACCACCGGTGCGCCGACCACCAGCACCGGCAGCAGGTCCACCGACGCGGTGACGATCTGCTCGATGGCCCGCTCGGTCGCATCCAGCAGGCTGTCCTGACCGAACAGGTCGTCGACGGCGTACCCGGTCAGGCACATCTCGCTGAAGACGGCGACCGCGACCGACTCGTCGTGGCAGGCTCGCGCCTGCTCCAGGACGGTCGCGGCATTGCTGGCCGGATCGGCGATCGCGATCGGCACCGTACAGGCAGCGATCCGGGCGAACCCGTGGGCATAGGCACTGGAGAACTCCACGTACGGAGTCTAGGGAACCACCGAAGCAGAGACGCCACAGGTACGACCGCCGACCGCCGACGTCGGCCCGTAGACAGACCCCACCGGGTGTTCTTCCGCACCACGGCCCGATGCCCGATCAGCCGGTCCCGGACACGATGGTAGCCATGATCATTTCGGCCCGGAATCTCACGATGACCTACGGCAGCGGCGGCATCGCCGCCCACGCTCTGGCTGGGGTGAACCTGGACATCGAGCCCGGCTCGCTGGCGATCATGGGACCCTCCGGCTCCGGCAAGACCACCTTGCTGCACTGCCTGGCCGGGATCCTGCGTCCGACCGGAGGCTCGGTGTCGTTGCGCGGACAACAGCTGACCACCCTGTCGGACCGGGACCGGACCGCGCTGCGTCGACGCGACTTCGGCTTCGTCTTCCAATCGGGCCAACTACTGGCCGAACTCCCGGCGAACGAGAACGTGGCGCTGCCGCTGATGCTGGACGGGATGAACCACCGGCTGGCGATCGCCCGGTCCGACGAGTACCTGCGGATGATCGGGCTGGCAGGTCTGGAACAGCGCCGTCCTGGCGAACTCTCCGGCGGACAGGCCCAGCGGGTGGCGATCGCCCGCGCCCTTGTTGCCGAGCCGGCCGTCGTGTTCGCCGACGAACCGACCGGCGCCCTTGATCAACAGACCGGGCAGGACGTGATGGACGTGCTGGTCGGCGCGACCGGGCAGGCCGGCGCGGCGCTGGTGGTCGTGACCCATGATCCCGGGGTCGCGCGGCACTGCGATCGCACCATCACGATGCGGGACGGTCACATCGTCGCCGAGCACTTCGCCCCCGGCGGCGGACACGTTCACGGTCCTTCGACAAGCTCAGGACCCTCTGTCGCTGGGGTACAGCGATGACCGCGATCCGGCTGTGGTGGCGGCTGCTCCGGCGCCAGGATTCCGCCCGGTTGACGATCATGTTGGCGCTGATCGCGTTCGCCACCGCGACCGGCGCCCTGCTCACCGTGCTCGGCGGGCTGGGCGCGTTCACCGACCGCGGCGGCAACGAGCTCTACGTGATGCTGGCCCAGGCCGCGACGGTGATTCTGATCATCCCGGTGTTCACCCTCGGCGGCGCGGCAGCCCGGCTGTCCATCTCGCGACGGGACGAACGACTGGCCGCGCTGCGGCTGGCCGGCGCGACAGGCGGCCAGGTCGGCGTGATCGCCATCGCCGACGCCGCCTCCCAGGCATTGGTCGGCGCGGTCGGCGGCGTCGTCCTCTATCTGGCAGCCCTGCCCGGCGTTGCCATGATCAACTTCCAGGGACGGGCGTTCACCTGGTCCGAGCTGTGGGTCGGCCCGGGAGTCCTGACGGCCGCGGTCGCCGCGGTGGTGTTGCTGGCGGCGGTGTCGGCGGTGATCAGCCTGGCCCGGATCGTGGTCAGCCCGCTCGGGGTTGCGCGTCGGACGTCGCCGGCTCGGGTCCGGACGATCCGGATCGTCGTCGCTGTCGCCGTGCTCGCCGCATGGGCCCCGGTCACCCAGATCTTCAAGACCGGTGCCCAGCTGACCGTGATCATGGTCGTCTTCGCCGCCTGCTTCGGTGTGCTGAACCTGATCGGGCCGCTGGTCCTCGCCCTGATCGGCAAGATCAACGTCCGGCGGGCGAACACCGTCCCCAAGTTGCTGGCCGCGCGGCGCTTGATCGACGATCCGCGCAGCGCCTGGCGCACCGTCGCCGGCGTCACCCTGGCGACCTTCGTGGCCGGTGTGCTGAGTATCGCGCCGGCCATCGCCGCCGCGCAGGACGCCAACAGCGACAACGTCTCGGCCGATCTGCGGTATCTGCCGATCGATCTGATGACCGGGGCCATCGTGACACTGGTGATCGCCGCGTTGCTGGCCGCGGTCTCCAGCGGTGTCAATCAGGCTGCCCGGATCTACGACCAGCGGGATCAGTATCGGATGCTGCATCTGGCCGGCACCGACGTCTCGGTCTTGGAGAACGCACGGCTGCGGGAGACCTGGCTGCCGTTGATCTCCTCGGTGCTGATCGCCGCGGTGGTCGCGGTGATCATGGTCGCGCCGTTCGGTGTGGCGTTGATCGGGATGTCCCAGTTGGGCCCGTTGATGTTCATCGGCGGCGTCGTCGTGTCGGTGGCGATGGTGATGGGCGCGGTCCGGCTGAGCCAACCGCTGGTAGGCCGGGTGGCGCTCGGCGAACGCGCCTGATCCCGTTCGGATCGGATGAGGCAGAATGCGCGAGTGCTGCGCATCGCCTCTCTCAACGTGAACGGAATCAGGGCAGCCGTGCGACGGGGGTTCGACGACTGGTTGAGCGATCGTGATCCCGATATCGTCGGCCTGCAGGAGATGCGCTGCCCGGTTGATCAACTTCCGGTGCTGGCCGGTTACCACCTCAGCTATCATCCCGGCGAACTGGCCGGCCGCAACGGCGTCGCGGTGCTCACCCGCCGCCCGCCGATCGCGGTCCGGCACGGCTTCGGCAATCGACGCTTCGACGCCGAGGGTCGTTATCTGGAGGTCGATTGCGAACCGGCCGACGGGCATCCGGGGCTGACCATCGGCTCGCTCTACCTGCCCAAAGGTGATCGCCCGACCGACGGCCCGGCCGCCGAGGCCAAGCATCGCCGCAAGCTGTCCTTCATGGCCTCACTGCGCGGCTACCTGACCCGGGCCCGCAAACGGGCGCAGTCGGAGGGTCGGGAGTTCGTGATCATGGGCGACTTCAACATCGCCCACACCGCTCTCGATCTGCGCAACTGGCGGTCCAACCGGAAGAACTCGGGCTTCCTGCCCGACGAGCGGGACTGGTTCGCCTCCATCCTCGGACCTCGGACCCTGCACGACGTGGTCCGCCGGTTGCACGGTGAGGAGCCCGGCCCGTACTCGTGGTGGACCTGGCGCGGGCAGGCCTTCGACCAGAACACCGGTTGGCGGATCGACTACCAACTCGCCACACCGGAACTGGCCTCGACAGCGACCACCGGCGGCACCGATCGGGAGCCGAGCTATCAGGCGCGGATGAGCGACCACTCGCAGGTCGTCGTCGATTACAACCTCTGAAATCGGGGGTTGCGTTGCCCCGTCGTCGGGCCTAGAGTCATCCACCATCTACGCGGGTAGATCCCTCAATCCTGATTTTCGAGGCTCCTTGCCAGCCATCGGTCTACGCGCGTAGATGCGCCGGGTGGAAAGCTCACCCGGACCGCCCAGGCAGCACGGGACGAGACAGGATCGGCGATGCACGAACCGCAGGACCTTCGGCGCCGCGCCACCCGCGCCGATGTCGCGCGCGCTGCCGGCACGTCCACCGCCGTGGTCAGCTACGTGATCAACAACGGCCCGCGCCCGGTCGCCCCCGAGACCCGGCAGCGGGTCCTCCAGGCGATCGAGCAGACCGGCTATCGCCGGGATCCGATCGCCGGCGCGCTGGCCACCGGCAAGACCCGGACGCTGGGTCTGGTCGTACCCGACATCGAGAACCCGTTCTACGCCGCCCTGGCCAAGCAGCTGGAGACGACCGCCCTGGCCAACGACCACACCCTGTTGCTGGCCAACAGCGGCGAGTCCGCCGATCGCGAGGCGCACCTGGTGACCAAGCTCGTCGAACGCCGCGTGGACGGTGTGATCATTGCCCCGGTCGGCGCATCGGTCGAGCCCGTCCTGGAGGCTGCGGGCGGCGTGCCCATCGTCGTACTGGACCGCCGGGCCACCGACCCCCGGATCGGCGAGGTCACGACGGACACCCGGCTGATGGCGATGCTCGCCACCCAACACCTCGTCGAGCACGGCCGCACCCGGCACGCGATCATCACCGGACGACGCGAACTGCCGACCGCGGCGGATCGGGTCGCCGGTTGGACCCTGGCCCTGCAAGCTGCCGAGCTGGCCGTCCGCGAGGCAGCCATCTCCTGGGCGGCGTTCAGCAAGGACGGCGGATACCGAGCAGCCAGCAGTCTGCTCGACGGCGACGTCGACTTCGACGCCCTGTTCACCGGCAGCGAGCAGCAGGCCATCGGCGCGCTGCGGGCACTGCAGGAACGTGGGGTCGCCGTGCCCGCCGAGGTGTCGATCGCCTCGGTGGACGGCACCGATGCTTCGGCGTTCACCTACCCCGCCTTGAGCTCGATCCGGCAGCCGTTCGAACAGATCGCGGCCAACGCCATCGAACGCGTCCTCGACCCGGCCTCGGCCCGCACCGTGACGATCGACTCCTATGAATTCGTCCGCCGCGAGTCCTGCGGCTGCTACCCGCTACGAGCCCCCAACCGCCCGACACCCGACCGCCCGCCATCCGACCGCAGATCCCGGGCGACATCCGCACCGATCCAGACGAGGACCCGAGAAAAGGGAGAAACCGTGAGTGAAGATGCGACCACCCGTGACTCGATCCTGAACGAGCTCGACCAGCTCGAACAGACCGGGTACGACGTCGCCGAGCTCCGCACCACCAGCGATGCGGCCCATCTCGCTTCGGCGACCTGGGACTCCTTCGCCGACGAGGTGCGTAAGCTGCCGCAGTCCAATTTCGGCTACAACGAACCGAGCGATCTGCGTCAGATCGAGGAACAGCTCGACGCGGACCTGACGGCGAGCTACCAGGTCGCCGACGATCTTTCCGACCGGCTGATCGCCGCCTGGCGCGGACGGGTCTGCGGAAACATGCTGGGCAAACCGGTCGAGTACGGGGTGTACTGGACCCGATCGCGGATCAAGGAATACCTGCAGGCCGCCGACGCCTACCCGCTGAGCGACTACATCCCGGCACCGGAGGGGTTGCGCGACCGGTTCGAACTGCGCGAGGACAACTGGCGGGCCACGACCCGCGGCAACGTCGACGGTTCGGCGCGCGACGACGACGTGGACTACACCGTCCTCGGCCTGCACATCCTGGAGGAGTACGGCACCGACTTCACCAGCGCCGACGTCGCCACCGAATGGCTGACCCGGCTGCCCTTCCACCAGACCTACACCGCCGAACGCGCGGCCTACCGCAACCTCGTCGAGGAACGCGGTGTCGACGAGGCGGCGGTCTACCGCAACCCGTACCGGGAGTGGATCGGCGCGCTGATCCGCGGCGACGTCTTCGGCTACGTCACGCCGGGCGACCCGACCGCGGCACTCCGACTGGCCTACAAGGACGCTTACCTCTCGCACCGGGCCAACGGCATCTACGGCGAGCAGTGGGCAGCGGTGCTGTTGTCCCTGGCACTGTCGTCGGACGACATCGGCGAGGTCTTCACCCGCTCGCTGGACTACGTGCCGCGGGCCAGTCGACTGCACGAGGCGATCACCCGGCCGCACCGGATCTGGAAGCGCGGCGGCAGTTGGGAGGACGCCGTGGAGGACGCCGATCACGCCTGGAGCGGCTATCACTGGGTGCACACGGTCAACAACGCCGCCATCATCGCCGCCGCCCTGCTCTGGGGTGAGGGCGACTTCTCCCGCAGCATCGGGCTCACCGTGCAGGGTGGCAAGGACACCGACTCCAACGGTGCAACGGTCGGCAGCATTCTCGGCGCCCTGAACGGGACCGCAGGCATCCCGTCGCATTGGACAGAGCCGATCCATGATCATGTCCGGTCGGCGGTATTCGGCTTCGAGAACACCTCGATCCCCGATCTTGCCCGGCGCACCGAAGCCGTCATGACCAGATGACCCGAGCCGATGTCCACCTCAACGATGAGTCGACGAAGCCTGCTGGCACTGGCCTCGACCGCCGCCCTGACCGGCTCACTCAGTGGCTGCATCCAGGGGTCGGCGACCCGCAGCGCCGGCAACGGATTGTCACTGTGGCTGACCTTCACCGACAACGACCAGCGCGACTACTACGAGCAGCACTTCGTCGCACCCTTCAACAGCCAGCACAGCGGGGTGCCGCTCACCCTCACCATCCGCGGTGACGACGACGCGCTGCAACGGCTGCAGCGCACCGCGATCGCCTCCGGCTCCGGCCCCGACCTGGTCTACACCGCGGGCCCGTCCTATGGCCTCGAGTTCGTCAACGCCGACCGGTTCGTGTCGCTGGATCCCTACGCAGACAAGCATTCCTGGCAGCAGTTGATGCTGCCGTGGGCCTACCAGGCTGGGATCCTGCAGGACCACTGCTACATGATTCCGACCTCGTACGAGACGATGATCATGGTCTACAACGCGAAGGTCTTCCGGGACAACGGCTGGCAGGTCCCGACCGACCGTGCGGAGTTCGAATCCTTCGCCACCGCAGCGAAGGCGGCGGACATGATGCCGGTCGGCATCGGTGCCGGCGACTGGGCCGCCACCACGGAATGGCTGGTCAGCATCTTCGTCAATCACGCCGCCGGCCCGGAGGCGGTGCACGATGCCCTGACCAGCAAGATCAAGTGGACGGATCGGCGGATCGTCGACGCGATCGCGCTGCTGAAGAGCTACTTCGACAAGGGGTGGATCGGCGGCGGCATCGAGTCCTACTTCACCAATCGCGAGGCCGACCTGTGGGCCGGACTCGTCGACGGGACCGTCGGCTGCTTGTTCATCGGCAGCTGGGCCTTCTCCTCGATGGCGCCCTACTTCAACCCCGACGAGAAGAACGACGACCAGTGGGACTGGGCGCCCATTCCGCAATTCGGCGATACGACGACCCGGGAGCTGTATGCGATGGGCGTCGGCTCGACATTCTCGATCAACTCCGACTCACCACAGCCCGACGACGCTGCCGCTTACCTCGACTTCCTGATCCAGGATCCGCGCGCCCAGTTGCGTAGCGTGGCCGATGTCTCCAGCCAGCCCCTCCCCTTGAACTACGACCCGGGCGACTATCCGGACGATCTCGACGCCAGGGTCCGGCGGCTCTACGACGCCGTCGATCGGGCCGACCGGATCGGCTATCTGTCCTGGACATTCTGGCCACCACGCAGCGACGTCTACCTCTACGAACAGATGGATCGCGTGATCATCGGCGAACTGTCCGCTCGGGAGTACTGCGAGGGGCTCGACGAGATCTTCGGTGAAGAGGCCGAGGACGGCAAGGTGCCGCCGATCCCGGATTGGCAGGTGCGGCGATGACCAGCACCGTCTCGCCCGACACCGTCGCACGGTCCGAGGCCGTGCGACCTGCCGCGATCCGCAGCCGTCGCAGACGCCAGCTGACCGGCTGGCTGTTCCTCGCGCCGCTGCTGGCGCTGAATCTTTTCGTCATCGGCGGCCCGGCCGTGCTGAGTGTGTTCTACTCCTTCACCGACTGGACGGGCATCGGGAACGCCGACTTCGTCGGACTGCAGAACTATCTCCGACTGTTCACCGACGACAAGTTCCTGCAGGCTTTGATCAACAACATCTGGTGGACGATCTTCTTCCTGATCGTGCCGATCGGGTTGGCCCTGGCGGCCGCATTCCTGCTGTCCCGGACGACGCGCGGTCAGATGATCTTCCGGGTGATCTTCTTCATCCCCTACACCCTGGCCACCATCGTGGTCGCCACGATCTGGGAGAACATCTACTCCCCGGTGTACGGCATCATCAAGGCACTCGGCTCGGATCTCAACGTGCTCGGCAACGTGTCGACCGCGTTGCCCGGCGTCGCCGTCGCCAACACCTGGCAATGGTGGGGCTATCTGATGGTCGTCTTCATCGCTGCAATGGCCGGCGTCAACCCGTCCCTCTACGAAGCGGCGAGACTCGACGGAGCGGGCGGCTGGCAGCAGTTCCTCAACATCACGATCCCGGGGATCCGGCCGACCCTGGTCTTCATGGGCCTGATGACGATCATCTGGTCGTTCCTGGTCTTCGACTACATCTACATCATGACCGGCGGCGGGCCCGCAGGATCGACCGACGTGGTCGGCACCCTGCTCTACACGACCGCGTTCTCCACCTACGAGGCCGGCTACGCGGCCGCGATGGGCATCGTCCTGGCCCTGATCAGCATCGTCGTCACTCTGGGCTACCTGGGGCTGCGCCGGTGGAGAGGATGGGACATCTGATGAGCACCCACACGCTGGCACGGGCGTCGCAGCAGCGGACAGTCGGCATCGGTGTCGTCGCCCGCTACGTCGTCCTGATCGCCCTGGGGCTGATCTGTCTGACCCCGCTCTACCTGTTCCTGACCGAGTCTCTGAAGTCCCAGGCCGAGCTCGCCGCCAACCCGATCGGCCTGCCCTGGACCTGGCGATGGAGCAACTTCGCCGAAGCGTGGACGACCGGCCGGATCGGCACCGGACTGCTCAATTCCTTGATCATCGTCGCCGGCACCGTGCTGCTGGTGGTGCTCATCTCCAGCCTGGCGGCCTACGCAATGGCCCGGCTGCAGGTGGCCGGTTCGTCGGGAGTGTTCGTCTACCTGTTGGTGACCGCATCGCTACCGATCCAGTTGTTCCTGGTGCCGCTGTTCTACCTGATGGCACGGGTGCATCTCTATGACACCCACCTCGGTCTGATCTTGATCCACGCCGCGGTGTTCTCTCCGTTTGCGACGCTGCTGCTGCGATCGTTCATGATCGACATCCCGCACGACTTCGAGGAGGCCGCCCGGATCGACGGCGCCAACGAGCTGGTGGTCTTCGCCAGGGTGCTGCTGCCGATGGCCTGGCCGGGTGTGATGACGGTTGCATTGACCGTGGCCCTGCAGTCCTACAACGAATTCCTGCTCGCCGTCACCTTCATCCAGTCCGAGGAATTCCTCCCGGTGTCCAGTGCGATGTTCAACTTCAAACAGGGCTTCACGCTGGACTACAGCCTGATCGCCGCGGCCGGCGTGATCATGGCCGCGCCGATGGTGCTGGCGTTCCTGCTGATGCAGCGCAAGTTCATGGACGGTCTGACCTCCTCCGGACTCGGCGGCACCTGAGTCAGTTGGCGGCCGGCTTGATCCCAACGACGTAGGCCGCAACCGACGGCAGCACGATCTCGCCGTCTCGGGTCAGCTCGGTCGCCCGGCTACGCAGTGCATCTCGAAAACGATCTTGGATCTCCGGCGACTGCGCCAGATAGGTCTGTCCGACACCCGCGACACCGGCCGAGATCCCCTCCCACAGGTCGTCCCAGGCGATCCGCCAGTCCCAGCGCAGTTCGCGTCCTTCCCGGATCTGAAGTCCGGCGCCGGTGCACAGCTCGGCCAGCCCGTCGATCGATCGTTCGAAGTCGTCCTCGGGTGGCAGCCGAATGCCTGCCGGTCGGATCGCCTCGACCTCGTCGAAGGCGCCGTTGATCAGGCGTGCCTGAGCGGTCGGTTGATTGGTCCAGGTGGTCAACAGGACGACCCCTCCTGGCCGGGTCACGCGCACCAGCTCGGCGACGCCCTGTCCCGGCTGCCGGACGTGATTGATCACGAAGTTCGCCACCACGACATCGAAGGCGTCGGCGGCAAAGCCGAGCTGTGGAAGGCTTCCCCGCACGGCGGCAGCACGTTCACCGAGCGCGGTGGCGGCGATCGCCACCATGGACGGGTCGGAGTCGACCGCCGTCACCGTCGCCCCACGGTCGGCTGCCTGCCCGGCGAACGCGCCGGTTCCCGAACCGACGTCGAGCACCCGGTCGCCGGTGTCGAGCACCTCCAGCAGCACCGGAAACGTCCCCGCACAGACGCCCGCGAAGGAACGCCGATACGCCTCGGCAACGTCATGCCACCCGCCCGGCATCCTTCTCCTCCGCTGTCCTGATCTCGGCCCGAGGCTGCAGGCTAGCGCTATCGGCCTTTCGTCACGAACGGCGTTTCAGGGCCGCGGCGAGTCGTGGCACCAGCGCATCCACCGCGTACAGCAGCGCGTCCGGTCCGGAGTAGGACAGCGCCGCGGCCAGGTCGGACTCGAAGCTGGTGTAGAGCGTCCGCCCCTGCTTGACGACCTGCAGCCGGGCGAACAGCTTCGAACGCAGCATCTGTGACTCGGTGGCACCGAGCACGAACAGGATGTCCCGGTCGAGGATCGACAGCTTCTCCTCGCTCAGCTCGCCCTTCTGCTGCTGAGTGGCGAAGCCCAGGGCATCCACCAGCGCCCGTCGAGGATCACCCTTGCCGATCAGGTAGTGGCCACCGTTCTCCGGGCCGTAGTCCTCCACCAGCACGGCGCCGACGAACTCTGGGTGCTCGGTCTTCGCCCGGTCAACCGCAGTCTGCACGTCCTTGATCAACGCGTGGGCCCGATCCTCCCGTCCGAGGGCCTGCCCGGTGATCAACAGCTGAGCGTCCCAGGGGGTCTCCTCGTCACGGCGCCCGGCCGGCTGAACCACGGTCGGGGCGATCTCGGAAAGCCGACGATAGGTCGCCTGATCGACCGTCTCGTAGATCGCCAGGATCAGCTCCGGACGAGCCGCCGCGATCTGCTCGAAGTCGATCTCATCGGTCGACACGACCGGCAGCGGCCGTCCTGCTGTCGACCGTTGCACCCACGGCAAGCGGTCGTAGTTGTCGAACCAGCCGCGGACACCGACCGGGACGATCCCGAACGGCAACACGAAATCCTGATCGTTCCAGCCGACGGTCACCACTCGACGCACATCGGCCGGCACCGCCGTGCTGCCGAACTTGTGACGGACCACGGCTGATGCCGGCGAGGTGCGGGCCGACGACGAGCCGGAGGAATTGCAGCCGACCAGTCCGCCGGCTGCCGCGCCGGCGAGGATCATCGACGCTCCCGACAACACGGCTCTGCGATTCGTCCGCACCCGACACCCCTCGAAGTTAGGTTTACCTAACTCTAGCGCCGGGAGATACCAGGTGGCCAGCGCGACCGCAATCTGGCAGCGTCGGACCATGACCCTGCGTATCTCGCACACCTCGATCGATTCCCGCAACGCCTACGAACAATCCGTGTGGTGGAGCCAGGCGATCGGCTACGCCGAGGACCCCGACGATCCGAACGAACCCGACCACGAGGAGTGCATGATCATCTCGCCGGACGGCGGCCACAAGGTGTTGTTCATCGATGTCCCGGAGGAGAAGACGATCAAGAACCGGCTGCACTTCGACCTCCGTCCGACCGACACCACCCGGGCCGCCGAAGTCGAGCGGCTGATCGGACTCGGCGCCGGTCACCGGGGTGATTTCATCCGTCCGGACGGCACCGGTTGGGTGACGCTGGCCGATCCAGAGGGCAACGAGTTCTGCATCCTGACCGGACAGCCCGAACTGGATGCGCTCGGCTGATCGCAGGCGTTAGCGTTGGAGCATGTCTGCTGCGACGCCACTCAACCTGCTCCCCCAACCACGCTCGGTGACCGTCGCAGACGGCTCCTTCACCCTGACCTCTGTTGCGGCCATCGCCGGCCCGGTTGACTGGGCGGCGATCGTCCGGCGACTGATCGGCCCCGGGACCGGGTGCGACCTGCTTCCCGGCGAACACGGCGACCTGAAGTTGATCAAGGACGACGGGTTGCCACCGGAGGGATATCGGCTGACGGTGAACGGCGACGGGATCGCCATCACTGCCGCCGACGATCGTGGCGTCAACTGGGCGGCCCAGACGCTCAAGCAACTGCTGCCGGTGCCGTGCTTCGGTCCGGCACCCGCCCTACGAAACGGATCCCGGGGCGGAACTGCCGTGCCGTACGTCGAGATCGAGGACGAGCCTCGGTTCGCCTGGCGTGGGGTGATGCTCGACACCGGGCGGCATTTCACGCCGTACCACGAGCTGATCGGGCTCGTCGACCTGCTGGCGATGCACAAATACAACACCTTCCACCTGCACCTGACCGAGGATCAGGGTTGGCGGTTCGAGTCGAAGAAGTACCCGCAGTTGACCGAGATCTCCTCTTGGCGGACCGAGACGAAGAATCCGCACTGGGCTGCCGGCGACGGCACCCCGCACGGCGGCTTCTACAGCCAAGATCAACTTCGGGCGCTGGTCAGCTACGCCGAACAGCGCGGTATCACCGTCGTGCCGGAGATCGAATTCCCCGGGCACGTCCTGGCTGTGCTGGAGGCGATGCCGGAACTCGGCAATCATCCCGGGACCGGCTACCGGGCCGCGACCACCTGGGGCGTGTTCCCCGAGGTGCTCAACATGTCCGACCAGGCCCTGGCCTTCGCCTTCGACATCTGGGAAGAGGTCCTGGACATCTTCCCCAGCCGCTACGTCCACGTCGGCGGCGACGAATGCCCGCGATCGGAGTGGGAGGAGAGTTCGGCAGCCCGGCAACTGGCCGCCGAGCGCGGCCTGCCCGGGCCGGATCATCTGCAGCGCTGGTTCACCGAGCAACTCCGGGACTGGCTGGCCGAGCGTGATCGGCAGTTGGTCGGCTGGGACGAGATCAACGACGAGGGCATCCTCGCCGGAGCGGTCACGATGGCCTGGCGGGACGAGAAGTACGGCGTCGCCGCCGCGCAGGGCGGCCTGCCGGTCGTGGTGGCGCCGGTCAGCAAGACCTACTTCGACTACTACCCCAGCGACGATCCGGACGAGTACTACAGCATCGGCGGACTGATCGACACCGAACGCGCCTACAGCCTCGAGCCGACCGAGGGCATCCCGGCCGAGCTTCATGATCAGATCCTCGGCACCCAGTGCCAGGTCTGGACCGAATACATGCCGACCATGCGGCGGGTGCAGTACATGCTGTTCCCCCGGGCCTGCGCGCACAGCGAGGTCGCCTGGTCCGATCCCGACGGCCGGAGCTGGCAGGAATTCTCCGACCGGCTCGCCGGTCATCTGACTCGTCTCGACCTGCTTGGCGTCGACTACCGGCCGGAGTCCGGTGCACGGCCGTGGCAACGGGGCGGGACCGGACTGCGGCAACGCCCCGCCGCCCACCGGAAGGGCGCTACCGCCTGAGCCTGGTCGGGCACCGGTCCGCAGGGCGAGACATGGTGTGGGAGCGTTCCCACACTGCCGCCGATCCGTGGCAGCGTGGCTGTCATGCAGCTCCGCTACGACCCCGACCTCCGGGAGATCCGCGCCGCAACCTACCGGCTGCGGCTCGACGGGAACCGCCCCCGCGCCGAGCTGTTCGACCCCGAGGGTCGCTCCTGGGGCCGGCTGAACCTGATCGCCTCCGCCCATCCACTGGACGGGCGGGACACCGCGTACCCGACGTCCGGTCCGGTCGTCACGTCCGCCACCGACGGCCGTGTCGAGATCGTTCAGGAGCTGCATTCGTCGACATGGCAGTCGGCGCGGGTCCGACTGGACTGCCGACCCGATCACCTCGCGATCACCTTCATGATCAGCCCCGATCGTCCGCGCGCCCTCGACCGGGTCACGATGCTCGGCGGCGAAGCCGTCCTCCCCTCCGGCGCGACGGGCGCCTTCCGTTCCGGCATCGGTTTCGAGACGACCTTCGTCCCGGCACCCACCGAGCCGGTCTCGTTCACCCGACCAGCCGCCGTCCCGGCGACGATCTCGGTCACCGGTGACGCCGACCCCGGCCGGCTGCACGGCATCTACTCCCCCGGACCGTTCTGTTACGCCTTCGGGCTCCGCACCGAGGAGGATCCGGTCACCGCCGATGGTTGGCTCGGCTGCTGGCTGCGGGCCGGCATCGACGACTGCACGTTCACCGAACTCGGCTACCGCCCGCTGGACGGCGGCTATCTGCTGGAGCTGGATTATCAGGGCCACACGGTGATCGACGGCGGCTGGCAACTCACCGTGGTGCTGCGGCCGACGGCGGGCCCGGCGACGGCCCTCGCCGACTACCGCGAAGATCTCCGACGGCACGGCCTGACACCGCCTGTCCTGTCCGCGCCGGAGACCAGGCCGGACTGGTGGCAGCAGCCGATCTTCTGCGGCTGGGGTGCCCAGTGCGCGGCGGCGGCCGGCAGCGACCTGGCTGCCGCGGAGCTGTCCCGCCAGGACCACTACGACCGTTGGCTGGATCGCCTGGCCGGGACCGGCATCGTTCCCGGCACGATCGTGCTCGACGACCGCTGGCAACTCGAGTACGGCACCGCCGAACCGGACCCCGACCGATGGCCCGATCTGCGCGGCTGGATCGCCGATCGGCACGCCGCCGGACAGCGTGTGTTGCTGTGGTGGAAGGCCTGGGATCCGACCGGCCTGCCGGTCGACGAGTGCATCACCGACCAGTCCGGTCGCCCGGTCGCGGTCGATCCGGGCAACCCGCGCTATCGGCATCGGCTGACCATGATCATCCGACGGCTGCTGGCTGCCGACGGACTGGACGCCGACGGCTTCAAGATCGACTTCACCCAACGCACGCCGAGCGGGACCGGAATGCACGGAACAGGACCGTGGGGAGTCGCCGGGCTGCACCGGCTGCTCGCCACTCTCGCCGACGCAGCCAAGAACAGCAAGCCGGATGCCTTGATCATCACCCATACCGTCAATCCGCTCTTCGCCGATGTCACCGACATGATCAGGTTGAACGACATCACCGAGCGGGATCCGGGAGGCGTCCCCGTCCCGGTGCCGCAGCAGATGAGAATGCGACAGCTGATCGCGCGCAGTGTGCTGCCGGACCTGCCGATCGACACCGACCAGTGGCCGATGCCCAACCTCGAGCAGTGGCTGGACTACACCGCACTGCAACCCGACCTGGGCGTTCCGGCTCTCTACTACACAGACCTGATCGACAACTCCGGCGAACCGATCGGCGATGATCATCTTCGACTGGTCGCCGACAGCTGGCGGCGCTACCGCGAGGTGATCGGGTGACCGGAGCCGACGTCGTCGTCTACGGGGCGACCAGTGCTGGCGTCTGCGCGGCGGTCGCCGCGGCCGAGCGCGGCGCATCGGTGGCGTTGGTCGAACCGGGGCGACACCTGGGCGGAATGACCTCCGGTGGACTCGGCTACACCGACGTCGGCGACATCCGGGTGCTCGGCGGGTACGCCGCCCGCTTCCGGCAGCAGATCGCCGAACACTACGGGGTGCCGATCGGTCACCATGCCGGGCCGGAGCCGAAGGTCGCCGAGTCGATCTTCGAACGGTGGTTGAGCGAGGCGGGTGTCGACGTCGTCCTGGACGCACCGCTGACCGACGTCGAGACCTCCGCCGGCAGCATCGTCGGCGTTCGCTGCGGCGAGCATCGATTCGACCCGGCGGTGATCATCGACGCGTCGTACGAGGGTGACCTGCTGGCGGCCGCCGGAGTCCCGTACCGGGTCGGCCGCGAGGACCGCAGCCGCTACGGCGAATCGCTGGCCGGCAGGCAGGAAATGATGCCGGGACGGCACAGCTTTCCGACCGGCTTCTCCCCCTTCGTCGACGACCCGACCGGTCGCCGCGAGGGGTCGCTGCTGCCCGGCATCCACGACCGGCCGCTGGTCGACGTCGGCTGCGGCGACGGCGGGGTGATGAGCTACGGCTACCGGGTCTGCCTGACGCAGGCCGCCGACCGGATCGAACCGGAGCGACGCCCGGGCTACGATCCGGCCGATTTCGAACTGGTCCGCCGACTGCTCGACCACTATCGACGGACCGGCTTCGAGCTGACCGCCGGCTGGCTGATCGGCCTGACGCCGAATCTTCCGGGCGGCAAGTGCGACGGCAACTCCCTCGGCCCGTTCTCGCTGTCGGTGCTGGACGGCAGCAACTGGAGCTATCCCGACGCCGATTCCGACCAGCGGGAGCTGATCAGACAGCACCATCTCGATCACACCCGCGACTTCCTCTACTTCCTCGGTCATGACCCGGCGGTACCGTCGCGGGTGCGCGAGGAGTTCCTGACCTGGGGGCTGCCGCCGGACGAGTTCGTCGACACCGACCATCTGCCGCATCAGCTGTATGTCCGCGAAGCCCGCCGGATGACGTCGCAGGTGCTGCTCACCCAACACGACCTCGCCACCGGGCGGCGGTGGCCCGATGTGGTGGCGCTCGGCAGCTATCACCTCGACATCCGCGAGGTGCAACGCTGTTGGCGATGGGCCTACGAACACCCGGATCCGGTGGCACACGTCTTCAACGAGGGCTACCTGTCGGTGGCCGTGCCGCCGTATCCGATCCCGTACCGGGCGATGCTCCCCGACCGGATCGACAACCTCATCGTGCCGGTCTGTCTGTCGGCCTCGCATGTTGCCTTCTCCTCGATCAGGATGGAGCCGCAGTATCAGATGCTCGGCCACGCTGCCGGTATCGCCGCCGCCTTGACCGTCGCCGATCCGACCGCCCACGGTGACGTGCATCAGGTCCGGATCGACGCCCTGCAAGAGAAACTTCACGACGACGGGCAGGTCCTCGACCTGCCGGGAAGCAGCCGGGTATGACGTGGCGAGAGATCGTTCCTGGCGTATTCGCCGTCGACGACACCTGCACCGTGTACGCGATCAGGTCCGGCGGCCCGGGCAGCACCGCGATCTGCATCGACTTCGGCTCCGGAGCCGTGCTGGACCTGCTGGCGGAGTTGCAGATCGGTGCGCTCACCCACGTCCTCATCACCCATCACCATCGCGACCAGGCCCAGGGATTGCCGCGCGCGGTCGACGCCGGGATCGAGATCTGGGTGCCGCCGGTGGAGATCGAGCTGTTCAGTGCGGCCGAAGCGTTCTGGAACGGTCGCCGCGTCGTCAACGACTATCAGATGCGCTCCGACCGGCAGACGCTGCTGTCCTCGGTCCCGGTCACCGGTACCGTTGCCGAATACCGCAGCCAGGATTTCGGCGGCATCGCCGTCCGCACCCGGCCGACGCCGGGTCACACCACCGGATCGGTCAGCTACCTGATCGAACGCGACGGACGCCGACTGGCCTTCACCGGCGATCTGATCTTCGCCCCGGGCAAGGTGTGGTCGCTGATGGCGACCCAGTGGACCTACACCGGCAACGAAGGGCCGGCGATGACCATGATCAGCGCCCTCGCCCTACAGCGAGAACAGCCCGATCTGCTGCTGCCCAGCCACGGTGTCGTGATGGACGATCCGCAACCTGCGCTCGAGCTGCTGGTCGACCGGCTGCAGGCCTACGTCGACTCCCGCCGACCCAGCGGATCGATGGACATCCGCGATCGGCTGATCGATCCGTTCCGCCGGATCACCGAGCATCTGCTGGTGAACACCAGTTCGGAGTCGCGCAGCTACGTACTGCTGTCCGAGACCGGCAACGCGTTGATCATCGACTACGGCTACGACCAGACCACCTGGTATCCGCTCGGCGGCGAACGCGCGTCGCAGCGTCCCTGGCTGGAGTCCCTTCCTGCCTTGCGATCCCGGTACGGCGTCGAGCACGTGGAGGTGGCGATGGCCACCCATTATCACGATGATCACTGCGCCGCGTTCAACCTGCTCCGCGAGGTCGAGGGGACCGCGATCTGGTTGCCCGAGAACGTCGCGCCGATCATGGCCGACCCGTTGCGCTACGACCTGCCCTGTCAGTGGTTCGAGCCGATCCCGGCCGATCGGGTGCTGCCGCTGGAGACCGCGTTCGACTGGCACGAATACACCATCACCGCGCACCCGCTGCCGGGGCACACCCGCCATGCGGCGGCGTACGAGGTCACCGTGGACGGCATCCGGGTGCTGGCCACCGGTGATCAACAGGAGGCGCTCGGCGATCGCCGCATCGGCCGCCGGCACCTGCTCAATTACGAATACCGCAACGTCACCCGCCCGGAGGACTTCGTCGCCTCGGCGGCGTTGTACCGGCGTCTGGGCAGCCAGCTGTTGATCACCGGACACTGGGCGGAACGCTGGGTCGACGAGGAGTTGCTGACCGGTCTGGCCGAGGCCGCCGAGCGGACCGTCGAGCTGCACCGGGACCTGCTGCCCGCCATCGCGGGCTGGCCGACGAACTCCGTCCTCGCCCGATTGACCCCGTATCGGAGGGAGGCCCGGCCGGGCGAACGACTGAGTTATCGAGTCGAGGTGGACAATCCGTTCGACGAACCGATCACGGCAACACTGAATCCGGCCGCCCCGCCCGGGTGGCCGGCGGAGGCGTCTACGATCCGGCTAGCGGTCGCCGCCCGGGCGACCGAGGTGACGACGATCGAGTTCACCGTGCCGGAGTCGCTGACCGGTCCACGGCAGATCCCGATCGCGGTCGACGTGCTGCTCGGACCGCTCCGGCTGGGACAGCACGCCGAGGCCGTCATCGCCGTGCACTGATTGCAGGAGATCCAGGTGAGCCCAGCCTCCGCCCGTCCGACCATCACCGACGTCGCCCAGGCTGCCGGCGCCTCCCGATCGACCACGTCGCGAGCGCTGTCCGGGACCGGCTACGTGTCGCCCGAGGTGCGGGACCGGGTGCGCAAGGCGGCCAAACGGTTGGGTTACGTGCCGGACGCGATGGCCCGCGGGTTGAAGCAACGGACCTCGACCACGATCGGGCTGCTGGTCTCGGACCTGCGGAACTCCTTCTATGCCCAGCTCGCCTCCGGCGCCTCCCAGGCCGCCCGGCAGCGTGGCTTCGCGATCATGCTCACCGACACCGGTGGGCATCGGCACGACGACGACCCGGCGGCGACGGCGACCGACGAGGTCGAGGCGGCCGACATCTTCCTCGGCCAGCGGGTGGCGGGCGTGATCGTGACCCCGGTTTCTGCGACCGTCACCCGTCATCTGACCGATCGGCAGCTGGCGGTCGTCGAGGTGGACCGCAGCTTCGGCTCGAAGGCGGCCGACGCGGTGATGGTCAGCAACGCCGACGGCGCGGGCGAGGCGACCGAGCATCTGATCGGACTCGGCCACCGGCGGATCGCGTTGATCATCGACGAGCTGGACTGGACTACCGGTCGACAGCGGCACGCCGGTTACGAGGCGGCGTTGCGGGCGGCCGGGCTGCCGGTGTCGGAGGATCTCGTGGTCGCCAGTGGTTGGAACGCCGACGACGCCCGGCGGGCGGTCAGCAAGCTGCTGCAGCGACCGGATCGGCCGACCGCGGTTTTCGCGGCGAACAACGTGATCGCCGAAGGCGCCTGGCGGGCGGCAGCCGACCTCGAGCTCGCCATCCCCGGGGAGTTGTCGTTGATCGGCTTCGACGACGCGCCCTGGATGAGCATGGTGTCGCCGCCGGTCAGCACCGTCACGCAGAATCCGTACGCCCTCGGCGAGGCAGCGGTCCGGCAGCTGCTGGAGCGGATCGCCGAACCGGACGCACCGCGGCGCCAGATCGTGCTGGGCACCGAATTGCTCGGTCGCGGCTCGACCGGTCCGGTGCCAGCCGATCACTGACGCCGAGCCGAGCGCGAATCGTTCCCAGGTCCTTTGCCCTTCTGACCACCAGGGCCCGCCGTCCACCTGCCGAACACCCGTTGACAGCACCGTTGAGCGGTGTGTTCAATGACATGGCATCGATCCCACAAACAAGGGCGTTCCGACCGTGCACAGTCCACCCGCTGCCGCCTCCGTGCTGGCACTCGATCTCGGCGGGACCAAGATCGCCACCGCACTGCTCACGCCGGACGGTGACCTGATCGGCGAACAAGTCCTCGGCACCGAACCCGAACGCGGCCCGGACGAGGTGATCAAGCGAATCTTCGAGTTGGGCCACCGATCCCTCGACGCGGCCGGTCTGAGCCGTCCCGCCGCTGTCGGCATCACCTCCGGCGGCCCGCTCGACCCGATCCGCGGCATCCTGCACGAGCCGTTGCACCTGCCGAACTGGCACGCGGTGCCGATCGGACCGCTGGCGGCAGCGGAGTTCGACGCACCGTCGACACTGGCCAACGACGGCTACGCCGCGGCCTGGGGCGAATACTGCTTCGGGGTCGGCCGCGGTGCCCGCACGCTGCTCTATCTGACGCTGTCCACCGGTGTCGGCGGTGGTGCGGTCATCGAGGGCGTCCCCTATCGCGGCGCGACCGGCAACGGCGGCGAATTCGGCCACCTCACCGTCCGGTCCGGCGGCAGGCAGTGCAGCTGCCCGCGGCGCGGCTGCCTTGAGGCCTACTGCTCGGGCACCTCGATCGCTGCCCGGGCACGCGAACTGGCCCCGGACCGGCCGACGATCACCGCGCGGGAGCTGGTCGCCCTGGCCGGGTCCGGCGTCCCGTGGGCCTTCGACCTCTGGGACGAGACGATCGCCCTGCTGGCCGACGGGCTGACCTCCTTGATCAACATCTTCGAACCCGATCGGGTCGTCCTCGGCGGCGGCGTCGCGAACGCCGGCCCGATGCTGCTCGATCCGCTGTCCGAGCTGGTCGCCGAGCTGTCGCTGTCGGCGACCGCCGGTTCCGCGATCATGATCGCCGACCGTCCGGGGCGCTCCGGCCTGCTCGGCGCCGGCTCCATCGCCCTCCGCCCCGTCCCACGACCCGATCTTCCGACACAACCCCAGGTGAGTCATGTCTGAGCATCCCGTCCTGAACGCTCCCGCGCCTCTCCCCGCCGCACTGACCGTTCCCGGCTGGGCCCGCGACCAGCTCACCGACTACATCGACGCCGGCCGGGCCGTGCAGCCGCTGCTGCCGGACGTGTTGTCCGTCGGCCGGCTGTTGTGTGACCGGTTCGCGGCCGGCCGCTCGGTCTGGACCTTCGGCAACGGCGGCAGCGCGGCCGACGCCCAGCATCTGTCCGGAGAGCTGATCGGGCACTACCGACGGGACCGGCGACCGCTGCCCTGCCTCACCCTCGGCACCGACGCGGTCGTCCTGACCTGCACGGCCAACGACTACGCCTTCGACGACGTGTTCGCCCGCCAGGTCACCGCCGTGGTGCGACCCGGCGACGTGGTGTGTGCCTTCAGCACCAGTGGCCGGTCGACCAACGTGCTCGAAGGGCTGCGCGCCGCCGGTGCTGCGCGGGCCACTACCGTGTTGTTCGGCGGCGGTGACGGCGGTCCGGCCGCCGACCTGGCCGATCACGTTCTGCTGTCCCCCGAAACCGCGACGGCGCGGATCCAGGAGGTCCACACCCTGATGATTCATCTGATCAGCGAGCAGGTCGACGCATGGGCGGCCGGAGAGCAGCTGCCGTCATGATCGACCCCGACCCAGCTCCCGGCCTGCCGGGCACACCGCCGCTGGCCGCCCCCGCCCGCACCATCCATATGATCGGGAACGCGCACCTGGACCCGGTCTGGCTGTGGCCCTGGCAGGAGGGCTATGCCGAAGCCCGCGCCACCTTCGCCTCGGCGATCGCCCGGATGGACGAATACGACGACTTCATCTTCACCTGCGACCAGATCGTCCTGCTGGCCTGGGTGAAGGAGTCCGATCCCGACCTGTTCGAACGGATCCGGACCCGGGTCGCAGAAGGACGCTGGGTGAACACCGGCGGCTGGTGGGTCGAACCGGACTGCAACGCCCCGATGGGCGAGTCGTTCGTCCGCCAAGGCCTGTACGGGCAGCGGTTCCTGCTCGCCGAGTTCGGCCGGCAGGCGACGGTCGGGATGAACGTCGATCCGTTCGGCCACAACGCGATGATCCCGGCGATCCTGCGCGGACAGGGCATCGACAGCTACACCTTCCTGCGGCCGGGACCGCACGAGGCGGACCTCTTCGACACCCCGTTCTGGTGGCAGGCACCCGACGGCTCCCGGGTGCTGGCCTCACGGATCCCGTTCGAATACTGCTCGCCCCCGGGTGAGGTGTCCGGGCAGACCGAGAAGGCACTCGGTCAGCTCGACCGGTCCCGCGACGTGCTGATGGTCTTCTACGGCGTCGGCAACCACGGCGGCGGCCCGACCAAGGCCAACATCGATTCGATCCATCGCTTCCACCGGATGGGCACCTTCGGGAAGATGATCATGAGCTCACCGCGGACCTTCTTCGACGAGGTGCTGGCCGCCGGCACCGACGATCTCCCGGTCTGGACCGCCGACCTGCAACATCACGCGGCCGGCTGCTACTCCGCACATTCCGGGATCAAGGCCTGGCAGCGTCGGGCGCAGCACGCCGTCCTCGGCGCCGAACGGTGGGCAGCGGTCGCCGAGCACCTTGCAGGACAGGACAATCCCGCGCTGGCCTATCCGCGCGACGATCTGGGCCGTGCCTGGCAGCAGGTGCTGTTCAACCAGTTCCACGACGTCCTTCCCGGCTCGGCGATCGCGTCCGGCTACGACGACGCCCGTGATCAGCTCGGCGAGGCGGTGGCGATCAGCAAGCGGATCGTCGTCCGGTCGCACAACGTGATCGCCCGACAGATCGACATCCCGATGATCGAGGGCACCCAGCCGGTCGTCGTGTTCAATCCGCATCCGTGGCCGGTGTCGGCACCACTGGAGATCAACTACGGCGGCCAGCCGCACGGTGCCCATCTCACCGACGACGCCGGGACCAAGATCATCAGCCAGCCGGTCCCGACGATGGCGACGACGAACGACCGCAACCGCGGCGCCGTGCTCTTCACAGCCGAACTGCCCGCCCTCGGCTACCGGCTCTACCGCGTCCGCTCCGGATCGCACACCCCGGACACCGACCTGTCGGCCGAGGTCGCCGACGATGGCCGGGTGATCATCGGCAACCGGACGTTGCGGGCAGAGATCGACCCGGACACCGGATGGCTGTCGTCCCTGGTCGACCTGCGGACCGGTGTCGATCTTGCGGGTCGCGGACCGCATCTGCAGCTCTGTGAGGATCCCACCGACACCTGGGGCCATCGCGTGGTGTCCTATGCCTGGCCGGGAGACACGATGCCGGTGACCCGGATCCGGCTGGTCGAGTCCGGCCCGTTGCGCGCCGCGATCCGCGTCGAACGGGCCTGGGGCCGGTCGACCATGATCGAGACCTACCGGCTCGGCGCGGACAGCGACGCACTCGAACTCAAGATCACCATCGACTGGCGGGAGCCGGCGCACCTGTTGAAGGTGCGTTTCCCGGTGGCCGTCAGCGACCCGGAGTCGACCTTCGAGATCCCGTACGCGACCCTGCGACGCCCCGTCGACGGTGCGGAGGAACCGGCCCAGTCCTGGGTCGACCTCACCGGCACCGTCGGCAAACAGCGGGCCGGCCTGGTGGTGATCAACAACGCCAAGCACGGCTATGACGCCTCGCCCGCCGGCTCGCCCGCCGCCGACTCCGATCCGAGCATCGGAATCACCGCGGTCCGCAGCCCGGTCTACGCCTGGCACGATCCCAAGGAGCTGGATCCGGACGGGATCTATGCCTACCAATCCCAAGGGGAGCAGGAATTCAGCTGCCTACTGGTCCCGCACGCCGGTGACTGGCGGACCGTCCACCCGACCCGCCGCGCGGCCGAGCTCGGCGCCCGACCGCGGGCGATGCTGGAGACCTTCCACCCCGGCCCGTTGCCGCCCCAGCAGAGCTTCGCCGAGGTGATCACCACCGGCGGTGACGGTCAAGTGATCGGCACCGCCGTCAAAGGCGCCGAGGACGGTGACCATGAGGACCGTGCGGGCGGCCCCTGCGATCTCGTCGTCCGGCTGTCGGAGACAACCGGGTCCCCGGCGCAGGCCGAGGTCCGACTGCCGATCATCGGCCGGACGATCAGCTGCGAGCTGACGCCGTACCAGCTCCGGACCTTCCGGGTGCCGGCCGACCGACGGCGCCGGATCACCGAGACCAACCTGACCGAATTGGAGGACCACAGCACCAACGCCGAGCAACCGTTCCGCTCAGGCCGCTGCTGAGCCACTCGGAATCGGCATGGTCACGTGGCCCAGATCAGGAAACAGTGGGCCGCCATCATCCCCGACAGCAGCGCCAGCCGAGCGATGGTCGGACGACGGGCCAGCAGGGGGTAGCCGACCACCACCGGGACCCAGGCGACAAGCTCGTACCAGGTGAGGCTGATCCGGGCGAAGGTGCCGGTGGTGAGGAAGATCAGGTACAGCGTGACCGAGGCGATCCAGAGCACCGTGCCGAGCCGATACGTCGCCTGCTCACCGAGGGCCACGGCGGTGGTCCGGATGCCGACCTCGTCATCGGCGGCCCGATCCATCACCGTCGTCGGCAGGTAGAGGGCAGCGATCGTCAACGTACACAACGATCCGAGTTGCCAGGGCAGGGTCCCGGGCGATCCGGCCAGCAGCCATCCGGCGACCGGAGCCAGGAACCCGACCGGCACGGCGTTGGCGATCACATCCAGCCCGGGACGGCCCTTCAGCCGCGCCGGCGGCACGCTGTACAGCCAGCCGATCACCAGCACCAGGGCAGTGCCGAGCGCGAACAGCGCGCCGAGTGTGATGGCCACCACCAACAGGTCCGCGGCGGTGACCGCCAGTGCCAGCCGAATCAGTTGTGCCTTCCCCATCCGGCGGGCGATCCGCAGGATCCTGGTGTGTCTCGGGTTGCACAGGTCGGTCCGGCCGTCGTAGGCGTCGTTGATCATGGCGACTGCGGTCCAGGTCAGCGCAAAGCTGATCAGCGCCCACCAGGTCGACGGGTCGAGCAGCGCCGCCGTCAGGCCACCGACCGGATCGGCCAGTACTCGTGCGGCCAGCAACGGTGCCATCGGGATCGGCGCGAACCACGGTCTGATGATCAGCACCAGGTCGACCAGGAGCGTGCGGACGGCATCGCGTCGACCGGCGTCCACGGTTGTGGTCATGATCGTCGTCTGCCGAGTCGCGCCATGACTCCAGGATCTCGCATCGCGGGGCCGTCCGGATCCCTCCGGAGAGTGATCTTCGTCCCTCTCGGTCAGGAACGGTCAGCCCTTCAGGCCGACGCTGGCGGCACCCTCGATGAAATAGCGCTGGCCGAAGGCGAAGATGATCATCATCGGCACAGTGACGACCAGTGAGGCGACCATCACATATTGATAGTCGCCGTGGCCACCTGCCGTCGGGCTGTACATCGTCATCGCGTAATTGATACCCAGCGGTACGGTGAACTGCTTCGGATCTCCGAGGTTGAGGTAGATGAGCGGACCGACGAAGTTGCTCCAGGACGCCTGGAACTCGAAGATCCAGACGATGATGGTGGACGGGATCGCCAACGGGAACGCGATCCGGGCGAACAGGCCGAAGAACGAACAGCCGTCCACCCGGGCCGCCTCGAACAGGTCCCGCGGCAGTGACATGTAGAACTGTCGCATCAGGAAGATGTAGAAGGCGGAGCCGAACAGGTTTGCTCCCCACAGCGGGACGGTGGTTCCGAGCCAGCCGGTCGTCTTCCAGATCAGATAGTTGGGGATCAGGGTGACCGCACCGGGCAACATCATCGATGCCACTACCAGCCCGAACAGCAGCCGCCGACCGGGAAACCGGAAGTAGGCGAAGCCGAAGGCGACCAACGCGCTGGACAGAGTGACCAGGCTCGCCGCCAACACCGCGATCATCATCGAGTTGCCGATCCAGGACAGCAGCGGCAACTGATGCCAGACCTCGACGAAGTTGTCGAACCGCCAGGTCTTCGGGATCAGCCTGTTGTCGAAGACCTCGCCGCGCGGTTTGAGGCTGGCGGCGATCAGCCACGCGAACGGATACAGGAAGAGGACGGCGAACCCGATCATCAACAGCCACCGGACGACCTGGCCGACCCGGAGCGGCAGCGCGCTAGTCATCGCGACCACCGCCGTAGAAGACCAGCCTGTTGCCGATCTTCATCTGGATCAGCGTGATGATCAGGATGATCACGAACAACAGCCAGGACATCGCTGCCGCCAGCCCGAAGTTGAACTGTTGGAACGCCTGCTGGAACAGGTAGACGCCGTAGAACAGCGCGGCGTCCGGTGCGGAACTGTTCGCGTCCCGATAGAACAGCAGGTAGGCCTGGTCGAAGACCTGCAGCGCGGCGATGGTGTTGACGATCACCAGGAAGAACAGCGTCGGTGAGATCATCGGCAGCGTCACCCGCCAGAACTGTTGCCACCGGTCGGCGCCGTCGGTCTGGGCGGCCTCGTACAGTTCCCGTGGCACATTCTGCACGGCGGCGAGCAGGATCACCATCGATCCTGCGGCGCCCCACATCGTCATCAACACGATGGAGGGTTTGACCCAGGTCGGGTCGTTCAGCCATTGCGGGCCGTCGATGCCGAAGATCGCCAGGAACTGGTTGATCGCGCCGACGTTGCCGTTCAGCAGCAGCAGGAAGACCGAGGCGGTGGCCACGTGTGGCGTCATCTTCGGCAGGTAGAAGACGGTACGGAAGAAGCCGCTGCCTTTGATCATCCCGTTCAGCAGCAACGCCAGTACCATCGCGAAGGCCAGCTCCAGTGGCACCGCCAGCACGGCGTAGGAGAAGGTGTTGATCAGTGAGGTGAGCACCTTCGGGTCGTCGAAGATCAGCTTGTAGTTGTCCACCCCGGCGGGCGTCGCGGAGTTCGTCGCCAGATCGAAGTGGGTGAACGACAGCCCGAGACTCCAGGACATCGAGAGCACCGTGAAGATCACGAAGCCGATGATCCAGGGCGAGATGAACAGGTAGCCGGCCAGCACCTCCCGCTTGTTGTACGGCTCCCGGACGGCCTTGCGCCGGCGACGACCGGACAGCGCCCGACCGACGGCAGCATCGCGGATCGTCGCTGCCACCGGCGATCAGCCCTTCTTGCCGGCGTTGGACTGGTCCCAGGCCCGCATCGCCGCCGACTGCGCCTGTGCCAGAGCCTGCTGCGGTGTCTTGTCACCGGAGAGCGCCACGATGACGGCATTGTTCAGACTGTCGGTGATCGACTGGCCGACCGCGGACGAGCCGGTCGACCGGTTCTGCGGCAGGATGTCGTAGTAGGTGTTGATCACCTGGTCGAAGTCGGCGTCCCCGCTGGGCTTCACGTACTGCTTGCGGTTCGCCTGATCGGCGACCGGTGATCCGGTGAACAGACCGGTGTTGATCGCCTTGGTCTTCGTGACTGTCTGTTGCCGCGCGTCACTTGCCTGTTGCCAGGCCTCGGGCGAGGCGACCTTGATCGCCCAGGCGCAGGCGGCCGACGGGTTCCCGCTCTTGGTCGGGATCGCCAGTGCGCTGCCGCCTGCCATCGCCAGCGTCTTGCCGTCCAGGGTCTTGATCGGGACAGCCTCGATGTCGACGTCGGACTTGTATTCGGCCAGCACATTGACATACCACTGCGCCCACACCTGGACGCCGACCTGGTCCTTGACGTACTGGTTCTTGGCTCCGAAGACGTCCATCGAGTCCAACAGGCTCTTGTTCTTGGCGTAGCCACCCTGCGCATCGGTCAGCTTCTTCAACCACGACAAAGCCTTCACGTTCTTCGGATCATCCAGGGTCGGTTTGCCGCTGCCGTCGTTGATCCGTCCGCCGAACACGGTGAACCAGGTGCTCGTCGAGCCCGGAACATCGGGGGCGAATCCGATCACGGTCGGCTTGCCACCCTCGGCCTTGGTCATCCTCTTCGCCGCCGCCACCAGTTGGTCGGGCTTGGAGGTGTCCAGCTGATCGAGTGAGACACCCGCCTTCTTCAGCACCCGCTTGTCGACCAGCAACGCCGAGGCCTGGAAGAACTGCGGCACCGCGTAGACGTGTCCCTGATAGGTCACGTCGGCGATGGTCGAGGGATAGTAGCGGTCGGTCGGCTTGACACCCCAGAGCGCGTAGCACTGGTCCATCGGCATGATCAGCTTCTTGTCCGCCAGCGTCGCGATCACATTCCGGTCCGCCTGGATCAGGTCCGGCACCTGGCCGGCGGCCGCCTGGGCGGCGAACTTCTGAGTGTCGAAGTTGGACGTGTCCATGGTGACCTTGACGCCCTTCAGCTCACCCGTGGCGTAGTCCGACCGGGACTTGCCGACCTCGTCCGACGGGTTGTAGCCGTAGGTCTTCAGGTCCCCGCTGAGGGTCTTGCTGAAGGCGGAACTGCTGGACGCCTTGCCACTGCCGCTGTTGCCGTTGGTGTTCGGACCGCATGCCACCAGGGCCGCCCCCAGGGACAACGCCGCCACCACCGCCCCGACCTGCTTCAGCCTCATCGCTGACTCTCCTCGTGTCGCCGAACGTCGACCGCATCACCGGAATGTGGGCACAATGTGCAACCGTTCCCACATCCGGGAGCATAGGTGTCATTCACGAATCCGTCACCCCCTCGCGCGTAGAAATGGGCAAAATGTGGGATCGCTGCCACATACAAGAGGCGGCGCCCGACGCAGCACGTCGCCCAAACCCTGCGACGCCCGAGGAGATCGTGGGCACGCTCGTGATAGGCAATGCACCATGGACTCAACCCCGTTGGTGGACCGGATGCGCGGCTTCGGGACCACGATCTTCGCCCAGATGTCGGCACTGGCCCTGGAGACCGACGCAGTCAATCTCGGCCAGGGATTCCCCGACACCGACGGCCCCGACGAGATCCTGGACGGCGCGGTCGCGGCCATCAAGGGCGGCCACAACCAGTACCCGCCCGGCCCGGGCATCCTGCCGCTGCGGGAGGCGATCGCCGATCACCAGCGTGCCTACTACGGGCTGGACTACGACCCGAACGGTGAGGTGCTGGTCACTGCCGGAGCGACCGAGGCGATCACCGCGTCGATCCTGGCGTTGTGCGAGCCGGGCGACGAGGTGATCGCGTTCGAGCCGACCTACGACTCCTACGCCGCCTCGATCGCGTTGGCCCACGCCGTCCTCAAGCCGGTCCGGCTGGACGGCCCCGACTTCACTCTGGACCGGGATCGACTGCTCGCCCAGGTGACCGACCGGACCAAGCTGCTGCTGATCAACTCGCCACACAATCCGACCGGTCACGTGCTCACCGAGACCGAGCTGGGCTGGATCGCCGAGCTGGCCATCGAGCGGGACCTGATCGTGATCACCGACGAGGTGTACGAGCACTTGGTCTTCGACGGAGTCCATCGCCCGCTGGCCACCTTCCCGGGGATGCGCGAGCGGACCATCCAGATCTCCTCGGCGGGCAAGACCTTCTCGGTCACCGGCTGGAAGATCGGCTGGGCCTGCTCGACGCCGGAATTGATCAGTGCCGTGACCACCACGAAGCAGTTCCTCACCTACGTCAACGGCGGCCCCTTCCAGTACGCCGTCGCCGAGGCCCTGCGGCTGCCGAAGGAGCGGATCGCCGAGGTCACGGACCGACTGCGCGCCGGTCGTGATCAACTTCGTGCCGGCCTGACGGCCGCCGGGCTGGAACCCTTCGCCTGTCAGGGCACCTATTTCCTGACCACCGATGTCGCCGAGCTCGGCTACACCGACGGCGTCGACTTCTGTCTCGAGCTGCCCAAGAAGGTCGGCGTGGTCGCCGTACCCAGCCGGGTGTTCTACCTCGACCCGGGCCCGGCGAAGACCTACGTCCGTTTCGCCTTCTGCAAACGGCCCGAACTGCTCGCCGAGGCCTCCGACCGGTTGGCGAAGCTGGCACGGTGAGCGGGGACGACGATGCCCGCGACGTCGAGCACGACGAGGGCGCCGACGAGCGGTCGGAAGACGATGACGGCGACGACGGCGCGCCGCCACGGTCGGTCCGCGATTGGCTGACCTGGCTGCGCCGGACCATCTTCGGCTGACCGCCCACTGGGACTTCGCCGGAAGATGCATTGACAGGGTCATCAGACCTCATGCAGCATGAACAACGTCGTTGCATTCTCCGCAACACGTTCCCCTCATGAAGGTGCGCAATGCTGCTCACACCCCAGCAGGTCATCGATCTCACTCCGCTCTGGGACGGTGACCGCTCCGACGACGGCCGCCCGAAGGTCCCTGATGCCGACCTCGAAGGCCTGGCCACCGCGACGCCCGAACACGCCTGGTCGATCCTGGACAGCAATGGCTATCCGCGGCAGTACGTCGGCGGCTGGATCCAGTCCAGTCCCGGCCGGTCGTTCGTCGGCCGCGCGCTGACCTGCGGCTTCGTCCCGGCCCGGCCCGATCACCACGAAGCCGTCGTCCGGGACGGCCGGCAACACGGCTTCACCGTCGGCGAGCGGCAGAACACCTGGGTGATCGAGTCCCTGACCACCGGCGACTGCCTGGTCGCCGACATCTTCGGCAAGGTGTTCAACGGGACCGTCGTCGGCGATAACCTCGGCACCGCCGTCGCGATCCGAACCGGCGTCGGCGCCGTGATCGACGGCGGCGTCCGGGACCTGTCGGGCCTTCGTGATCTTGACGCCAACTTCTACTTCCGCGACACCGACCCGTCGCCGATCCGCGAGGTGGTGCTGAACTCGATGAACTCGGTAGTCACCATCGGCGGCGCGACCGTGCTGCCCGGCGACATCGTGCTGGGCACCGAGCTCGGCGTCACGTTCATCCCACCGCACCTGGCTGCCGAGGTCGCCGCGGTCAGCAAACGCACCCAGCACCGTGACCTGTTCGGCAAGCAGCGGCTCGCCGAACGCGTTTACACCACCACCGAGATCGACGTCGGCACCTGGCCGGAGCACATCGAGGCCGACTACGCCGAGTGGTCCCGCAGCAACCCGCTCTGAGCCACTCCGTCGAAGAAGGTCAGATGAAGATCGCAGAGATCCTGCCCGGTGATCAGGCCGACAGCCCGCTGTGGCACCTGATGCGGCAGGCCGGTGTCACCGATGCCGTCGGTACGGTACCGGCCGACACCCCGCTGGAATACCTTCCGCTGCAACAATTGAAGGATCGTTACAACCGATTCGGATTTGATCTTGGTGTGATCGAGTGGCGACCGCCACTCAATCTGGCCAAGCGCGGCCTGCCGGGACGCGATGAGGAGATCGACGCGGTCTGCGCGTTGATCAAGAACATGGGCAGGCTGGATATCCCGGTCTGGTGCTATGAGTGGATGACGGACCGCAACTGGGTCCGGACCAGCACCTCGACCCGAGCCCGCGGCGACTCGTTGGTGACCGGCTTCGACCGGGCGGTGTTCGAGGCCGGCCCGAGCAGCGAGGATCCGATCGGCGAAGATCAACTCTGGGACAACCTGGAGTATTTCCTGCGCCGGGTGGTCCCGGTCGCCGAGGACGCCGGCGTCCGACTCGCCATGCATCCCGACGATCCGCCGGTCTCACCGCTGGGTGGGATCGGCCGGATCATGTCCAGCCTGGACGGCTACCGTCGACTGCTGCAGACGGTGCCGAGCCCGGTCAACGGGATCACCTTCTGCCAGGGCAACTTCCGGCTGATGACCGACGATCTCCCCGCTGCGATCACCGAGCTCGGCGCGGACGGCAAGATCTTCTTCGTGCACTTCCGGGACACAGAAGGCACCAAGGACCGCTTCGTCGAGACCTGGCACGATGCCGGCCCGACCGACATGTACGCCTGCATCGAGGCCTACCGCGACATCGGTTTCGACGGGCTGATGCGCTGCGATCACGTACCCACCATGTACGGCGAACCACTCACCGACGTCGGCTACGGCACCCTCGGCCGGCTCTATGCGGTCGGCTACATGCGCGGACTGATCGAGGCCGCGGTCAAAGACGACAAGAACAGGAACTGATCATGACCAGCGCCACCAATTCGATCACCGAACAGAACATCAACACCGCCTCCCGACCGAGCCAACTGCGGATCACCGACGTCAAGATCACCAACCTGGTCGGCGTACCGTTCCGCTCCACGATCCTGCGGGTGGAGACCAACCAGGGCATCGTCGGCTACGGCGAAGTCCGCGACGGCGCGTCTCCGGCGTACGCGTTGATGTTGAAGAGCCGGATCGTCGGTGAGAACCCGTGCAACCTGGACAAGATCTTCCGCAAGATCAAACAGTTCGGCCACCACGGCCGTCAGGGCGGCGGTGTCTGCGGCATCGAGATGGCGCTGATGGATCTGGCCGGCAAGGCCTACGGCGTCCCGGCTTATGCCCTGGTCGGTGGCCAGTTCCGTGATCGGATCCGTTGCTACGCCGACACTCCGACCGAGCTGGACCCGGAGGCCATGGGCGAGCGGCTGCTGGAACGCCGGCAGCGCGGCTACACGATGCTCAAGATGGACGTCGGGATCAACCTGCTACGGGACACGCCCGGCACACTGATCGCCCCCGACGGAGCACTGGACGGATCCGACCACCACAAGGATCTGATGCACCCGTTCACCGGCATCCAGGTGACACAGAAGGGCGTAGAACAGCTGGCGGGGTTCGTCGAACAGGTCCGTTCGATCGTCGGCTACGACATCGCGTTGGCCGCCGATCATTTCGGGCACATCGCGCTCGATTCCTGTATCCGGATCGGCCGCGCACTGGAGCCGTACACACTGGCCTGGATCGAGGACCTGATCCCCTGGCAGTTCACCGACCAGTGGCGCCAGCTCACCGAGGCGGTTGCGGTGCCGACCTGCACCGGCGAGGACATCTACCTGGCGGAGAATTTCGAGCCGCTGTTGGCCGCCGGCGCGATCCGGGTCGTGCATCCGGACCCGGCCACCTCCGGCGGCATCGCCGAGACCAAGCGGCTGGGCGATCGGGCCGAGCAGCACGGGATCGCGATGGCATTGCACCTGGCGGCCTCACCGGTCGCCACCATGGCGTCGGTGCATCTGGCCGCCGCGACCCACAACTTCCTTGCCCTGGAACACCATGCGGCCGATGTGCCGTTCTGGAACGATCTTGTCACCGGGCTGCCGAATCCGATCATCGCCGACGGCCACATCCAGGTGCCGGAAAAGCCCGGGCTGGGATTCGACGACGTCAACACCGAGCTGTTCGCCGAGCATCTCGACCCGCAGGCACCGCTGCTGTGGGCCGACACGAACGAGTGGGATGCCGAGCATTCCCATGATCGGCTGTGGAGCTGACCGAGGATGACGTCATGGCACCCTCGGGTAAGCAGACCTCGTCGCTGAAACGCGGGCTGGCGGTCCTGGAACTGGTCGCCCAGGCCGGCGAGCATGGCGTCACGGTCACCGAGGTGGCCGCCCAGCTCGGGCTGGACAAGTCGACCGGGTCGAGGATCCTGGCCACCCTGCGGGAGGCCGGCTATGTCCGGCAGGACGTCAACCGGCGGTATCTGTCGACACCGCGGTTGGGCAAGCTGGCGCATCGCCGACCGGGTGCGCAGGACGTCGCGGCACTGGCCCGGGATCGGCTGGAGCAGCTGCACGCCGCGCACGACGAGGCGATCCACCTGGCCGTGGTGAACGGCGGCGAGATGCTGTTCCTGGATTATCTGCAGACCACCAAGGCGGTCCGCACCGAGATCCCGATGATCCCCCGACCGATCCACGAGGTGGCGGTCGGCGTCGCCGTCCTGGCCGCCGTTGATCATGACGAGCGGGCGCTGCTGATGCGCGAGTCGATGGCCGCCGCCAGCGTCCGGCTCGGTCAGCCCGAACGGCTCCGGCTGTCCGAACAGATCGAGCGTGCCCAGCAACGCGGCTGGGCCAGCATCGACTCCGACGACGACATCACCCGGGTCGCGGTCGCGTTGGTCGACGCTCAGCGCCGACCGGTCGGCGCGATCTGCATGTCCGGTCCGAGCTATCGGATCGATGCCGTCCTGGATGCGATCGTCGCCGACACGACGGCCGCCGCGGCCGATATCAGCGCGGTCCTGCCGCACTGACACCGCCCGTCACGGCGTGAGCCCGAGGGCGGCCAGCACCTCGATCAGGGTGTCCGGTCCGCCGACGTTGCCGGGCACGACGACGTAGAGCACCCGCCGCCCGTCGCGGGTCTGCAACTCCCAGACCGAGACGCCGACGAGCACCTGGCCGAGCACCCGAGCCGACGTCGCTCCGAGCCCGGTGTGTGCGACCTCGGCCGAGGTGATGCCGCCCTTGGCGATGACGGCTCCGATCGGGGCGGGCTCGTGATCCGGGCCGCTGAGCTGCTCGACGGCCGTGGTCAGCGCGGCCATCACCTTTTCGCCGTGATCAAGGGTTGAGTCCTCGGCCCGGCGGACCCGGGCGCTGGTGATCACCGCCAGCAGCCCGCGCCGAAGTTGATCATCCGCGCCGGACACCGCGGCTGCGCCGGCCCGGGTCGGGTCGTCGAAGGCATTATCGGTGTCGACGACGGTCGCCGCTCCCCAGGCCTTGATCACCGGCTCCAGCTGTGCGGTCGCGCCGGCGGTGTGCGAACCGCAGACCAGCAGCGTCGGCACCGGTTGGGTCAGCAGCGGCCGGTCCAGCAGGCCGGTGCTGGTGACCCCGGCCAGAGCCGCTGCCAACGGTGCCGCGGACCGGATCACGACCCGCCGGCCGGTGGACTCGGCTGCCTCGATGGCCGCCGCGATCGCGTCGATGTCGTCCTGGCTGACCACATCGGGCAGCACGACGCTGCCCGGCTCGGCGTCGATCAACGCCTGCGCCAGCCCGCCGGACCGGACGGTTTCACGATCAACAGGCACCGGGGTCCGGTCGGACTTCTCGGCGACATAGTCGGCCAGATTGCCGGTGGAATAGCCGAACACCGGATCGTCGGCGTACTCGGTGCGGTGTGCCGGCAGCACCTCCTCGCCGATCCGGACGTAGTGGATGCCGCCCTCGGTGGTCCGGCCGCCGGCCGGGAACGCCGGCACGAAGATCATCACCGCATCGCCGTCGATGAACTGCTCGGTCTCGGCGAACACGTGGCCGCGCAGCGTCGAGTCGCCACGCAGTACGTAGCGGACCTGCTCACCGAGACGGCGACCCGCCTCCTCCCCATCGGTACGGATCCGGCGCACCAGGTCGACCGCGTCGGCCTCGTACAAGGCACGGCTGTTGGTCTGCACGTAGACGCTGTCGGACTCGCGCAGCGCCTCGGTCAGCAGGTCGGCGTCGGACTCCAGCAACACCGTCACGCCGGAGGCGGACTGGGTCCCGGTCGGGTCGTCGTCGAGAACGATGGTTTTCACCGGGCCAGTGTCTCGTGTCAGGCCTCGCTTGCCCGAGGCGGGCGGGCCAGGTCTTCGATCTCATGCACCAGCCCGGGCGCCGCGCGGACTCCGGCGACCGGATCGGCCGCCCACTCCAGGGCGTCGAAGGGGCATTCCTCGACACAGATCCCGCAGAACATGCACAGCGACCAGTCGATGGCGAAACGGTCCAGCACGTTGCTGGTCCGCTCCCGCGCGCCCGGCGGCAGATCGGGGATCGGTTCGGTGTGGGAATCGAGGCTGATGCACCAGCTCGGGCACTCCCGAGCGCAGATCATGCAGGAGGTGCAGTCGGCCTCGATCAGCTTGATCGCACCGTGCGAGCCGGTCACAGAATGCTCCTCCGGCCGAGCCGCAGCGCGCAGGGGTCAGCCAACCTGCCGCACCTCCTGTGGCCAGCCGCAGGCCTCGGCGATCTTGCCCGCCCACATCTTCGCCGCATCGTCATCGGCGACGTCGATGATGGTCAGGCCGCCCAGGAACTCCCGGTTCTCGGTGTACGGGCCCTCGGTGACGACGACCGTGCCGCTGGTCGCATCGGCGCTGAAGGCCTTGCTGAGGTCCTCCTCGACGCCGGCTGCGAACACGTAGACCCCGGCGTCCTTCATCTCCTCGACCACAGCGCCTGCCAGCGGTCCACGCTCGATGAACCACTCCTCGCTGTGCTCGCCCACCCATTCCTGGTTGAAGTAGATGATGTACTTCATCGCTTCCTCCTCCGCACCCGGCCACCGAGCGCGGACTCGGCGACCTCCTCCGATTCCGGCGCCGGTAGCGCCGGATCACGATCTCCCCACACCTCGGGCTCCGGTACGCCGGGCGGCACCATCCGCCGCCGGCTCGGAGCGCCGCCGGGCTCCTTCGTACCCGGCCAGTCGACCCCGGCCCGGGCGGCCAGCACCGTGTCCTTGCGCAGCGGCGCCCCGACGTAGTCGTCGGGTAGCAACAGCCGACGGTCGTCGCCACCGGTGAACGTGATCGCGAAGAGTTCGGCGGACTCGCGTTCGTGCCAGCCGGCGCCGGCGAAGATGTCGGCGATGCTCGTCAGCTGCGGCGCGGCCCGCGGCACCTCGGTCCGCAGCCGGATCGCGCCGCCGGGCGACAGGTCGATCAATCGGACCAGCACCGCGAAGGTGTCGGTCCGGCCGATCTGGTCGACCGCGCCGAGCCAGTCGAAGTAGCCGAAGCCCTGCTGCTCTGCCTCGGCCACCGCGCCGTGCCAGTCGGCCGGTGCGACGTCGCGCAGCAGGTCCTCGGCCGGAGCGGACGTTCCTTCGACAGGCTCAGGACCCGGGATCGGAGGCTCAGACATGGGCGCGCTCGGTGAGGTCGTCGACGATCGCGGTCAGGGCCTGCGGTGGCGGCGGGCAGCCGGGGACGTAGGCGTTCACCTCGGTCAACTGGTCGATGCCCTTGGTGACGACATAGGAGTCCCAATAGGGCCCGCCGGCCGACGCACAGGCGCCGAACGCGACCACCTTCGCCTCGGGTGCGCTGCGGCGTACCCGGTCGATGACGGTGAGCACCGGCTCGGTGAGCCGGTCGGTGACGGTGCCGGAGACCACCACGACCACGGTCGCGGCAGCGGGCAACTCCTCCGGGGTGCTGAAATCAGCCGGCCGGCGTTCGTGGGCGGCGGCCTCGAACTCCAGCGTGCAGCAGGCCAGGCCGACATCGACGACGTAGGCCGAACCGTCGCCGTACCAGTCCCAGAACTGCATTCCCACCACGACCGCCAACCCTATCCTTCCGGGAGCGCCGATTTGATGCTCAAGTTTGCTTGAGGTTTACCCTGGACACCGGGTGACCGTTCTCCGGACGAACAAGGGCCACACCGTAGGTGGCCCTTACTATGGATCGGGTTGCCACGACAACCTATGAGAAGGGTGTTGAACACCCTCCTAGCAATATCGCTCCAGGAAGGCAGCCTTGTCCGCACCAACCAAGGACCGCACCGGCGACAACGGCGAGGTCAAGACCCTCGATCGGGTCGTGATCCGGTTCGCCGGCGACTCCGGCGACGGGATGCAGCTGACCGGTGACCGGTTCACCGCCGAGACGGCGATCTTCGGCAACGACATCTCGACGCTGCCGAACTTCCCCGCCGAGATCCGGGCACCCGCCGGTACCCTTCCCGGCGTCTCCAGCTTCCAGCTGCACTTCGCCAACTACGACATCATGACGCCGGGCGACCGGCCCGACGTGCTGGTGGCGATGAATCCCGCCGCGTTGAAGGCCAACGTCGCCGACGTCGCGCGCGGCGGCGTGATCATCGCCGACACCGCCGACTTCACCAAGCGCAACCTGGCCAAGGTCGGCTATGAGTCCAATCCGCTGGAGGACGACTCGCTGTCGGACTACCAGGTGCATGCGATCGACCTGACCGGGATGACCACCGAGGCGGTCAAGGAGTTCGGGCTGACCCGCAAGGACGCCGGCCGCAGCAAGAACATGTTCGCGCTCGGGCTGCTGTCCTGGCTCTACCATCGGCCGACCGAGGGCACGGTTTCCTTCCTGGAAAGCAAGTTCGCCAAGAAGCCGGAGATCCGGGACGCCAACATCAAGGCGTTCCAGACCGGGTACGCCTTCGGTGAGACCACCGAGGTCTTCGCCTACAGCTACGAGGTCGCGCCGGCGCCGATGCCGCAGGGCACCTACCGGCAGATCACCGGCAACGCGGCGCTGGCGTACGGGTTGATCGCCGGTGCGCAGAAGGCCGGCCTGCCGCTGTTCCTGGGTGCCTACCCGATCACGCCGGCCTCCGACGTGCTGCACGAGCTGAGCAAGCACAAGCGGTTCGGTGTCACCACCTTCCAGGCCGAGGACGAGATCGCCGGCGTCGGCGCGGCGCTGGGCGCCAGCTTCGCCGGCCAGATCGGCGTCACCACCAGCTCCGGGCCGGGTGTCTCGCTGAAGATGGAGACGATCAGCCTCGGCGTGATGACCGAGTTGCCGCTGATCGTCTGCGACATCCAGCGGGCCGGCCCGTCCACCGGGATGCCGACCAAGACCGAGCAGGCCGACCTGCTGCAGGTGCTCTACGGCCGCAACGGGGAGGCACCGGTGCCGGTGCTGGCGGCCCAGTCGCCGTCGGACTGTTTCGACACCGCGGTGGAGGCGACCCGGATCGCGATCACCTACCGGACACCGGTGATCGTGTTGTCCGACGGCTACCTCGCCAACGGCGCCGAGCCGTGGAACGTGCCCGACCTGTCGGCCATCCCGCCGATCGATCCGGACTTCGCCACCGGGCCGAACGCCACCCAGGGTGAGGAGGAGATCTTCCTTCCCTACAAGCGGGATCCGGAGACCCTGGCTCGTCCGTGGGCGATCCCGGGGACGGCCGGTCTGGAGCATCGGATCGGCGGCATCGAGAAGGCCAAGGACACCGGCAACGTCTCCTACGATCCGACCAACCACGACGACATGGTGCGGATCCGGCAGGCCAAGGTGGACGGCATCGTCCGGGACATCCCCGATGTCACGGTCGACGATCCGAGCGACGCGGCCAAGGTGTTGGTACTCGGCTGGGGTTCGACCTTCGGGCCGATCACCGCTGCGGTCCGCCGGGTCCGGGCGACCGGCCGGCAGGTCGCCCAGGCCCACATCCGTCATCTGAATCCGTTCCCGGCCAACCTGGGCGAGGTGCTGCGGGCCTACGACCGGGTGATCGTGCCGGAGATGAATCTCGGCCAGTTGGCACTGCTGCTGCGCGGCAAGTACCTGGTCGACGTGCATTCCTACTCACGGGTCCGCGGACTTCCGATCTCGCTGTCGGAGCTGGCCGAGGACCTTCAGATCGAAATCGATTCTCTTGGAGACAACGCGTGAGCGTCGAGATCAAGACCACAACGAACGGCTCCAACGGTCAGGGCGGTGATCATCGGGGCGGCCTGGCCGGCGTCCCGTTGGCGCTGGAACCCCTGAACCGCAAGGACTTCACCAGTGATCAGGAAGTGCGCTGGTGCCCCGGCTGCGGCGACTACGCGGTGCTGTCGGCGTTCCAGGGATTCATGCCCGACGCCGGCATCAAGCGTGAAAACACCGTGATCATCTCCGGCATCGGGTGCTCCTCGCGATTCCCGTACTACGTCGACTCCTACGGGATGCACTCGATCCACGGTCGGGCGCCGGCGATCGCCACCGGCGTGGCCACCGCCCGGCCCGATCTTGGTGTTTGGGTGGTGACCGGCGACGGTGACGCGCTGTCGATCGGCGGCAACCACCTGATCCACGCGCTGCGCCGCAACGTCAACTTCACCATCCTGTTGTTCAACAATCGGATCTACGGACTGACCAAGGGCCAGTACTCGCCGACCAGCGAGCTGGGCAAGATCACCAAGTCCACCCCGATGGGCTCGCTGGACAACCCGTTCAACCCGATCTCGCTGGCATTGGGCGCCGAGGCGACCTTCGTCGCGCGGACGGTCGACTCCGACCGCAAGCACCTGACCGCGATGTTGACCGCCGCCGCCGAACACCGTGGGGCGTCGTTCATCGAGATCTACCAGAACTGCCCGATCTTCAACGACGACGCCTTCGCCGCGGTCAAGGAGAAGGACAGCAAGGCCGAGGCGATCATCCCGCTGACCCACGGCGAGCCGATCCTGTACGGGGTCGACAACCGGCTCGGCGTGATCCGTGATCAGCAGACCGGCGAACTCAAGGTCGCCGAGGTGGCCGAGGTCGGGCTGGAGAACATTGTCGTCCACGACGCGCACAACCAGGATCCGTCGTACGCCTTCGGGCTGTCCCGGCTGACCACGCCGGGGGTGCTGGAGCGGGCGCCGATCGGTATCTTCCGGCAGGTCGATGCGCCCGCCTACGATGATCTTGCTCGGGATCAGGTCGAGCAGGCCCAACGCGGACCGCACGATGATGACGCGCTGCAAGAGATGATCAACGGCAAGGACACCTGGACCGTAGGGTCCTGAGCTTGTCGAAGCAACGCCCTGAGCCTGTCGAAGGGGATCCTGGAACCACATCGACCTCGACAACCGCACCGGACTCCCCGGCCAACCGCGGCATCCTCTTCGGCCTCAGCGCCTACGGCATCTGGGGCCTGGTCCCGCTGTTCTGGAATCTGGTCAAGAGCGCGTCGGCGTTGGAGATCCTGGCCATGCGGATGGCGTGGTCACTGGTCTTTGCGATCATCCTGGCGTTGTTCACGCTGCCCCGTGGCTGGCTGCGGGCGATCGCCACCCGACGGAACCTGTTCATGCTGGCTGCGGCCGCCGTGCTGGTGTCGATCAACTGGGGCGTCTACATCTGGGCGACCACCAACGGTCACGTCACCGAGGCCGCCCTCGGCTACTACATCAACCCGATCTTTTCGATCTTGGTCGGCGTAGCGTTCCTGAAGGAGCAGCTGCGGCGCTATCAATGGGCCGCGGTCGGGCTCGCCGCGCTGGCGGTGATCGTGCTGACCGTCGCGTACGGCAAGCCACCATGGATCGCCCTGACACTGGCGGTCAGCTTCGGCAGTTACGGACTGTTGAAGAACCTGGTCCGCAAGGGAGCCGTCGAGACCCTCGTGATCGAGTCCGCCTTCATGTTCGCCCCGGCGGTGGCGTACGTGATCTATCTGCAGGCGACCGGCGGGCTGACCTTCGGCCACTTCGGTCTGGTGCACAGCCTGCTGCTGGCGGCCGGCGGGCTGGTGACGCTGATCCCGCTGCTGCTCTTCGCCGCCGCGGCCACCCGGATCCCACTGAGCATGATCGGGCTGCTGCAGTACATCACCCCGACCACCCAGTTCCTGCTCGGCGTGCTCTACTTCGGTGAACGGATGCCGACCGGCCGCTGGATCGGCTTCGGCCTGGTCTGGGCGGCGTTGATCATCCTGTCCACCGGGATGCTGATCACGCTCCGTCGTCGACGGCGGCAACCCACTCCGGTCGGATGATCGACATCATCACGTCGTCGATCCGCTGATCATCGAAGCGGAACGCCGCGCGACGGGTGCCCTCGACGACGAAGCCCACCTTCTCATACACCCGGACCGCCCGCGGATTGAAGGCGAAGACACCGAGCTCCAGCCGATAGAGATCGGTACTTGAGAAGGCGTGATCGACCATCAGTCGCATCGCCTCGGTGCCCAGTCCGCGGTCCCGACCCTGCGGCCCGATCAGGATCCGGATGTTGCAGCTGTCGTTGTCCGGATCGAGTTCGTTGAGCACCACCTCGCCGACAAGTCGATCATGGGCACGATCGACCAGCGCCAGATCGAGCCGGTCGGCATGATCTTGACGGGTGCCGTACCACTGCCGCAGTCGGTCGTCCGGTTCACCGGTCTCGTCGGAGCTGTGCACCGAGCCGGTCAGCCGCAGCAACTCCGGGTCGGCAAGGATCTCGGCCATGATCGGCACATCGTCGACACCGAACGGGCGCAGCACAACCCGCTCCCCGGTCAGAGTCGGCTTGTCGCGAAACGGTTCGCTGTCCATGATCACCGACGATAGCCGCCAGGATCCGAGGGATGACAACGAATATTGCCGGTCAGGGGCGACGTAACCGCAGCGCGAGCAGGGACGGGCTTCGCGTGAGGTTGTGGTAGCTGTCCGGATCGAGGTCCCGCAACGCCTCGACCGGACGCGGCTCGACCAGTTGTTCCAGCACGAAGCCGGCGGTGAGCAGTTCGGTGACGATGGTCTCGATCGACATCCGTTGATAGCGGATCGCGTGCACACCGTCGCGCATCATCAGCTGCACCCACTCCGAGGAGAAGTACGAGTCCTCGAAATGGCGCCAGTCACTGGTGGGATGCGTGGTGGACAGGATGAACCAGCCGCCCGGGCGGAGCACCCGGAACACCTCACGCAGGAAGGCCGGCCGATCCGCCAGGTGGTGCAGCACCAGAGCACACAGCACACCGTCGAACGACGCGTCGGCCGGACTGAGCGGCTCGTTCAGGTCGTGCTGCCGGATCTCTGCACGATCACCGAGCCGGGCCCGAGCATGCTCGACCAGGACTGCGCTGCCCTCCAGTCCCAACACCGACGCCCCACGCTCCACCAGCCCGACGGCATGATGTCCAGCCCCGCAGCCCGCGTCGAGGATCCGCAGCCCGTCGACGTCGCCGGCCAGCGCCGCGATCGCGGGTCTGTCGATGAGCGAATTCCAGGTGCCGTTCTCGGCGTGATCGGCGAAGTAGTCCCCGGCGGAGCCGTGATAGGCGAGATTGGCGGGCATGCTGCAACATTGTCACGAACCCGGCCAGGTCATCCAGGAGTGGGGGCGGGCAGAAAGCTCGGCCCGGTCGCCGTGGTCAAGCGCCAGATGCCGGGCAGTCCGAACTACTTCGCCGGCTCCTGAGCAGCCCAGTTGGGATCCGGCTGCGGGCATTTGTTGATCTTGATCGAAGTCCGGCGGAGGGCCCATGACTGTGCCGGTGGAGGAACGTCATACGGTCGCCGAGTTTGGTGTCAGCCCGGTGCTGGTTTGAGAAATTCTCGGGCGCCTCGTAGCTGCGTCCGCAGCCCTTGCTGGGTTTCTGTTGAGTCCAGGCGGACGTCGACCGGGCCGCGGATATTGGCGTCGGTTCGCGAGCCGTGGCGGAGCCCACTGGTGGCGGGGTCGTCGCGTTGCGCGATCAGGAGTCCGAGCTCGTATCGGCTGATGGCGTCAGCTCCAGCGAGGTGGTGGATCCCGGATCGGTTACCGACTCCAAGCTCGAGCAGAGCGGCAGCAAGGTCGTCTACGTGCACCGGGCAGCGGATGTCATCGCTGAACAGGGTTCCTGGCTGTTGTCCGGTGGCGAGTGCGTGGACAAATCGCTCGTGTGAGGATGATCCGTGCCCGATGATCAACGAAGTTCGGGCGATCACGGCTGACGGGTGGACCGCTGTGGTCGCGGTCTCGGCTGCTGCTTTGGCTGCTCCGTAGGGGGTGACCGGGTCTGGTGTTGCGGTCTCGCGGTAGTGGATGGCGTCGCCGGAGAAGACCGCATCGCTTGATACGTGCACGAGTCGGACCGATCGATCGCGGAGTGCTTGTGCGAGGTTCGCTGGTGCCACGGCGGTGCTGATCCAGTCGCCCTGCTGGAACGCGGTGTTGATGATCAGTTGCGGATCGATTCGCTCGATCAGACGTTCCGTTTGTTGCTGATCACGAAGATCGAGCTGGTGTTTCTCGGCGCCAGATATCTGGTGTGGTCGGGTTCGGTAGGTGGCGGCAACCTGGTGGCCATCCTTTGTGGCGCAGCGCACGAGCTGCCTGCCGAGGTGGCCGCTGCCGCCGACGATGAGGACCCTCATCGGCCTTGGTGTCGTCACTCGTAGCCGAGGATCGTCCGGCGCTTGTCTGCCCATCGCAGTGCCGAGGAGATGCCATCGGCGATGGAAAGTTGGCTCTGCCATCCGAGAAGCTTCCTGGCGCGATCGACGTTGGCGTAGGCACCGATGGCGTCGCCCGGGCGCGGTGCCGATTCAAGGGTCGGCACAGGCACCCCGTAGACGGACTCGAACGCTGCGATCAACTCGCGCACGGTGATTCCCTCACCGCGTCCGAGATTGATGATGGTGCTCGGCTTGCCGGCTTGGTCGAGGACGGCGTCAAACTGTTCGACGGCTGCGACGTGGGCTTGGGCGAGATCCCAGACGTGGATGTAGTCCCGGATTCCGGTTCCATCGACCGTCGGCAGGTCGGTGCCGGTGATGGTGAAGGCCGGGATCTGGCCGCGGGCTGCCAGCACCAACTGGCCGAGGACGTGGCTGGGTTCGCGGGCATAGATCCCGGTTGTCAGGTCGGGGTCGGACCCGATCGGGTTGAAATATCGCAGGATGATGGCCCGCAGCGGCGTTGCGGCTGTCATGTCCTGCAGGATCTGCTCCATCATCAGCTTGGTTCGCGCATAGGGCGACGTCGGAGCGACCGGGTCGGCCTCGCTGACCTCGAATCCGTCTGCTGGTGGGGCGTAGAGGCTGGCTGAGGATGAGAACAACACGTTGGGTTTGCCGAGTTCGACGAGTTGGTCGAACAGGGTCAATGACTTGGCCACGTTGTCGCGGTAGTACGCCGAAGGTTCGGCGACCGACTCTGGAACGACGATTCTGGCGGCCATGTGGATCGTGGCCTGGATGTCTGGATGGTCGTTGAAGACCCGGCGGAGGAGATCACAGTCGGCGATGTCACCGTGGTAGAAGGCGCGGTTGCCGACGAATGCCCGAGGTCCGGTCAGGAGCGAGTCCAGGATCACGGGCACATGTCCCGCCGCTTCTAGAGCTCGGACGGTCGTTGATCCGATGTAGCCAGCACCACCGGTCACCAGAATCTTCACGCCGCAGACCCTATCGGTAGCCCGTACACAGTTCTGCAGTACTAGGACTCCGATCGGCTCGCGAACTGCCGATGAGGCACTTGGCGCGCCCTCCGGTCACCAAGCTCTGGCCGTGAAGCCTGCTCGGTGAGGGATCCTCTGCGGACACGCCGGACTGCGCCCGGTTCACTGCCTGGGGAGGCTGCCCGGTGTCCGGCGCGACCTGCTATCGGGCGGGAATCGGCGGTGTCCGCCAATGCCGGTCAATGCACGCCTGGGGTTACGGTCATGGTGGCTGATCTTGGGTCGATCGTTGTCGTGGTCCCCAGCGGGACGGTCACGGGGTTTCGGCCGTGTCCGATCGGAAGTCCACCGAGGACAGGTACGGCGAGTTTGGCGAACCAGTCGGCCAGGACACCGGCGAGTGTCTGCCCGCCGGCGGTGGCGGTTTCGAACTCACCGAATGTGCCGACCGCGACCCCGGCGATGTTGTCGAGTTGGCCGGAGTTGGTGAGTTGGGCGAGGCAGCGGTCGACTTGGCCGAGTCCGGTGCCGCTGTTGCCTTCGATGAGAAGAATTGCCCCGTTCAGGTCGGGGAGCGCCCAGCCGACTGAGTGAGCAAGGCTGTCCAGGTTTCCGCCGACGAGGACCCCGGTGGCGGGGTTGCCGGCGGTGAGTGTTGCGGTGTAGTCGGTGGGATTGCTGCGGACCACGATTGGTTCATCGACCGTGAGCGCTCGGTGGAGGGCTTCAGCGCATTCGGTGTCGTAGTAGTCGTCGCTCCAACTGGCGGCGGGCCCGTGGAAGCCGACCGGGGCTCCTGCGCAGTGCAGGGCGAGGTGTAGGTAGGTGATGTCGCTGAATCCGACCAGGGGTTTGGGGTCTCTTCGTGCCGCCTCGAAGTCGAGCTTGGCGGCGATCCGGTAGGCACCTTTGCCTCCGCGGGTGGCGAAGATGGCCCGGATGTTGGGGTCGCGAAGTGCGTCGTTCAGATCCGCGAGCCGGTCCGGGTCGTTGCCTGCCAGGTAGCCGGCGCGGTCGAAGGCGTGTTGACCAATTTCGACCTGGAGTCCCCACTGTCGAAGAAGGGCGACGCCGCGGGCGACCAGATCCTCATCCGGTGTACTGGCAGGAGACAGGAGTCGAACACGATCGCCAGCTTGCAGCCGAGGGACAGACATGGGCTCCATAGTGTCCGAACGCCGCCCATGAACATAGCGGCGCGCGGAGGTCCGTCGGGCCCGGTCAAGGATCCTCGACCGGGCAGTCGGCCTGCACCCTGGCGCTGCGGATGGGTGCTGCCGTGCCGGGTTTCGGGTTGCTCACCGTGCCTGTCGACGGGCAGACGAGGATCTACCAGACGAGCCCGTCGAGGTAGTTATGACCGGACAGCAAGCGGACGATGCGGTCGTGGGCCGCTTTGCGATCGTCAGCATAGGGATGCTGCGCGTAGAGCGTGAGCTCTCCGAACATGTCGTAGAAGTTCAACCGTTCACGCAGATGCTCGCGCTCAAACAACTCCGGATACGCCCCGTGCAGCCATCGGGGAACCTCGGTGAGGGTGGACTCATCGAGCCCTGGTTCGTCGGGAGTCGGTGGGATCTCTCGCGCCTTCGCGCACCAGCGCAGAATGAGATCCAGCTCGACATCGGCCGGCTGAGCCAACGCCTCGGCGAAGTCGATCAGACCGGTGACCCGTCCTTGATCGACCATCAGGTTGGCTCCGTGCAAATCACCATGGACGAGGACCTGCTCGTCGGTGGCGAACAACGGCTGCCGCTCCTGGACCCAATCGGCAACATCGTCGAGCAGACGCGCGTCGTGATCAGACGCGCGACGGGCAGCCTCGACCTGCCGAAGCGTCGCACCTACCACGGGTGGGTGGAACGCGGCCCAGGGCTTCGTGCCGTCGAGGGCGGCGGCCAGCCAGGGCGGCAGCAGATCGGCCGGGACCCGAACCTGGTGCAGGGCGCGCAACGCTGAGCCCAGGCTTTCGATCATTGCTTGTCGGGTAGCCGAGTCCGCCGTGGGCCATGCTTCGTGCAGCGTTCGGCCGGGCAGACGTTCAGAGATGTACCACGGGCCGTCCGGCCCCTCGCCGTGGGCAAGGAGTCTGGCGTGTGGGACCCCACTGCCCGCCAGCAAGTTGATGACGGTTGCCTCGTGGCGGTACGCATCGCGGAACCGTCCGTCGGTGTTCAGTCGTACGACATAGTCGTCGCCGACCCACACCCGGCTGACCCAGCCGGCCTTGAGCAAGAAGCGCCCGGTGGCTGGCAGATCGGCGTCGGTCAGCGTCCTCAGCAACACTGGGTCGGTAGCCGGTTCGACGAGTGATGTTGATCCGGTGATCGCGGTGCTCCTCAGAACGACTGGCAAGAACATCAACGTACTGGCGTGATCGGAGCTGAACTATTGGTTTTGCCCGAGCGGAACTCCTGGCGCGGATCGATCGAAACCAGTTGACGGTCGATGGTCCAATCGCTCGAATGGGCCCCGTGAGCCCCCTCGCTGACCAGGCCGCCATTGACACCCCGCTCGTTCGAGAGCTGGTGGATTCTCAGTTCCCGCAGTGGGCCGCATTACCGCTGGAACCGGTCACCTCCGGTGGAAAATGCAACGCGATCTACCGACTCGGTCCTGCTCTCTCCGTGCGACTGTCGCTGTGGTCCCCGGGAGCTGATGTCGTCCACCGGGAGCAGGAGAAGCTCGCCACACTCGCGCCGTTCCTGCCCGTAGCCATCCCTGCTGTGGAGGCGATCGGCTCAGCCACCGACGCATTCCCGGGCGAGTGGTCGGTGCACCGCTGGCTGACCGGCACGCACCCCGCCCTCGACGCCCTGGTCGATCCGCACGGGCTGGCCACGGACCTCGCAACATTCGTCCAAGCGTTCCGCCGGATCGACCTGCCGGACCGGCCGCCGACCTATCCAGGCGAGCGACGCACACGCGCCCCGATGGACTCGATGGACTCTGCGACACGCGAAGCGATCGGTGGCCTGGACGGACTGATCGACACTCGCGCGGCGCTGGCCTCCTGGGAGGAGTCGCTCGCCGCGCCGTACGACGGGCACGAGGTGTGGGTGCACTCGGACCTAATGCCAAGCAACATGCTCGTGTCGCCAGAAGGCCGACTAACCGCAGTGCTCGACTTCGAAACGTCCGGCCTCGGCGACCCGGCCTGCGACCTGTTTCCCGCGTGGTACCTCCTACCTGCGAACCTCCGCGGCAACTTCCGTGCTGCCCTGGACGTGGACGACGCGTCGTGGATCCGCGGACGCGGACGCGTGCTGTCCCAGGCTTTGATCGTGTTGCAACACTCCAAGGACACCAATCCGGCGTACGCGAACAACGCACGGCACGCCATCCGCGAAGTGCTCGCGACACCACTATGACGAACTCCTGAGGCAAGGCCAGGCCGACGTTTCCCTTGCCCGATAGCCGTTCCAGCAGCGGGCCGGGGCGAACTCTGTCCCGCCGCGTTTGACGAGGATTACCGTATGCCTCGCCCGGCTCCGAAGCCCGCAAAGGGGCGACCTACGGACACATACACGCGGTTCGAGTTCTGCGTGCCACCAGTGTCAGTGGGGCAGATCCGACCCAGACCTGATTCTCGATGGCGACGCGTTTTGTCAGAGGCCGTCCGTAGAGTTCTTGTATGGAGACGGACACCGGGGTCGGGCTGGAGCGGCGGGCAGTTCTTGCCCGTGGTTCGCGCGCCGAGCGGGTCCGTATCGGCGCGGGCTGCGTCCTGTTGGAGGTGGCGGCCGACTGGGCCGCAATCAACCCCGGCGACGGCCTGATGCCGCAGGACACCCTCCTGGAGGCTGCGACGGAGCGGGCGATGGTGATCGCCGGTGAAGGGACTCCGACGGTCGCCGAGGCATCACTTGCCGAGTTGGGGTTGGAGATCCGCAGGAATCCCTGGCAGGCCGCCAGCCTTGTCGCCGACGCCCTCGATCTGCAATACCGGCTGCCGCGGACCTGGCAGCTGGTCCAACAGCATCGGGTGGAGGCGGAGCGGGCGCGACGACTGGCCTATCGGACCCGGTTGTTGACTCCCCTGCAGGCCGACCAGGTCGACGCCGAGATCGTCGTGTCGATCATGGTGGTCGGCCGGTATCGGCTGGAGAAGTTGATCGACGCCGCGATCAAGACCGCCGATCCGGAGGGGACTCAGAAGCGGGAAGAAGCAGCCGCTCGGTGGCGTGGAGTGCGGCTGGGCAGCCAGACCGAAGACGGTCTGGTCGAGGTGTTGTTCCGGGTCAATGCCGATGCCGGTCAGGCGATCTACGCGATGTGTGATCATCTGGCTGATTTGTTGATCACCCATCGCGACCACCTGCCCGGCGGTGTACCGGATCGGGGCGCAGAGTCCAAGGACGAGTGGCGGGCGGTCGCGGCAGAGGTGCTGAAGAATCCGTTCCTCGGCGCCCGGGTGCTGATCGAGCTGGATCAGCCCGATCTGTTCCAGGACCTTGTCGACAGTTTCGGACCGCTGCCCGCCGACCCTCGCCGTACCGGCGGTGGCAGCGACCGTGGCGCCGGGACGCCCGATTATCGAGACATCGACGCCGATCTCGAGCCGCAGTCCGACAGCCATGTCGATCACCACGACGGTGCAACCCCGACCCACTCGGAGCGAGCGACCTCCGACAGTCCCGACACCGCCGCTCCAAAGGCGACAGACCGGCGAGATCAGCCAGACGGTGACAAGGAGCGATTCGAGAGCCACACCGACCAGAGGTCACCAGCCGGCAGCGGCAATGCAGCTGACAGCGCCAGAGTTCAGAGCTTCCGCGATCATGGAACCGGTGATCATAGAGCCGGTGATCATAGAGCCGGTGATCATGGAGCCGGTGATCATGGAGCCGGTGATCATGGTTGCGATGATCACGACCCTGCCCATGACAATCCGCCCCGTCATGATTCCGATGATCACGACTCCGGCGATCACCGCCCCGTGGAGCACAGTCCCGTAGAGCACGGTTCTGTCGATCATGGCGCTGGCGACCATGTTCCCGGTGATCATACTTCCGGCGATGTTCGGCCCGTTGATGATGATTCGGGCGATCATGATCCCGGTCCCGGTGATCACGCTCCGGCGGGACACGGTTCTGTTGATCACACTGCTCACGATCATCAGTTCGGCGACCAAGCGCCCGACGACCACGATGCCATCGGACAGCCGGGCGACGGACCGTTTGATCAACAAAGTCGGGCAGCTGCCCGCGACGCAGCAATGGAGGCGCTGATCAGGGCGTTGGACCCGGAGCGGCTGCTGCCCCGGGTCCGGCTGAACATCCACCTCAGCTACGCCGCGCTCCGCGGCGGACACCCCGTCGCTCGGGTGGAGGAGCTCGGCCCGCAACTGGTCAGCACCGTCCGCGAGTGGTTGCGGGCGGGCGTCCGCATCGACCTGCGTCCGGTCATCGACTCCGACGGCATCCCTGCCGTGGACAGCTACGAGACACCGGCCGCGATGCGGATGGCGCTCTTCGCCCGCACTCCGGCCAGCGTCTTCCCGTACTCCAACAGCCTGCAGGGACCGATGGACGTCGACCATTCGATCCCCTATCGGCCGCCACCGGTCGGACCACCCGGCCAGACCGGGCTGCACGGACTCGGTCAACTGAACCGTCGCGAACACCGCTCGCGGACGTTCGGTCGGCTGGGCGTGCGGCAACCCGAGCCGGGCACCTTCCTCTGGCGCACCCAGACCGGACGCTTGATCATCAGCAACCCGGCCGGCACCCTCGACCTCGGCAGCGGCCGGCTCGCCCGTACACTCTGGGACGCCTGCCGAATACCCACCGCGTTGGAAACCGTCGTCCACAATCTCGTCCGAAAGCATCCTGTTCCGGTACTCGGCAGTGGTTGATCGGAAGAGGAGGAACAAGCACATGCCGGAGCCGGCTCAGCTGTCGATCGATGCTGTCGGCAACGCACTGACCGCCCTCCTCGACCGTCACGTCACGGACGTGAAGCCGCTCGGTGCCGGCGCATGGTCTCGTGCGTACGCCTTCGACGATCCATTGGGAACGGGCGAGACGGGTCAACTGGTGGCTCGGTTCGGGCGACACCTGTACGACTTCGAGGCCGATCGGGATGCGATGGCGTTCGCGAGTCCGGATCTGCCGGTGCCGAAGACGATCTTGATCGCCCCGACCGACCCGTTCGGGATCGACGGGTACGTGTCGGTCACCGAGCGAGCGAGCGGCGACTTCCCGGACCAGCGCGACGGCGACGGCTGGCGCGCGCTGGTGCCGGCGTGGTCATCGATGCTGCGGACGCTGTGGCGGCAGCAGCCGCAGACCTGGCCGGACCACCTTCGGCAACGTTTCGGCGCAGCGACCTCCTGGTCGGATCGGCTGCTGTCGGTCGCCGACGAGCCGGCCGATGCCGACGAACGCAATCGCGGCTGGAAGGCGGCACTGCAGGCCGCGCCCGGCGGCGACGCAGCGTTCGTCGAGGGGTTCGCGGTGCTCCGCGAAGTGGTCGATGCGCCGGCGATCGCCGACCTCTCCAGCACCATGCTGCACTCGGACCTGATCAACCGCAACGTGCTGGTCGACGGCGACCGGATCACCGCCGTCTTCGACTGGGGATGCGGGATCGTCGGCGACCCGCTGTACGACCTGGCCTGGTTGGACTTCTGGTCCCCCTGGCACCCGGGACTGAAGGCGTTGGACGTCCGTCAAGCGTTCGCTCCGTTGATCGACGAGCTCGGCCGCCCCGACGAGGAGATCGACCTGCGCTGGCGGGCCGGCTGCCTGCACATCGGGCTCGGGCACCTTGCCTACAACGCCAACATCGGTGATCATGACAATCTCGCCGGCACCACTCGTCGGCTGGCCGAGTACCTCTGAGCCCGGACAGTTCCGGGGTTGTGCCTCGGAGCCGGTTCCCCGGCGTCGTTCATCGAAGAACGTGGAGGAAGCATGCGAGTCCTGCGGGCTGTCATCGGCACGTTCATGATCGCCGCCCTCGGCATCGTCGCCCCGACGGTTCACGGGACGTCGACCGCGCACGCGGCCTCGACAAGACCACCTGCGCCGACGAAACCGCCTGCGCCGACCAAGGGCCCGTGTGCGTACACCCCACTCGCCGACCAGACCTACTCGACCTGGGTCGGCCTCCCGCCCGATCCGCAGCACACCCCCGATCACGGCAGCCAGCCGGTCACCCTGCAGACCGATCAGGGCGACATCCCGATCGTGCTCGACCGAGGCCTGGCGCCCTGCACGGTGCAGTCCTTCCGCTACCTCGTTCACAAGAAGTACTTCGACGACACCATCTGCCATCGACTGACCGCCTACCAGACGCCACCGGCCGCGTTGTCGGTGCTGCAGTGCGGCGATCCGTTGGGCTCCGGCTGGGGCGACCCCGGCTACAGCTTCGCCGACGAACTCGACTCCGTGCAGGCCCTGGAACCGTGGCCGGACGCACCGGACCGCCGCAACTACGCCCGCGGCACGCTGGCGATGGCCAACGCGGGCCCGGACACCAACGGCAGCCAGTTCTTCCTGGTCTATGAGGACTCCCGCCTGAAGCCCGACTACACCGTCTTCGGACACGTCACTGCCGCCGGACTGCAGACCCTGGACCGGATCGCCGCTGGCGGCATCGATCCGGGTCCGGACGGCACCCCGGAGGACGGCGCTCCGGCGATCGGCGTCACGATCGAACGGGCCAAGACCGGCCGTTGATCGGCCGCGCTCCCCGACCGGGACGCACGATCTCTTGCGGACCGGGCGAACCTGTGACAAATTTCCCTCAGACAATCCGTTGCAGGTAAATATTGTCGTTCCGGGTGAACGCCGTCGTCGAGGGAGACGCCCATGCCTGAGGTGCCCATGCCTGTGCCGCCCAGTCCGAACCGCCGTCGCTTCCTTGCCGCCGCAGCTGCGACGACTGCGGGCGTCGCGATCTCCGCCACGGCCCGACCGGCTGCGGCCGGTCAACACGGCTGGGTGAGGAGCACGCTGGCCCGGATGACCCGCGACGAGATCATCGGCCAGTTGATCATCAGCTACGTCTACGGCGCCACCGCCGACACCAGCGACGACCGCAACACCGAGTTGTACGGCGTCGCCACCCCGGCCGAGGTGGTGCAGACCTACCATCTCGGCGGCGTCATCTACTTCGCCTGGTCGGACAATCTGGCCGACCCGCAACAGATCGGCGCACTGTCCAACGACCTGCAGGCCGCGTCGCTGACCGGTGGCACCAAGGTCCGGATACCGCTGCAGATCACCACCGATCAGGAGATGGGCGTGGTGACCCGGGTCGGGCCGCCGGCCACGCAGTTCCCCGGTTCGATGGCCGTCGCCGCCACCCGCAACGAGACGTCGGCCCGGACCGCTGCCAGGATCACCGGCGCCGAGCTCAAGGCGATCGGGATCACCACCGATCACGCACCGGATGCCGACGTCAACGTCAATCCGCTCAACCCGGTGATCGGCGTCCGGTCGTTCTCCTCCGATCCGACCCTGGCCGCCGCTCTGGTGTCGGCCCAGGTCAAGGGCTATCAGGACGACGGCGGGATCATCGCCACCGTCAAACACTTTCCGGGCCACGGCGACACCGTCGACGACAGCCACACCGGGTTGCCGGTGATCCATCACAGCCGGGCGGAGTGGGAACGGATCGACCGCCCGCCGTTCGCAGCGGCGATCACCGCCGGGGTGGACATGATCATGACTGCGCACATCGTCGTGCCGTCGCTCGACCCAGCTGAGGATCCCGCGACGCTGAGCAGGCCGATCATGACCGGCATCCTGCGTCAACAGCTGGGATTCGACGGCGTGGTGATCACCGACTCGATGGCGATGGAAGGTGTCCGCGAAAAGTACGGCGATGCCGAGGCCACCGTCCGCGCTCTGGAAGCCGGTGTTGATCAACTGCTGATGGCACCGGCACCACAGGTCGCCACCCGGGCGATCAACGAGGCACTCGACTCCGGCCGACTGACCATGGCCGAGTTGCGGGCCAAGGTCGCCAGGGTCCTCAATCTCAAGTATCGCAACGGCCTGGTCGCCAACCCCACCGTCGATCTGGGCGCGATCGACCGGGTGGTCGGGACACCGGATCACCTCGCGGCCGCCGACGACATCACCGATCACACCCACACCCTGCTGGTGAACAGCGACGCGACCCTCCCGATCAGACCGAAGGAGACAAAGATCCTGGTCACCGGCTACGGCGTCACCACCGGCAAGACGCTGTCCGCCGCACTGACCGACCTCGGAGCGACGACCACCCTCCTGACGACCGGCTCCGCCCCGACGGATGCCGCGATCACGGCAGCGGCCGACGCGGCAACCGATCATGACGTGGTGGTGGTGACCAGCTACAAGATCAGGGACGGCGACAACTCCCAGATCAAGCTGATCGCTGCCCTGCAGCGGACCGGTGTCCCGGTCGTGGTGATCGCCGTCGCCGAGCCGTACGACATCGCCCACCTGCCCGACGTCACGACCTACCTGGCGACCTACTCCTACAACCCGGTGTCGATGCGTTCGGTCGTCCGGGTGATCACCGGAGCAGTCAACCCTGCCGGCAGGCTCCCGGTGGACATTCCCGCGGCGGACGGCTCCGGCGACCTGCTGTTCCGGCTCGGTGACGGCGGAGGTTTCTAGGAAAGGCACGACGGGCCGAGCAGCGCCTTCAGATCACCCTTCAGCTCAGGGTTCACGGTGACGTTCAATTCGGCCGCCAACCGGAGCAGGTAGCGCTTCTCTTTCGTCACCAGCCGGATCCGGACCTCGGTCGGCCCGGTGTGGGCGAGCAGGATGCTGCGCAGATCCTCGACGACCTCGGGGGTGCAGCGCGTCGACGGCAGCAGGATCGTCAGCGGCTCGACGTCCGTGGGCTGATCGACATCGGGCAGGGTCAACTCGTCGGCGTGGATCTCGACCGTGCTCTCCTTGACCGCGATCTTGCCGCGCACCGTGACCACGGTGTCGGTCTGCAGCACGGTGGAGACCAGGTCGTAGCTGCGCGGGAAGAGCAATACGTCAACCGAAGCCTCCAGATCCTCCACCGCGATGATCGCCCAGACGTCGCCACGCTTGGTGGTCTTCCGGGTCACCGAGGTGATCATCCCGGCAATGGTGATCATGCCGTCCCGCGGGCCGTCGTCGGCGATCAGCCGGCCGATCGACAGATCCCGTTCCCGCTCCAGCAGATGATCCAGGCCGAGCAGCGGATGATCACTGACGTACAGCCCGAGCATCTCCCGCTCCAGGCCCAGCTTGGTCCGCTTGTCCCACTCCTCCAACGCGGCAACCTCACCCTGCACCGGCGCGGCATCGGCCGGCAGCTCGCCGAACAGGTCGGACTGGCCGTTCGCCTCGTTGCGTTTGAGCTCCAGCACACCGTCGATCGCCGATTCGTAGACCGCCATCAGCCCGCGCCGGCTGTCACCGAAGGAGTCGAAGGCGCCGGCCTTGATCAACGACTCGGTGACCCGCTTGTTGGCCGCGACCAGCGGGATCCGGTCCAGATAGTCGTAGAAGCCGGTCGCCTTGCCCTTCTCCTTGCGCGCGGCGACGATCCCCTCGACGACGTTGCCGCCGACGTTGCGGATCGCGGTCAGCCCGAAGCGGATGTCGGACCCGACCGGGGTGAAGCGGGCCTCGGATTCGTTGACGTCCGGCGGCAGCACCTGGATCCCCATCCGGCGGCACTCCGACAGGTAGATCGCGATCTTGTCCTTGTCGTCCTTCACCGACTCCAACACCGCGGCCATGTACTCGCACGGATAGTGCACCTTCAGGTAGGCCGTCCAATACGACACCAGCCCGTACGCCGCCGCATGCGCCTTGCCGAAGCCGTAGTCGGCGAACGGCATCATCGCATCCCAGACCGCCTGGACCGCGGCCTCGGAGAAGCCGCGTTCTGTCATCCCGGCGGCGAACGGCTCGTACTCCGCGTCCAGTACCGCCTTCTTCTTCTTGCCCATCGCCCGACGCAGCATGTCGGCACGGCCGAGGGTGTAGCCGGCCAACTGCCGGGCCACCTCGATCACGTCCTCCTGATAGACGATCAGCCCGTAGTTGTCCTCGATCACCGGCCGCAGGGCTTCCTCGACCTCGGGATGCGGGTACGCGGTGGGCTGTTCTCCCTTGCGCCGCAGGGCGTAGTTCACATGCGAATTGATACCCATCGGCCCCGGACGGTAGAGCGCGATCGTCGCCATGATGTCCTGGATCCGTTTCGGCTCCATCAACCGCAGCAGGGATCGGGCACCGGCACCGTCCAGCTGGAAGACACCGAGAGTGTCGCCGCGGCTGAGCATCCGATAGGTCGCCTCGTCACTGGGATCACGGCCGAGCTCGTCAAGATCGACATCGATGTCCCGGTTCAACTTCACGTTCTGCACGGCATCGCCGAGAATGGTCAGGTTGCGCAGACCGAGGAAGTCCATCTTGACCAGACCGAGCGATTCACAGGTCGGATAGTCGAACTGGGTGATGATCGCGCCGTCCTGCTCCCGCCGCATCAGCGGGATGATGTCGATCAACGGGTCCGACGACATGATCACGCCGGCGGCATGCACCCCCGGTTGGCGGATCAGGCCTTCGATCCCCATCGCGGTGTCGATCACCGTCTTGTGATCGGCATCGGAATCGTAGAGCTGCCGCAACTCACCACCCTCGGAGAAGCGTTCATGATCGCGGTCGAACACCTTCGGCAGCGGAAGATCCTTGCCCATCACCGGCGGCGGCATCGCCTTGGTCAGCCGATCCCCTACCGCATACGGGAATCCCAGCACACGGGACGCATCCTTCAGCGCTTGCTTGGCCTTGATCTTGCCGTAGGTGACGATCTGCGCGACGCGCTCTGATCCGTACTTGTCGGTGACGTAGGTGATCACTTCTCCGCGGCGCCGCTCGTCGAAGTCGACGTCGAAGTCGGGCAGTGACTGCCGTTCGGGATTGAGGAAGCGTTCGAAGGTGAGTTTGTACTGCAACGGATCGAGATCGGTGATCCGCATCGCGTAGGCGCACAGCGATCCAGCTCCGGAGCCGCGGACGCCGGTCCGGATGCCGCGGTCCTTGGCCCACTGCATGAAGTCGGCCACCACCAGGTAGTAGCCCGGGAAGCCCTTGCCGATGATCACCTCCGACTCGTATTCGGCACGCTTCCTGATCTCCGGCGTGACGCCGCCCGGATAGCGTTCTACGAGTCCCTGTTCGACCTCGTGCAGGAACCAGCTGGTCTCGTCGTGTCCCTCCGGCACCGGGAACCGCGGCATGTAGCGACCCTCGCCGTGCTGGAAGTCGGACTGGCAGCGTTCGGCGATCGCCAGCGTGTTGTCGCAGGCCTCGGGCAGTTCGGAGAAGAGCTCCCGCATCTCCTGCGGCGACTTCAGGTAGTAGCCGCCACCGTCCAGCTTGAAGCGATTCGCATCGGCCATCGTCGACCCCGACTGGACACACAACAGCACCTCATGCGCGTCGGCGTCCTGGGCGTGCGCGTAGTGCAGGTCGTTGGTCGCCACCAGCGGCAGCTGCAGGTCCTTGGCCAGCCGCAGCAGATCCTCGCGGACCCGCTTCTCGATGGTCAGCCCGTGGTCCATCAGCTCGACGTAGTAGTTGCCGGCGCCGAAGATGTCGCGGAACTCGGCCGCCGACGCGACCGCCTCGTCGTACTTACCGAGCCGCAGGTAGGTCTGCACCTCACCCGACGGACAACCGGTCGTCGCGATCAGGCCGCCGGCGTACTCGGCGAGTAGTTCCCGGTCGGCGCGCGGCTTGTAGAAGAACCCTTCGGTGGACGATCTGGTGCCGAGCCGGAACAGGTTGTGCATCCCCTCGGTCGACTCCGACCACAAGGTCATATGCGTGTAGGCACCGCCGCCGGACACGTCGTCGCCGCCGCCGTCGCCCCAGCGCACCCGCTTGCGCTCACTGCGATGGGTCTTCGGCGTCAGGTACGCCTCCAGCCCGATGATCGGCTTCACCCCGGCCTTGGTCGCCGCCGCATGGAACTCGTGCGCGCCGAACAGGAAACCGTGATCGGTCAGCCCGATCGCCGGCATCTCCATCTGCTCGCAACCGGCCATCAGATCATCGATCCGGGCCGCACCGTCCAACATCGAATACTCCGAATGGACGTGCAGATGGACGAACGAATCGCTCGTCGGTCGAGCTGTCATCTCGCCTCCCAAGGACACAGCAGTGGATCGTCGACAGCGACCCAAGACCTCGAGGTCCTTTTGCCTCCTGGAGCTGATCTGCGCTGGGGGTAGATCTGCGGAGGTTGGGCGTGAGTCACGCCGTGGAGATCCGACGCTAGTCCCCGGCACCGACACTCCTCGGTTCTGCGGCTTCGCGTCGACACAGGCACAACCGAAGGTGTCGCATACGGGCAGCGAACCAGCAACGATCAGCCGTCGACAAACAACCGGTGAGCTGTCGCGCCACAACCATCTGTCGGGTCGGCTCGAACTACTGTGTCGCCATGGATTTCGACGCCGTCCGTACCTTCGTGGTGGCGGCCGACGTCGGTCAGTTCCAGCTGGCCGCGGCGGAGCTGTCGTTGAGCCAGCAGGCGGTGTCCAAGCGAATCGCCGCTTTGGAACGTCGGCTCGGCGTCCGGCTGTTCACACGGACACCGCGTGGCATTGAGCTGACCGTCGACGGGCGAGCATTCCTGCCACACGCCCGCGAGGTGGTCCGGGTCGCCGGAGTTGCCGCGGCCGCGGTACGGGCCGACACCCGTCCGTTCCGGATCGACGTCCCCAACCGCCGAGTGCTGCCCGGACGGCTGGTCCGGGACTTCCATCGATCCCATCCCGAGGTGTCGCTGGACGTCGTCGAGTTACCCGACGTCACGGCGGCGATCGCGGCGATCGCGGCCGGCACCCTGGACGTCTCGCTGCGGGCCGTTCCGCTGCCGGCTCGACGACTACCTCGCGGTGTCACCGCCACAAGGGTGCTGGACGAGCAGGTCACGGCCCTGATCGGACCGCGCCATCGGCTGGCCGCCGAGGCGGCCGTCCGCCCGACCCAGCTGGCGGATTATCCGATCTGGATGCCTGGCAACGTCGACGGTGGCGAGTGGACGATCTACTACGAGGAGTTCGCGGCGATGTTCGGACTGCGGATCGATCGACTCGACCCGACACACGGCGCGGAGCCGTTGCTGGAGGCCGTCGCGGAGTCGAGCACGCTGGTCACCGTGATCGGCGACGTGGGCAATCTGCTGTGGCCACCGGCCTACGACCTGCGCTGCCTCCGGTTGGTCCGACCGGTGCCGATCTATCCGCATTCGTTGATCGTCCGCAGGGACAATCGGCATCCGGCGGTGGATCTCCTGCGCACACAGGGATTTCCGGCCCGTCGCCAGCCGCTGGAGGGCAGCTGGGAACCCTCCTGGTCGATCATCGGCCGGCCATGACGAATCATCAATCGGCCGACACGATGTCCACCGCGTGCCGGCGGTGGGCCGCGAACAACGCGCGGGCGGTGTCGGGATCGCGAGCGCGCAGAGCCGCGGCCAGCGCCTGGTGTTCCGGCGGGATGCTGCCGAGGTAGTCCTCGGTACTCAGACCGATGCGGGTCAGCAGGAACAGGTGGACCTGACAGCGGATCGCGTCCCAACCCGCGACCAGGCGTCGGTGGCCGGTGGCGACGAAGACGGCGTCGTGGAAGGCGATGTCCTGACTGACCATGGTGTGCGGGTCCGTGGTCCCGTCCATGCCGCCGGCGGCTCGCTCGATGACGGCCAGGTCGTCGTCCGAGGCGTGCGCGATCACCTGCTGCACGGCCAGGTCTTCCAGCGCGCCGCGCAGGCTGTCCAACTCGGCAACATCCTTGGCGGACAGTGTCGTGACCACCGTCCCGCGGTGCCAGCCGGAGTGTACGAGGCCTTCGTGCTCCAACCCCCGCAGAGCCTCACGCACCGGTCCCCTGCTGACCTGCAGCACCGCGGAGAGCTCGACCTCGCGCAGCGGCGCCCCGGGCGGGTAGGCACCGGTGAAGATCGCCTCCCGGATCCGGTCGGCGACCTCGTCCGCCAGCCCACGACGACGCGCCGGAGCCATTGCGCGGTCGTCGCTGGCTTGGGTCGCCTCCATGTCGCAATGTTAACATTCACGCTAATGTCAACATTGCGACATCAGCCCGGTGCGGGTCGCCAGACGGAAGGAACTCACCCCGATGACAGTCCTCGACTCCCCGATCCCCCGTTTCCATCTCGCCGTCCCGGTCGACGACCTGGACGCCGCCCGCCGCTTCTACGGCGAGACGCTCGGCCTCCAACAGGGCCGCAGCTCCGACACCTGGGTGGACTGGAACCTGCACGGCCACCAGTTCGTCACCCACCTGGCCCCGGCCCGCGCCGAACGGATCCACAACCCCGTCGACGGCCACGACGTCCCGGTGCCGCACTTCGGGCTGGTCCTGACCGTCGAGGCCTTCGAAGAACTCGCCGACCGGCTGCGCGCCGCGGATACCGAATTCGTCATCGAGCCCTACGTGCGCTTCGCCGGTGAGACCGGCGAACAACGGACGATGTTCCTGCTCGATCCGGCCGGCAACGCGCTGGAGTTCAAGGCATTCGTCGACGACTCCCAGGTGTTCGCCGTCTGATAGCTGCTGCCGGGCCGCTCAGGGCGCGTCGATCACGACCTTGAGCCGGCCGGGTTCGGACCGGCTGGCGGTCTCGTACGCGGTCTGGGCGGCGTCGATCCCGAACCGGTGGGTGATGTAGCCGTCGGCCAGCGCCGGCCGCTCGGCCAGATAGCGGGCGGCGGCGGCCAGCGACGGCGCCCATTCGCCGGTGACACCGGTCAGCAGAGTCGCGGCCTTGCCGAAGAAGCCGCGGAACGGCAACTCATAATGATCATGGTCGGGTACGCCGAACGCGTACACCTGACCACCGGGCGCAACCGCCTCGAACGCGGCCGGCAGGGTCGCGGTCTGGTGACCGACCGCCTCGACACACACGTCGAAACGCTGCGCCGGCGGGAGCCCGGTCGCCCAGGCCTCGGCGGTCGTGGTCGCCAGCTCACCGATCCCGAACTGCTCGGCGACGGCGACGCGATCAATGGGGTCGACGCCGGTGACCTGCGCACCACGGGCCGACAGCACCGCGGCGAACAACAACCCGATCGAGCCGAGGCCGAGGACTGCGGCCCGCTTGCCGGCCACATCACCGAGCCGGTCGACGGCGTACAACACGGTGGCCAACGGCTGGATGACGACGGCGCGTTCGGCCGCCACGTCGGCCGGGACCGGCACCAGCTGGGCGGCGTCGCAGAGCGGATACTCCGCCAGCCCGGCCGCCCCACGGACGAAGCCGACCACCCGATCGCCGGTTGCGAACCGCGGCGAGCGGGACAGCGCAACGGTGCCGGTCAGTTCGTGCAGCGGCCAGCCCGGACCGACCAGATCCCGGCCGGAATGCAGTTCGGCACGATGGAATTTCGGCACATCGCTGCCGCAGATGCCGCCGGTGCCGAAGCGGACCACCACGTCCCCGTCGGCAGGGTCATCCGGTTCGGCGACCTCGATCCGTTCCAAGCGTTCGGGCCCGGACAGTCGATACGCCCACATCCGTAACTCACCTTCCGGCCACCTCGTCGTCGACACCGCCGTCCTGAGAGGTTACTCGGTCAGTTGCTGGGTGCCGACGACCCCCAGCAGCCGCAACGCGTCGCGGTCAGGCGTCCCGGGTCGGGCGGTGTAGATGATCATCCACTGGTCGCGGTCGGGATCGTGCAACGCCTCGCAGTCCAGTGTCAGCGGGCCGACGGCAGGATGGTCGATCCGCTTGATCGTCGAGTGCGACGAGCCGACATCCTGGGCCTCCCACAACGTACGGAACTCCTCGCTGTGCTGCTGCAGCCTTTCGACCAGTCCGGTCACCGCGGGATCGCTGCGATAGCGTGCCGCCGCGACGCGGAGCTGCGCGACGAGCTCGCGCCCGAAGCGGGCACGGTCCACGGGGTCGATCCGTTCGGTGCCGCCGTCGTCGGCGAAGTGCCGCCAGATCACGTTGCGGTCCGTCGCCGACGGCGCCAGGAAGTCGGGCAGCAACGCCGCGGCCATCCGGTTCCAGGCCAGCGCGTCGAACACCGCATCGCAGACCAATGCCGGGGCGTCGGTGAGTTGGTCCAACACGTGCAGGATGCCGGGACGGACCTCGCGACGCATCCAGTCCGGCCGCCGTGGTTGCACGCCGACCAGCCGGGAAGCGTAGCCGCGCTCATCGTCGGACATTCGCAACGCCCGAGCCAGTGCTTCGACGATCTGTGCGGACGGCCGTGGTCCTCGCCCCTGCTCCAACTGGATGTAGTAGCCGATCGACATCCCGGCGAGCTGCGCCACCTCCTGCCGACGAAGGCCCGGGGTCCGGCGTCGACCGGTGATCTCCAGGCCGACGTCGCCGGGACGGATCCTCTCCCGGCATCGGCGCAGGAAGGATCCCAGCTCGGTGCGATCGATAGCGTCCACGCCCGCCATCCTGCCCCCGACCCGGCGATCGCACCATGGCATCGGCGATACCACCTTGCCGATCACCAGCATCGACGCCGCTCTCCCGCGATCCGCGATATCGCCGCACGCTGGAGGACATGACTGATTCCAAGATCATCCTGATCACCGGCGCCAACAAGGGCATCGGGTACGAGACCGCCCGTGCCCTCGGCGCCGCCGGCCATACCGTGTTGATGGGCGCCCGCAACCCCGGCCGCGGCCGGACAGCCGCCGACACGCTGCGAGCCACCGGCCTCGATGTCCGCTATCTGCCACTCGACCTCACCGACGAAAAGACGATCACCGCAGCCTCCGAGCTGATCAGAGACGAGTACGGCCGTCTGGACATTCTGATCAACAACGCCGTCACCACCGTGGATCTCGGCCGGACACCGGAGGAGGTCAGCAGGGACGATCTCCGAACCGCCTACGAGACCAACGTGTTCGGACCGGTGTCCTTGATCAACAGCCTGATACCACTGCTCCGCAACGGAACCCGACCGTTGATCGGCAACGTCAGCAGCGGCCTCGGGACCTTCACCTTCCTGACCGATCCCACCTCGGAGTATGCGCAGTATCGCACCCTGTTGACCTACAACAGCTCCAAGGCAGCACTGAACGCCGTCACCGTCATCTACGCGACGCGGCTGGCCGCCGACGGGATCCGGGTGAACGCCCTCTCCCCTGGCTTCGTGGCCACCGACCTGAACAACAACACCGGCACCGACAGTCCCGCAGACGGCGGTCGACGGATCGCCGAACAGGTGCTGGCCGAGGACGAGTTGACCGGGGTGTTCCGCCGGGAGACCGGCGGCGGCTATCCCTGGTGATCGATGGCCGTCAGCAGCTCGGCCAGCGCACGGTCACCGTCGACCGGGACGAATCCGGTCGACTTGATCTTGGTCAGGTCGAGGGTGCTGTGCCGTGGCCGTGGCGCGAGCTGCTTGCCGGCGGCGTAGGCCTCGGTGCTGACCGGAGTCACCGCATCGGCCGGTCGTCCCCTGGCGGTGAAGATCATGGTGGCCAGATCGGCCCAGGAACGTGGTTCACCGTCGCTGGTGACGTTGTACACCCCGTACTCGGCCCCGGTGTCGATCAGATGCGCGATGGCCCGAGCGAGTTCTGCCGCACTGGTGAGCCGGCCCAGTTGGTCGTCCACAACGGTCGGTTCGACGCCGGCGTCGGCCAACCTGACCATCGTCGCGACGAAGTTGCCGCCGTCACCGATCACCCAACTGGTGCGCAAGATGTAGTGCCGCGGCACGCCGGCCACCAGTTGATCACCGGCGGCCTTGGTCTGGCCGTAGACGCCGAGCGGGGACGGCGGCTCGGTCTCGTCGTGGGTCGGCAGCAGTCCGTCGAAGACGTAGTCGCTCGAGACGTGCACCAGGGTCAGCCGGTGTTCGCGGGCGATCTCGGCCAACGCGCCGACCCCGGTCACGTTGACCTCCCAGGCGGCGATCCGGCCGTCGTGGGTCTCGGCCGTGTCGACGGCGGTGTAGGCGGCGGCGTTGATCACCACGTCGTAGGACCGCCAGTCGAACTTCGCCAGCGAGTCCGGATCGGACAGGTCGAGTGTCGACCGGTCGGTCACCTCGGCGTCGGGCATGATCGCTGCCAGCGCGCGACCGAGCTGGCCGTTGCCCCCGATGATCACCGTCCGTTTCGGCGCCATCGGCTGCACGTCTGCCAACGGCGGATGGGCCTTGTCCGCTTCGGAAAGCTCACACTCGGCCAGCGGGATCGGCCAGTCGATTCCGACCGTCTCGTCGGCCAGGTTGAGGAAGGTGTACTGCGACCGCGCTTCGGCACTCCAGTGTTCGTTGACCAGATAGCTGTAGGCGGTATCCGGCTGCAGGGTCTGGTAGCCGTTGGCCACGCCGCGCGGGACGAAAATCGCCGTCTCCGGGCCGAGCTCGTGGGTGTAGACGGTGCCGAACGAGTCACCGGCCCGCAGGTCGACCCAGGCGCCGAAGATCCGACCGGTGGCCAGCGCGACGTACTTGTCCCACGGCTCGGCATGCAGTCCGCGGGTGACGCCGCGGGAGGCGTTGAAGGAGATGTTGTTCTGCACCGGGGCGAAGTCCGGCAGCCCGAGCTTGATCATCTTCTCCCGCTGCCAGTTCTCCTTGAACCAGCCACGGTTGTCGCCGTGCAGCGGCAGGTTGATGATCAACAGGCCGGGAACGGGCGTGGTCTCGACGGTCGGATCGGTCATGGTGCTACTGGCCCTTGGCGGCGTAGCCGGCTTCGGTGGCCTGCTTCTGGGGTCGCCACCAGGACTCGTGCTCGCGATACCACTCGATGGTGGCCTGCAGCCCGGAGCGGAAGTCGGCAAACCGCGGCTGCCAACCGAGCTCGTCACGGAGCTTGGCGGAGTCGATCGCGTAGCGGAGGTCGTGTCCGGCCCGGTCGGTGACGTGATCATAGGCATCGGCCGGCCGACCGAGCAGCTCCAAGATCAGCTGCACCACCTCGGTGTTGTTCTTCTCGCCGTCGGCACCGATCAGGTAGGTCTCGCCGATCCGGCCGGACTCGATGATCTTCAGCACCGCCGCGCTGTGGTCCTTGGCATGGATCCAGTCTCGGACGTTCTGCCCGGCGCCGTACAGCTTGGGCCGGCCGCCGTCCAGCACGTTGGTGATCTGCCGCGGGATGAACTTCTCCACATGCTGGTAGGGACCGTAGTTGTTGGAGCAGTTGCTGATCGTCGCCGACAGCTTGAACGATCGGACCCAGGCCCGGACCAGCAGGTCGGAGCCGGCCTTGGTCGAGGAGTAGGGGCTGGACGGGTTGTACGGCGTCGCCTCGGTGAAACGCTGCGGGTCGTCCAGCTCGAGATCGCCGTACACCTCGTCGGTGGAGATGTGGTGATAGCGGACGTCATGCCGGCGGACCGCCTCCAGCAACGCGAAGGTCCCGACCAGGTTGGTCTGCACGAACGGCGACGGGTCGGACAGCGAGTTGTCGTTGTGCGACTCCGCCGCGTAATGCACCACGCAGTCATGATCGGCAACCAGCTGATCGACCAGCTCGACGTCGCAGATGTCGCCGTGCACGAAGCTGAACCGGTCGGCCGGCAGCCCCTCCAGGGACGCCTTGTTGCCGGCGTAGGTGAGCTTGTCCAGCACGGTCACCGTGGCGTCGGTGTGGGACAGCAGGTGGTGCACGAAGTTGGAGCCGATGAAGCCCGCGCCACCGGTCACCAGATAGGAAGTCACGGTCGGGAGTTTAGGCGAATCGCTCGCCCCGGGGCTCCAGTTGCAGCAGACTGGGGCGAATGCGAGGCATCATCCTGGCCGGTGGCTCCGGCACGCGGCTGCATCCGGTCACGCTGGGCGTCAGCAAGCAGCTGACTCCGGTCTACGACAAACCGATGATCTACTATCCGCTGTCCACGCTGATCCTCGCCGGCATCCGCGACATCCTGGTGATCACCACACCCCACGACGCGGACAGCTTCCATCGGCTGCTCGGCGACGGATCGCAGTTCGGCGTCTCGATCGGCTACGCCGTGCAGGCCGAGCCGAACGGCCTGGCCCAGGCGTTCGTGATCGGCAAGGACTTCGTCGGTGATCAGCCGGTCGCTCTGGTGCTCGGCGACAACATCTTCTACGGGCCCGGTCTGGGCACCCAGCTGCGACGCTTTGCCACCGTCGACGGTGGCGCCGTGTTCGCCTACTGGGTCACCGACCCGGAACGCTACGGCGTGGTCGAGTTCGATGATCAGCAGCAGGCGATCTCGCTGGAGGAGAAACCGGTCGCACCGCGGTCGCACTACGCCGTTCCGGGGCTGTATTTCTACGACAACGACGTGCTGGAGATCGCCACCGAGCTGAAGCCGTCGGCGCGGGGTGAGTACGAGATCACCGACGTCAACCGGCACTACCTGGACCTGGGCAAGTTGCAGGTCGGGGTGCTGCCGCGGGGCACCGCCTGGCTGGACACCGGCACCTTCGACTCACTGAACGATGCCGGCAACTTCGTCCGCACCCTGGAGGCCCGGCAGGGTCTCAAGGTCGGCGCTCCGGAGGAGGTCGCCTGGAGACAGGGTTTCCTCACCGACGCCGAGCTCGCCGACCGAGCCGCGGCGTTGGCGAAGTCCGGCTACGGGGCCTACCTGAAGGAGATCCTGCAACGCGGCAAGGGCACCTGACCGCCGGTTCGCGGGTCAGCGGCTGACGGCGTACCGATCGATCTGGGCCAGCTCGCCCTCGTCCAGCTCGAGGTTGTCCAACGCCTTCAGGTTCTCCTGCACCTGCTGGACGCTGGAGGCGCCGATGATCGTCGAGGTGACGGTCGGCCGTCGCAGCACCCAGACCAGGGCGAGCTGGGCCAACGTCTGACCGCGTCGTGCCGCGATCTCGGCCAGTGCGTCGACCCGCTCCACGACGGCCGGGTCGTTGGCTGCGGTGTCGTTGACGCTCTGCCTCCGGGACGGTACCGCGGTGCCGTTGCCGCGGGCCTTGCTGGTGAAGCGATCGGTGAGCAGCCCCTGGGCCAGCGAGCTGAAGGCGATCGCCCCCATCCCGGCCTCGTCCAGCGCGTCGGTCAGCCCGTCCTCGATCCACCGGTTGAACATCGAGTACGACGGCTGGTGGATGACCAGCGGTGTGCCGAGCGCGTCGGCGATCCGCTTCGCCTCCCGGGTCTGATCGGCTGAGTAGGAGGAGATTCCGGCGAACCGTGCCTTGCCGGAGCGGACCGCGGTATCCAAGGCACCGACCGTCTCCTCCAACGGGGTGTCGGGGTCGAACCGATGACTGTAGAAGATGTCGACATAGTCCAGATTCATCCGGCGGAGCGACTCGTCCAGGCTGTTCAGCAGGTAGGTCCGGCCGCCCATCTGACCATAGGGTCCGGGCCACATGTCGTAGCCGGCCTTGCTGGAGATGATCAGCTCATGCCGGTACGGCGCCAGATCCTTGATCATCATCCGGCCGAAGTTCTCCTCCGCCGAACCGAACGGCGGGCCGTAATTGTTGGCCAGATCGATGTGGCTGATGCCGTGATCGAAGGCGTACCGGACGATGTCGCGCTGGGTCGCGAACGGCCGGTCGTCGCCGAAGTTCTGCCACAGGCCGAGGGCGATCGGCGGCAGCAGCAGGCCGGAGTTCCCGACCCGCCGGTAGTCAGTGCCGACATAGCGGTCGGGTGCCGCCAGATACGGATCGTGGGTTGCGGGAACGGGAGCGTCGAAACGTGGCATGACGGGCATCGTAGGTGTCGCCGTGGTTGTCCGGGTGCCCGTTCCCGTCAGGTGGTCCGGGAACTCAGCCGGGTTCAGGATTCCGAAACCGACCGCCAGTTGTCGACCGCGGACTCGTCCACGGCGTACCGATCGATCTCGGCGAGTTCGGCGTCATCGAAGTTCAGGTTGTCCAGTGCCTTCAGGTTCTCCGCCAGCTGCTGCACGCTCGATGCACCGACCAGGGTGGAGCTGACGGTCGGCCGCCGCAGCACCCAGGCCAGCGCCAGCTGGGCCAGCGACTGTCCCCGCCGCTGGGCGATCGCGGCCAGCGCGTCGATCCGTTCGATCACCCTCGGATCCTGGGCAGCATCGTTACTGAAACTCGGCCGGGACGATCCCTGCGTGCCCCGCGCCGCACTGGTGAAGCGGTCGGTGAGCATCCCCTGGGCCAGCGCGGTGAACGCGATCGCCCCCATCCCGAGCTCGTCCAACGCGTCGGTCAAGCCGCCTTCGATCCACCGGTTGACCATCGAGTACGACGGCTGGTGGATGACCAGCGGCGTGCCGAGCGCATCGGCGATCCGCTTCGCCTCCCGGGTCCGGTCGGCGGAATAGGAGGAGATGCCGACGAACCGTGCCTTGCCGGAACGGACCGCGGTATCCAAGGCACCGACCGTCTCCTCCAACGGCGTGTCGGGGTCGAAGCGGTGGCTGTAGAAGATGTCGACGTAGTCCAGATTCATCCTGCGCAGTGACTCGTCCAGGCTGTTCAGCAGGTAGGTCCGCCCGCCCAGCTGCCCGTACGGTCCCGGCCACATGTCCCAGCCGGCCTTGCTGGAGATGATCATCTCGTGCCGATACGGGCCGAAGTCCTTGATCATCATCCGGCCGAAGTTCTCCTCCGCCGACCCGTACGGCGGACCGTAGTTGTTGGCCAGGTCGAAGTGGCTGATGCCGTGGTCGAAGGCGTACCGGAGGATCTCACGCTGGGTCGCGAACGGCTTGTCGTCGCCGAAGTTGTACCAGAGCCCGAGCGAGATCGGCGGCAGCAGCAGCCCCGATCGGCCGACCGGCCGGTAGTCGGTGCCGACGTAGCGGTCGGTCGCGGCCAGATACGGATCGTGGGTGCCGGGAACAGCGTTGTCGAAGCGAGCCATGCCCGGCATCGTACGACCTCGCCGTGGCTCCTTGTAGCATCGATTCGTGACCGAAGCTGCCCAGACCCATCAGCCCGTTCCCGCTCTCGACCTCTCCGGCGTCGACGCCGACGTCCGTCCACAGGACGACCTGTTCGGCCACGTCAACGGCGGCTGGCTGAAGTCGGCGGAGATCCCCGACGACCAACCGATGACCGGCTCGTTCATCAAGCTCCGGGACGAGGCGGAGAAGGCGGTCAACGACATCATCACCGGCCTGTCCGGCGACGATCCGGGCACCCTCGACCCGACCAGTGACGACGGCAAGATCGCGATGCTGTACGCCAGCTTCGTCGACACCGACGCCGTCGAGGCCGTCGGCGCCGAGCCGATCAGGCCGCTGTTGGCCGAGGTGCAGCAGGTGGCGACCACCGACGATCTGGTCCGGCTGCTCGGCCGCTTCGCCCGGACCGGCGTGTCCGGACTGTTCGACTTCGACAGCGACGCCGATCCCGGCGACCCGAAGAAGATGATCATGTTTGCCGCCCAGTCCGGGATCGGGCTGCCCGACGAGTCGTTCTACCGCGAGGACGAGTACGCCGAGATCCGCGCCGGCTATCTCGAGCACGTGACCAAGAGTTTCGAGTTGGCCGGTTTTCCCGACGCGGCGGAGCAGGCCGGGTTGGCCGTCCAGCTGGAGACCGACATCGCCGCCCTGCACTGGGATCGGGTCAAGCGCCGCGACATGCGCGCCACCTACAACCCGATGACGCTGGAGGAGCTGGACGGGTCGGCACCGGGCCTGGGGCTGCGGACCTTCCTGGAGACCGCCGCCATCGACGAATCGGCCTTCGCGACCGTGATCGTGCAGGAGCCGTCGTTCTTCGCCGAGGCGGCGAAGTTGATCGCCACCGAACGGCTGGCCGGTTGGAAGTCCTGGGCGGCCTGGAAGATCATCAGCAACTTCTCGCCGTACCTGTCCAGCGAGTTCGTCGATGAACGCTTCCGCTTCTACGGCACGGTGCTGAACGGCATCCCGACCAACAAGGAACGCTGGAAGCGAGGCGTCGCCCTGGTCGAGGGAGCGCTTGGCGAGGCGGTCGGCAAGATCTATGTCGATCGGCACTTTTCCTCGGTCGCCAAGGAACGGATGGACGTCCTGGTCGCCAACCTGATCGCTGCCTACTCCGAATCGATCAGCGAGCTGGACTGGATGACCGACGAGACCCGGGCCAAGGCGCTGGACAAGCTGGCCAAGTTCCGTCCGAAGATCGGCTTCCCGGCCAAGTGGCGGGACTACTCGGCGTTGGAGATCAAGCCGGGCGACCTGATCGGCAACGTGATCCGGGCTCACCAGTTCGAGCTGGACTGGGTGCTGAGCAAGATCGGCAAGCCGGTCGACCCGGACGAGTGGTTCATGACCCCGCAGACGGTGAACGCCTACTACCACCCGCTGCGCAACGAGATCGTCTTCCCGGCAGCGATCCTGCAGCCGCCGTTCTTCAACGAGGACGCCGACGATGCCGTCAACTACGGCGGCATCGGTGCGGTGATCGGTCACGAGATCGGCCACGGCTTCGACGATCAAGGATCCACCTGTGACGGTGACGGCCGGTTGATCAACTGGTGGACCGACGACGACCGCGACGCCTTCGAGCAGCGCACCAAGGCGTTGATCGCACAGTACGACGCCCTGGAACCCGAGCAGACGCCCGGCCACCACGTGAACGGTGCGCTGACCATCGGGGAGAACATCGGCGATCTGGGTGGGCTGTCGATCGCCTACCGGGCATACAAGATCTCCCTGCAGGGCAAGCAGGTTGAGCCGGTCGACGGGCTGACCGACGACCAGCGGCTGTTCTTCAGCTACGCCGCGATCTGGCAGACCAAGATCAGGACCGAAGCCGTGATCCAGCGGCTGGCCACCGATCCGCACTCCCCTGCCGAGTTCCGCTGCAATCAGATCGTGCGCAACATCGGCCAGTTCTACGAAGCGTTCGAGGTGACCGAGGACGATGCCCTCTGGCTGGCCGAGGACCAGCGAGTCAAGATCTGGTAGTGCGATCCGGTTCGGTCTCGCGGGCGGTGGTCCGCATCGCGAGGCCGACGACGATCGCCGCCAGCAGCAGCACCAGGCCGCCGGCCAGGCCGGCGTAGCGGAGTCCGTCGGTGAACGCCGTTCGGGCGGCTTCCAGCAGAGCACTGCGGAGGCCGTCCGGTAGGCCGGCTGCCGCGTGCACCGCACCACCCAGTGATTCGCGGGCGGCGTCGGCCACCGCTGCCGGCACACCGGCCGGAGCGGTGAAGCCGCGATACACCGAGGTGACCACGGAGCCGATCAGCGCGATGCCGAGCGCACCGCCCAGCTCGTACGCGGTCTCCGAGACTCCACTGGCGGCGCCGGCCTGCTCGGCCGGGGCGCTGGTCAGGATCAGGTCGGCGGTCAGGGTGAAGGTCAGACCGGCGCCGGAGCCGACGATCAACATCAGCAGGCCGAGCACCGGATAGGCCGTGTGCGGGCCGACGAAGATCAACGCCGCCATCGGCAGACTCAGCGCGATCAGCCCGACAGTGATGCCGACCCGGACGCCGATCAGCCGACCGACCCGGCCGGCCAGCAGCCCGAAGACGATCGCGCCGACCACCGACGGCAGCTCGGCCAGCCCGGCCAGCAGCGGCCGATATCCCTGCACCAGCTGGAAATACTGGGACAGGAAGAACACCAGGCCGGACAGGCCGAGGATCGCCAGCAGATCGGCCAGCACCGCCGCGCTGAACGACCGATTGGCAAACAGGCTGAGGTCGAGCAGAGGGTTCTCCAGCCGTCGCTGCCGACGCAGATAGACCGCGAGTGCGGCGACCCCGACGACCGCTGCGAGCAGGATGTCGAGTCGTGGACCGACGGCGAAGAGTTCCTTGATCGCGTACACCACGCCGAACATGCCGACCAGCGACAGCAGCACGCTGGGCAGGTCCCAGGCGCCGGCCCGGGTGGCCTTGGACTCGGGCAGCAGCCGGATGCCGGCGATCACCAGCACCACCATCACCGGCACGTTGATCAAGAACACCGATCCCCACCAGAAGTGTTCCAGCAGCGCTCCGCCGAGGATCGGGCCGATCGCCATCCCGGCGGACGACATCGCACCCCAGACGCCGATCGCGACGGTGCGCTCGGCCGGGTCGGAGAAGATGTTGCGGATCAGCGCCAACGTGGACGGCATCAGGGTGGCGCCGGCGACACCGAGCAACGCACGCGCCGCGATCATCACCTCAGCGGTCGGCGCGTGGGCGTTCAGGATGGAGATCAGCCCGAAGGCCGAGGCGCCGATCAGCAGCAGCTTCTTGCGACCGATCCGGTCGCCGAGGCTGCCCATCGACACCAGCAGACCGGCGATCACGAAGCCGTAGCTGTCCCCGATCCAGAGCAGTTGGACGCCGGTCGGCTCCAGATCCTCGCTGAGGAACGGGGTGGCGATGGCGAGCACGGTGGCGTCGACGGCGATCAACAGGACCGCCAGCGCCAGCACCGAGAGCGCGATCCACCGGCGGCCGCGGGTCAGCTCGGGGACTCCTGTTGTCGAGGTCGTCACGAGCCCTCCTGACGGCGGACACCGTCCAGCAGCAGGTCGACGATCATGGTCGGGAACTCGGCCTGGCCGACCAGACCGGTGTGGATGCACCAGGCCGCCGAGCTGATCAGGCCGTAGACGGCTTCGGCCAACCAGACCGGATTCTGGTCGATCCGGAAGTCACCGTCTCGCTGACCGCGGCGGAACAGGTCCTGGACCCGATGGTCGATCCGATCCCAGCCCGGATTGGGGTCGCTGCGATCCCACAGCTGGGCCTGGGACATCAGGAACGCCAGCAGACCGGCCGACGGTGCGACCGCGTCGGCCAACCGTCGCAGCGCGTCCGCTGCGCGGTCGTCGTCCAGCCTGGCCGCGTCCAGCGCGGCCTCGATCTCACGGATGCCGAGGTCCTCCAGGGCATCGATCAGTACGTCGCGATTGGCGAACTGCCGATGCAGCGTTGCCCGGCTGATCCCCGCCGACCGCGCGATCTCGTCGGTGCCGGCGCCCGGATGCCGGGCCAGCAGCTCGGCCGCGGATCGCAGCGTGGCTTGGTGCTTGATCTCGGGACTCACGAGACGAAAGCGTACCAAATGAGACGAATTCGTCTCAATCTGATGATCGGGCATCGGCTCACCGGATCATCCGGTGAGGCCCATCCGTCTGCCGAGGGGTTCGGGGCCGAAGGCCTGACTCACACCCCAGACGCTGCCCCGTCCGCCGACCTCCCGGCCCTCAGCCCACGACTCTTCGATCAGACGTCAGCAGCACGCCATCTCACTCGATCACTAGGCCATACAGATACAGCCGGTATCTTCCATGATTGTCGCTGAGACAGGAGTAGGAGCTGTATCCGACATAGTAGCCCGGGCCGGAGAGCCACCTCTTGTAATCATTGACCCAATATCGGCCAGACTTGTCACACGATATCGCAGTCGTATGGGTCTCGAACGATCGCCATGCGGCCGCTGAAGCGTCGGGCGCGTTTGCCAACGTAATCCCAGACGCCGCAACCAATGCCGCAGCGCCAGACACAATCAATCGCGCAGCACCCTTACTATTCCTCTTCATGTACCCAGACCTTTCATTGATTATGCGCGATCAAAACGGCGCCCTCATCGCACTTCGACTACAAGGTGATAGCGCGATGATATGTACATGCACCAGTAACCGACGCAATTGTCATGCGTGGCAACAAGTCCTCGGCCTGTTTGATCACACCCTAGGGCAGACTCAAATCTCTTCCCTGTGTCGTACATTGTGGAAGCCGAAGCTGCGGGAGCCGACAGAACCAGCGACACTGCCGCAACCACCACCCCGGCAACAACTTTCGGGAACGCTCGATGCATGAAATCCCATCTCCTCGTGCGCGCGATGCTGAATTTCGGCACCGCCGTGTGCAACACACAATCTGTGATCGCTCACGCTGAAATATTCGAGCTCAGCGAGACTCGACCAACCCAATACGTCGCACATTACGCACGATACAGATACAGATCCGAAGTCAAGAGGTAGACTATTTGAGTCTAGTTGCGAATTTGATAGTTGGAGATCCAACTCCGACCGTTTGGAGCGCACCTGCAATGCCTTGTATCGCTTCGAGCGAGTCGAGTCAATGACTGCCCGCGCTGTAGTTGGGCGTGGATGCAGGTCGCATGAGAGCCGAGGGGAGCGTCGGTGTTCGAGATCGACGATCACCCGATCCTGTCCCACGTTGAGCCACGGCTCTCGACCTCCCAGCTCGATGGACCCCGACCTAGCCCAGAGCTCGTCTACTACGCAAATCCCCCACTGGCCACCTTATCGACGAAGTCCGGGTGCTTGCTTAGCCACTCGGCGACCGCCTTGTCGGGGTTCTTGTCGCCGTACTTCTCGACCATCACGCTCTCCAACTCCACCATCTGATCTTCGTCCAGGACCATGTTGTGCATCAGCTGCGCAGCAAGCGGATGGTCCTTGCCGAAGCCCGTCCGGGTGAAGTCCCAGAGACCCTCCTTGGCACTCATCGCCTTCTTCGGGTCCTCCAGCTTGCGCAGATCGTATTTCTGGTAGGCCCAGTGCGGCGTCCACAGCGTGACGGCGACGTTCTTCTTCTGCTTGTAGGCAGTATCCAGTGCGCGGAGCATGGCTGCGCTCGACGACGTCTTGAACTCTAGATCCTGCAACCCATATTTCGGGATCGTGCTGTCCTGCATCGTCTGAGTCTCGCCGGCACCGTCCTCGATACCGATGATCTCGTTATTGTACTTGCCAGCCATCGTCTTCAGATCGCCGATCGACTTCGCGGGCGAGTACGTCGGCACCGCAATTTCGATCGTCGGATTGTCATACCAGCAGCCCTGTGGCTCGAGCTTGTCGCCGTACTTGTTGATGTAGGCCTTGTGTGTACTAGGCAGTTCCGCATCGGTGATGACGTCGTAGTTGCCCTGCGCCACGGCCGTGTATGCCGGCGCGGCGTCAAGGGTCTTGACCTCGGTCTGATACCCGGCCTTGTCGAGGATCGCCTTCATCAGGTGCGCGTTGGCTGCACCGTCAGCCCAGCCGGCGAACTTGGTGATCGTGATCTTCTTGTCCTCGTCGGCACCGATCTTCATCGACGCGGTGTCCTTGACTCCTTCGCCAGGTTGACAATCGGCGTACTTGCTCGCGATGTCTCCGGAACCCTTGTCACTACTGCCGCCACCGACTTCCTGGCCACCGGTGTTGGAGGCGCTACAGCCGCTCACCAGGAGCGCCGTCGCCGCGGCCATCGCGACGATCACAGTGCGTGCCTTGTGTATTCCTTCTGTTGTCATCCCACTGCCTTCGCAGTCTGTTGGTGATTGAGCAAAGCAAAGGGGGCCGGATCGGCGTCCTGCCGACACGGCCCCCTCCTGCTGCGCTTGGCCCGTCGAACGGGTCAGCGTGCTACTTCTTCAGTTGTCCCGAGACCAGCTGGTCCTCGAAATCCGGGTTGTCCTTCAGCCACTCCTGGACAGCCTTGTCGGGATTCTTGTTGTCGTACTTGCCGACCATCAGGTTCTCCAGCGAGTTGAGGTCGTCCTCCGGCCACGTCAGGTTCTTGAACAACTGCGAGGCCAGCGGATGATCCTTGCTGAATCCGGTGCGGGAGAAGTTCCAGATGCCTTCCTTGCCGCTCATCGCATCCTTGGGGTCCTCCAACTTGCGCAGGTCGTACTTCGAGTACGCCCAGTGCGGGGACCACAGGGTCACGGCGACATTTTTCTTCGACTTGTACGCGGTATCGAGTGACTGCAGCATCGCAGACGTCGACGAGGTCTTGAACTGAAGATCATCCAAGCCGTACTTGGGGATCGTGGCTTCCTTCATCGTCTTCGTCTCGCCGGCGCCGGGTTCGATGCCGATGATCTCGTTGTTGTACTTGTCGGCCATCGTCTTCAGATCACCGATGGACTTCGCCGGCGAGTAAGCAGGGACGGCGACCTCGATCGTCGCTGCGTCGAACCAGCAGCCCTGGGGCTCCATCTTGTCACCGTACTTGTCGATGTAGGCCTTGTGCGTGCTGGGCAGCCACACGTCGCTGAGGACGTCGTAGTCACCCTGTGCAACCGCGGTAAAAGCCGGCGCGGCATCGAGCGTCTCGACCTCCGCCTGGTAGCCCTTCTTGTTTAGCACGTCCTTCATCACGTAGGCAGTGGCAGCAGACTCGGCCCACCCACTGAACGCCGTGATCGTGACCTTCTTGTCCTCACCAGCGGCCATCTTGGTCGACGACGCGTCCTTGACTCCGTCAGTCACATCACACTTGGCGTACTTGCTCGCCATGTCGTCCTTGCCACTGCCGCCGGCGTCACCACCACCGGCAGGGGTTCCCCCGGTATTCGACGCGCCACAGGCGGCAAGCGCCAGCGCACTGACGACCGCAACTGCGGCTACTCCGAGCCTCGTCTTCTTCATGATCGTTTCACCCTTACCTTCTTCACTTCAGTGTCTACCCGACGTAGCTACGGACCGATTATTCGGCTTTAGTGGTTCAACTCATCCAGCGTCCGCCTTACCTCGGCGTCCTTGCCCCGCGGCAGACGTGACCCGATCCAGGAATACAGCGATGATCACAACGCCCAGGCCTGCTTCGACACCCAGCGGGGTGTCCAGCTGCTGGAGCGACTCATTCACATCCTTGCCCAGGCCCTCGGCCCCTGCCATTCCAGCAATGACGACCATCGATAGCGCGAGCATGATCACCTGATTGACGCCAGCCATGATCGTTGGCATCGCCAACGGGATCTGGATCTGCCGCAGGATCCGGCCCGAGCTCGAGCCGAACGCCTGACCTGCCTCGACGACCTCCTGGTCAACCTGTCGGATCGCCAGCTCGGTCAGCCGCACGCCAGGCGGCAGCGAGAAGACAACGGTAGCCACCGCACCGGGCACCGAGCCGATCCCGAAGAAGATGATCGCGGGGATCAGGTAGACCATCGTCGGTGTCGTCTGCATCAGGTCCATCACCGGTCGGACAACCCCGGACACGCACTTGTTGCGTGCGGCCAGAATGCCGAGAGGTATCGAGATCACCAGCGCAATCACGACCGCGACGATGACCAGCGCGAGCGTATCCATCGCATGCGGCCACAGGTCGAACGATCTGATCAACCAGAAGCCGATCACCGTGAAGACCGCAAGCCGCCACCCGCTGGCGAAGAACGCGATCGCAGCGAAGATCAAGATCATGATCCAGTAAGGCGGGGAGGCCAGAACGAAATCGAGAGCAGAGTAAAGAGCACCGATGATCGCTTTGATGACGTCGAAGAATCCGGACGCATTCGCCAGCAGCCAGTCGAACAGACTCTCAGCCCAGTCGCCGAGCGGAACGTTGGGATTCAGGATCCATTGGAAGATGCCCATCACGCAGTCGCCTCCGATCCCGACTTGCTCTCCGTGCCGCCAGCTTCCTCTGCCGAATCCTCTGCAGCGATGTCCTGAGCCATCGAGGCCAGCAGCGCCACCCGCGGCACGATGCCCGTCAGCTTTCCACTGTCACTGACCACAGCGAGTGGAATCGGCGAGTCCACCGACGGCGCAAATAGGGTGGCCAAGGAATCCGACTCGGCGACCGTCACCAACTGATCAGTGCGGATCAGGGCCTGCAGGTCGGTGTTCCCGGCCTTGACCGCTTCTACGGCGGTGTCGTCGGTGACGTAGCCGAGCAGCTTGCGATCGCGATCGACGACCAGCAGTCCGGACACCTGCAGCCGGCGCATTTCCTCCACGGCTCCGCGGGGTCCGACCGACACCGGAACGACAGCCTTGCTCTGCTCCATCACCGACGATGCGGTCAGAACTCGGGAGCGGTCGACGTCGGCGATGAACTTCGCCACGTAGTCGTTCGCAGGGTCGGTCAGGATCTCCTCTGCCGTGCCGATCTGGACGATCCTGCCCGACCGCATCACGGCGATCCGATCGCCGACGTACATGGCCTCGTTGAGGTCGTGGGTGATGAAGACGATGGTCTTGCCGAGGCTGGACTGCAGCTCGATCAGCTGATCCTGCATCTCGCGCCGGATCAGCGGATCCAGCGCCGAGAAGGCCTCGTCCATCAACAGGATGTCGGTCTCGGCGGCCAGTGCTCTGGCCAGGCCGACGCGCTGCTGCATGCCGCCGGAGAGCTGGCTCGGCAGTCGGTCGCCCCAACCCTTCAGCCCGACGACGTCCAGCCAATGATCGGCCTGTTCCAGCCGCTTGGCCTTCTCCACGCCCTGCTGTTCGAGTCCGTAGGCGGCGTTCTCCCGTACGGATCGGTGCGGCAGCAACGCGAAGTGCTGGAAGACCATCGAGATCTGTTCGCGTCGGACGGCGCGCAACTCGGCGTCCTGCACCGCGGTGATGTCCACGTCGCCGACATAGATCTTGCCCGCAGTCGGCTTCCAGAGCCCGTTCAGCGTGCGGATCAGGGTCGACTTGCCCGAACCGGAGAGCCCCATCACGACAAAGATCTCGCCGGGGGCGACCTCGAAGCTCGCGTCGATCACCGCCGCGGTGCCGTAGGACTTCACCGCCTCGGCGTCGGCACCATCATTGAGCAGCCGAACAGCCTCGGCCCCCCGCCGGCCGAACACCTTGTAGACGTGTTCGGCACGCAGCTTCGGGCTCGTCGACTCCTCGGCGGCAGATACATTCGTTCCAGTTTCCGCTGGAGTTGGCAAACCAAACCTTTCCCGGACCGGGGCGCGCCGAAGATCGTCACACGCAGCTGCGACGGACGCCGACGAACCACACTCGGATCGCCGATCGCCGAAGGCGACGGCGACAACCGGACCCCATGTCCCCGTCGTCTTACGCTCTCTTGTGCACTCGCCACCCTAGACAACGCCCGCTCCCGGCGGTCGTTCAGCTTCCCTTCATCTGGGGCCAATCACCGGACCTCGTCCCGAGAAACCGTCGCTGACTAGGAGGAACAGGAAGTCTCGATCGTTACCTCATCGTGACCCCACAGAGCGCGCCGTTCCGCTATAAGCGGTCGTCGTTCACTACCTGAGGCGAACGAGAGACCACGGTCACGAGCAGGTGAAGATTTGTCCATCCCCTTTACTAACGCGGACCGATTAATCCAGAATGCCTCTTCGACGGGCAACGTTGGGGGCCCGCTGCGGGTCGAGGAGGACCAATGGCTAGATCTGCCACTTCAGTTGTGCACCGGTTACGCTCGGCGTTCCTGCGCCTCGTGCCGGGTCGAGATACCCCGGAGCTCCGCACCGAGCTCAGCACCCGGAACGATTCCGGGCATACCCGAATCCAGCGCGGCCATGCTCCGACCAAGAAGCGCGCCGTTGCGCTGGTCGTCGCCGCTGCCGCGATCTCGATGACCGCCGCGGCCTGCACCGCAGGTACGGCCGGCGGTGGCGCCGCGGGCGGTGCGGCGGCCGGAGGCGGTGGCAGCGCCGCTGCCGGCGACTCGAGCAAGTTCCTGACCTACTCGCCGTGCTGCAGCTGGAACACGACGTGGTCGTTCAACCGCTACAACGTCAACGGCCTCGGCATCACCGACAATCTGATCAACGTGCCGCTGGCGATCCAGAAGGCGCCGAGCCTGACCGAGTACGAGCCGCAGCTGGCCGAGAGCTGGGACACCGCCCCCGGCAAGCTCACCGTGCACCTGCGCAAAGCAGCGAAGTGGGAGGACGGCACCCCGGTCACCAGCAAGGACGTCTACGACACCGCGATCCTGGACGCCACCCGCGGTGACGGCTTCTGGAACGACATCACCAAGATCGAGACCCCGGACGAGCACACCGTGGTCTACACCCTGAAGAAGGGTCAGCCGATGGCGCTGGCCCAAGCCGACATCTTCGGCATGCTCACCTACGCCTCCAGCGTGTACGGCAAGTTCGTCACGCCGCAACTGGAGAAGGACGTCTTCGCCTACTGGACGGCCTATCAGAAGGATCCGGACAAGGCTGCCAAGATGCCGGAGTTCAAGCGGATGAGTGCGGTCTTCAAGAAGCTCGCCGCCTACAAGGTCGACAAGGTGATCGGCAACGGCCCGTTCAAGCTGGAGAACATCACCACCAAGGAGGCCAAGCTTCCCAAGTCCGACACCTTCTGGGCAGCGGACAAGATCAAATTCGGCGGCCTGGACTATCTGAACGGCGCCAATGAGACGATCTACCCGCAGCTGTTCTCCAACCGGGCAGACTTCTCCAACGTCTACCTGCCGCCGCCGATCCTGAAGCGGTGGAACAAGACCCCCGAGTCCAACACCGCACTGCCGCTCGCGTTCGGTTTCGTGATGGGCTTCAACAGCCACAAGTACCCGCTGAACATCAAGGAGGTTCGGCAGGCGCTGGCCTACGTCATCCCGCGACAGCAGATCAGTGATGCCGCCTACGGCACGGGAGCCGGCGCCGGCGGCACCTGGAAGGAAGTCAACACCGGGATCTCGCCGTCACTGGAGAAGCTTTACCTGCCGCAGGACAAGATCAACCAGCTGAACAAATATCCGGTCGATCCGGCCAAGGCCACCGAGCTGCTGAAATCGCAGGGCTTCACCAAGAAGGGCGATCAGTGGATGACGCCGAAGGGTAAGCCGTTCAAGCTGACCTTCACCGCCAACTCCGGCACCTCCGACATCGTCACCTCGTTCAACTCCGCGTCCAAGGCGCTGACCGCGTTCGGGATCAAGTCCGACGTGAACGCCACCTCGGGTGCGCAGCAGGATGCCGACCAGCACAACGGCGACTTCGACATCGGCATGTACCTGGTCGGTGGCAACAACCCGCTCGGCGTGTACAACACCATGCTGCATGATCAGAACTACACCGCCTCCGGCAACTACGCCGGCAAGCGCGGTATCGGCTTCGGACCGAAGACCGACGTGCCCGGACTGGGCAACGTCAATGTCCCGAACACGATCTACCAGCAGTCCAAGACGGTGGCTCCGGGACCGGAGATGAACAAGCAGGTCTGGAACTGGGCCCAACTGGTCAACGAGGACGTTCCCTACATCTGGTACGCCACCAAGGTCTACCAGTTCGAGTATTCGGAGACGAACTTCACCAACTGGCCACCGAAGGACAAGAACGGCACCAGCCCGCTGTGGGACATCGTCGGAGCCAACATGAGCGGCGGCATGTCACTGGCCTTCCAGCAGGGCTACGTCGTCCCGAAGAAGTAGCAGCCGGTGGGTCGGGGGGTGGTCACGCCGTGCCGGTGATCATGCCCCGACCTCACCCCTGTCTGTCTCATCGCCCCATCTTCGAACGGAATCTTGATGCTGCGCTATCTGGCTAAGCGCGTCGTGATGGCCCTGGTGACCATCTACATCGTGATGACGCTGTCGTTCTTCATGATCAGATTGATGCCCGGCAACCCGATGGCTGCGCTGGAGTCGCAGCTTCGGCAGCAGGGCGGTCTGACCGAGCAGGACATCCAACAGCGGATCAACGCGATCTACGGCGTGCTCCCGACCGACCCGGTCCTGGTCCAGTACAAGGACTACTTGATCAACATCCTGCATGGTGACCTCGGCCGTCCGATCACCAATCCGGGCACCACGATCACCGCGGTGATCGCCGAGGCCCTGCCCTGGACCATCCTGGTCGTCGCCGTGTCGCTGATCATCAGCTTCCTGATCGGCGTCGCGATCGGCTCGGCGATGGCGGCCAACCAGAACAGCACTTTCACCAAGGTGATGACCTTCGTGGTCTCCCTGCTCAGCGCCGTGCCGAGCTACCTGGTGGCGATCGTGCTGCTGTACTTCCTGACCGGTGTGTACCGGGTGTTCCCGCCGGGTGGCGCCTACTCGGTCGACGTGACGCCCGGCTTCAACGCGCCCTATCTGGGCAGCGTTCTGTATCACAGCATCCTGCCGATCGCGGCGTCGGTGATCACCTCGTTCGGAGGGTGGGCGCTGGCGATGAAGGGCAGCGCGATCTCGGTGCTCGGCTCGGAGTACGTCCGGGCCGCGGAGTCCCGTGGACTGAGTGAGCGGCGGATCAGCCGCTCCTACATCGGCCGGAACTCGATGCTGCCGATGGTCACCCAGCTCGCCCTGTCGATCGGGTTCATGTTCGGCGGCTCGGTGTTCGTCGAGACCTACTTCCAGTATCCGGGGATCGGCTTCTACATGATCCAGTCGGTCAACCAGCGCGACTACTCGCTGATGATGGGCTGCTTCCTGTTGATCACCGTCTCGGTGGTCGTGACCAATCTGCTGGTCGATCTGCTCTATCCGCTGGTCGACCCGCGGATCGCCAATCCGGCGACTCGGAAGCTTGCCGAGGACACGGCCGATTCCAGTGACGACGCTGTTCCGGTGGGAGGCACGGTCGCATGAGGTTTGCATCAGATCTGTGGCGGATCCTCCGCAACGACAAGGGCGCTCTGGTCGGCGGCGTGATCGTGCTGTGCTACGTGCTGCTCGCCATCTTCGGCCCGATGTTCGTCCAGGTGAGCAACGATCAGGACGCCAACAACGCCTACCAGGCACCGTCCATGGCGCATCCGCTGGGCACCGATTCGCTCGGCCAGGGTGTGCTGAGCCAGATCATCGTCGGCGCCCGCCCGATCATGATCGTCGGCGTGCTGTCCGCGGTCGTCACGATCTTCGTCGGCGTCGCCGTCGGGCTGCTCAGCGGCTACGTCGGTGGACTCGCCGATTCGGTGATCATGCGGATCACCGACATCTTTCTGACCATCCCCGGGCTGCCGTTGATCATCGTGCTGGCCGCGGTGATCCACACCACCAACCCGTTCGTCCTGGCCTGCGTGTTATCCATCACCGCCTGGGCGGGCCTGGCGCGAGCCATCCGATCACAGGCGATGAGTCTGCGCAGTAGCGACTTCGTCGAAGCAGCCAAGCTGCAAGGCGTGTCGCTGGGCAACATGGTCGGCCGACAGTTGCTGCCCAACGTCGGACCGTACGTCGCCATCCACTTCCTGCTCGCGATCACCGGCGCGATCTATGCCGAGGTCGGACTGTTCCTGCTCGGCATCGCACCGATCGCCGGCACCAACTGGGGAATCATGATCAACTTGGCCATGGCGCAGGGTGCGCTCTACACCACCGACAGTGCGTTCTACCTGTTCTCCCCGATGGCGGCGATCGTCATCCTGCAGGTGGCGTTCGTGTTCTTCTCCCGGGCGCTGGACAGCGTCTTCAACCCGAGGCTGCGTGTCCAGTGACCGCCGTATCGCAGAGCAGTCGTGCCACCACCGCGGTCGGCGAACCACTGCTGGAGATCAAGAACCTCACTGTCGCCTTCGGTGAAGGGCCCGGCTCGGTCCGCGCCGTCGAGGATGTCAGCCTGACGGTGAACGCCGGTGAGATCTGTGCCCTGGTCGGCGAGTCCGGCTGTGGCAAGTCGACGCTGGCCTACTCGCTGCTCGGCATCGTTCCGCCGCCCGGTCAGGTGATCGCCGGCGAGGTCACCTTCCGCGGCGAGTCGACCACCGGGCTGTCCACGGCCGAATTCAACAAGCTCCGCGGCGCGGAGCTGGCGATGGTGTTCCAGGGCGCGATGAACGCGTTCAATCCGGTGCTGACCATCGGCAAGCAGGTCGAGCACATCCTGCAGGCCCATCCGGAGTCGTTCGCCGACCCGCAGGAGGGACGGCAGTACTTCGAGCATCTGCTGGAGCTGGTGCAACTGCAGCCGGAGCGGATCTGGAAGTCGTACGAGAGCCAGTTGTCCGGTGGCATGAAGCAGCGGGTCGCGATCGCGGTGTCGCTGCTGCTCAAGCCGTCGGTGGTCATCCTGGACGAACCGACCACGGCCCTGGACGTGCTCAACCAGCGGCTGGTGATCGACATCCTGAAGGACCTGCACCGTACGCTCGGGGTGACGATCATCTTCGTCACCCATGACCTGGCGGTGGTGGCCGAGCTGGCCACCCGGGTCGCGGTGATGTACGCCGGTCGGCTGGTGGAGTCGGGAACCACCGAGGAGATCTTCGGCAACGGTCGACGGCATCCCTACGTCGAGGCCCTGATCGGTGCGATCCCGAGCGTGTTGAACGCCGGCCTACGGGTGAAGCCGATCGGTGGCAGCGTGCCCAACCTGGCCAAGCTGCCGCCGGGCTGCCGCTTCGCCCCGCGCTGTCCGCTGGCCGAGCCGGTCTGCAGCGCGCAGGAGCCCGACCTGATATCCGACGACCATGATCATCTGGTGGCCTGTCATGTGGCCAACCGTGCACTGGAGGTGTCCGGAGCGTGAGTCTGCTCGAAGTGCGTGACGTCACGCACACCTATGCCACCGGCAGCGGTCGACCGGTGCTGAACCATGTCAACCTCACCGCCGATGCCGGCGAGGTGGTCGCCATCGTCGGCGAGTCCGGCTGTGGCAAGACCACCCTCGGTCGGATGATCGCCGGCCTGCACGAGCCCACCAAGGGCACGATCGCCTTCGAGGACAACGACATCAACACCTTGAAGGGTCGGGCCCGCAAGGAGTGGCGCCGTCAGGTGCAGATGGTGCACCAGGACCCGTACGGGTCGTTGAATCCGGGCCTGACCATCGGCAGCACGCTGGCGCCGGGCATGCTGCAGCACAAGCTCGCCACCTGGCGCACCGTGCAGCCCAAGATGCTGGAACTGTTGCAGCAGGTGGGGCTGGATGCGACGCCGGAATTCCTGCAGCGCTATCCGCATCAGCTGTCCGGCGGACAGCGGCAGCGGGTCTCGATCGCCCGCGCGATCGGCCTGGAACCGCAGCTGATCGTCGCCGACGAGGTGACCTCGATGCTGGACGTGTCGATGCGGGTGGCGATCCTGGACCTGCTGTTGTCCTTCCAGGCCGAGCGTGGCATCGGATTCGTCTTCATCAGCCACGACTTCGGTGTGGTGCGCTACTTCGCCCAGGGCGGCCGGATCGCCGTGATGTTCTTCGGCTACATCGTCGAGGAGGGGCCGACCGAGCAGTTGATCACCGCGCCCAAGCATCCCTACACGCACATGCTGTTGGAGGCCATCCCGATCCCGGATCCCCAGCTGGCCAAGGAACGCGAGGACCAGGAGGCCGGCACCGAGCGGCTGATCGGCGAGCCGGCGCAGACCGGCTGTGTGTTCGCCAATCGGTGCCCGTTGGTGCAGGACATCTGCCGCAAGCAGCGGCCGGCGCTGTCCGACATCGGCGGTGGACACCGGACGGCATGCCACTTCGCCGACGACGTGCCGCCGCTGAGGCACATCGAAGCCGTCAGCGAGGAGGTCGCATGATCGTCGCCATGGCCCGGCTGCTGCTCAAGGGCGGGATCGCGATGTTGATCCTGTGCCTGCTGATCCGGCCGGCGATCCACACCCCCAACGGCCTGATGGGCGACAACCTCGCCATCATCGCCTGCCTGGCGTTGATCGCCACCACCCTGCTCTACATTCGCTTCGGCCCCAAGGACGACGACAAGCCCGCCGGTCGGCCGAAGTCCTCGCACTCCCCCAAGCACCCCTGACCCCTCATTCCCGCACCGGTTCGGTCTTTCCGCACCCTCTGCACGGGGTGCGGAAAGACGGAACCGGTGCGGGAATCTCGGTTTCACGTCGGAAACCTCGGTGCGAACACCGCCGGTCGTTGTCAGGATGGTGGGCATCGAGGGAGAGTGAGCATGACTGGTGCAGCATCCGCCGAGCTGATCGAGCTCATTCGGCAAGATCAACATCTGGGCGGCCTGATCACCGAGGTCGCGGCGCATCCCGATGGCGGCAGTAAGGTCGTCCGAGCACGCTGGATCACCGACCACTCTCCCGTCGTGCTGAAGTCCGAGCTCGGCGAGCTCGAGGCCGTCTGGATGCCGGCAATGAGCAGCCGCTGTGACGACGTCGTGCCGCGGATCCGTGCCCACGGGGCAACCCTCGCGGATGAACCACGACCGTGGTTGATCATGGACGACCTGCCGGTTCGCGGGCGTTCGGATCAACCGGCGACCGCGCGCGCCGTGATGTGCGCGGCGGCCCGATTTCAACAAGAAGCCGTCCGACTCCGACTGCCGACCTACCCGATCGATGCCGACTTCACCCAGAAGTACGGAGCGATCGCCGTCGACGCCGGATGTCCCGGTCCCGCACGGGAAGTCGTGCACCGTACGACTGCCGACGACGCCTGGTTGCGGTCGCTGGGTGAACACGTCGTCGGACACGGCGACGTGCATTTCTGGAACTCCGTCGCCGCGCGGCCGGAGGGACCGTGGAGGTTGATCGATCCGATCCCACGGACCGCTCACTGGGCTTGGGATGCGGCGTATGCCCAAATGACCTCCGGAGTGGCCGAGACGCCCGACCTGATCACCCTGCTCGCCGAGGAACGGACCCGCCTCGGACTGCCGATCGGGACCGAACTGGATCGCGTACGCGTCATCCTGCTCGGCTGGAGTTCGATGTTGTGGTGGGCGCTGCTGACCGCTCGCCGCACCGACGACTGGTGGGCGGCTGAGGTCGAGCGTCATCTCACCGCTCTGGCTGCCCTCCCGCAGCTCGTGGCCGGGCCCAAGATCTCACCATCACGCTAACGACAGCATCCCGCCCCTTCGACCGGCCCAGGGGGTGCTGAGCTCGTCGAAGGGAGCGGGATGCTGACAGTCGCGCAGGGTGTTGCAGGTGGTCAGGCGAGCACGTTGAGGACCGGGGCGATGGTCTTCTTCTCCGCACTCTCGTAGGCGGCGAGGATCATGCCGAGCACCTCGATGCCCTCCTTCTCGGTGTGCGGCGGCCGCTCACCGGTCTCCAGGCAGTGCGCGAAGTGACCGATCTCGGCGGTGAAGGTCTCCACCTTGTCGAAGGTGAAGGACTCCTCTTTGCCGTCCCGCAGCCGGTAGCTCAGGGTGGTGCCGTCGCTGTGCAGCGATCCGAGCTCGCCGACCGCGGAGAACCGTTCGGTGACGGCTGCCGGCTGGTAGGCCCAGCTGGTGACCAGCTGTCCGACCACGCCGTTGTCGAAGCGGATCAGCACCTGGGCGCTGTCCTCACCCTCCATGAACTTCAGCCGGTGGGTGGACAGCATCGCGGTCGCTTCCACCGGGACACCACCCGCGAGATGCAGCATCAGGTAGCTCGGGTGGTAGCCGGTGTCGATCAGCTCACCGCCACCGGAGGTCTCCGCGTGTGCCCGCCAGCCCATGTTGGCCGGGTCGAAGTTGTTGAAGAAGCTGTCGGTGGTGCGCACTTCGTAGACGGTGCCGATCACACCGGCCTCCAGCAACTCCTTGGCCTTGGCGACGGCCGGCATGAAGAGCTGGTTGTGTGCCGACATCAGGGTGATGCCGCTCTTCTTGACGGCGTCGTTGACCTGCCGTGCCTCGTCCGGGTTGAGGCAGAGCGGCTTCTCGCACAGCACATTCAGCCCGGCCTCCGCAGCGGCGACGATCGCGTCGGCGTGCAGGTGGTGCGGCAGGCAGATGTCGACCGCGTCCAGCTCGGCCTCGGTGATCATCTTCTTGTAGTCGGTGTACGGCGCCGCGTCGAGCTCGTCACCGCGCTTCTTCGCAGTCTCCTCGACCGCATCGGCGACCGCCGCGATCTTGATCTTGTCCGCATGTTCGGCGTAGCCGCGGATGTGCGCATTGGCGATGCCGCCACCGCCGATGAGTCCTACCTTGATCATGTCTTCCTGGTCTTCCTTGTCGTCTCGGGGTGGCAGATCACTTGTACGAAATGGTCTTGCCGGTTGCGGCGGCCTCGTTGGCTGCCACCACCAGCCGGGTCAGCTCCAGCGCGGCAGCGATGTTGTCATCGGCACGAGTGTCGTCGGCAATGTGCTGCACCCACTGTTGGTAGGCACTCGGCGACTTCTCCGGAACCGCGATCCGCTGCGGACCCTCGCCGAACGCCTTGCCCGACACCAGGACGGAGTCGTCGGCGTCGCTGTAGCTCAGCCAGCCCTCAGTTCCGCCGATCTCGATCAGGAACGGGTCGGGTGAGACGAAGCCGGCCTCGATCACGCCGATCGCGCCGGACTCGTAGCCGACGGTCACCACGGCGTTGTCCTCCACCTGACGACCGGTCACCTTGCCGTAGGTCGCCTGCACGGTGCTCGGATGGCTGCCGAGGATCAGCTGGGTCAGATAGACCGGGTGGCAGCCGAGGTCGGTCAGCGCACCGCCGATCGACGGTTCCGGATCGTAGAACCGGTCCGGCAGCCAGTTGGCCACCGACCCGTTGTGGGACAGCCGGACCTTCGCGTACGTCAGGTCGCCGAGCTTGCCCGAGGCCAGCACGTCGCGGACCACGCTGGTGTAGCCGTCGTACAGCCGCGGCAGCGAGACGATCAGTTTCACGCCGTTGTCGTCACAGGCCTTAATGATCTCCTCGGCCTCGGCGACGGTCGGCGCCAGCAGCTTCTCGGTGAAGATGTGCTTGCCGGCCTTCGCCGCGGCGACCATCAGGTCCCGGTGCCGGCTGGTCTCGGTGGTGACGGTGATCGCGTCGACGTCGTCCCGGGCCAGCAGGGCCTCGAAGTCGGCGACGTACTCGGTCTCGTACTTGGCGGCAGCTTCCTTGCCGCGTTCGGCGTCGTCGTCCCAAATGGCGACGAGCTCGGTATCTGGATGCTGGACGGATGATCTTGTGTAGTCCCCGGCATGAACATGCCAGAAACTCAGAGTTGCCACTCGTAGCGGGGCAGGCACGGACTACAGCTCCTTTGCGCGGTGCGTGAGGTCGGACAGCAGCTGAGAGGTTGCTCACAGACGTGCGTACTCCATCCGATCATGCTCGATTCATTATCTCAAGCCTCTTTACTAATCCGTCTTGATTAGCAATCATCGTTTCCCCCAGGTCCGCCAGGACCGACCGGTGGGAACCGGTGCGGTCGAGGAGGAGTTCGATGACGAGTTCTACCCGGGTGAGCGTGTCGGACGCCGCTCCCCGTGCGGTCGATGCCCCCGGTCGGTCGCGCCGCCTGACCGTTGCCCAACGACGACGACTGAGAACCGGTCTGCTGTTCGTCTCGCCATGGATCATCGGAGTCTGTGCCTTCGTGATCTACCCGGTGATCTACTCCCTCATCGTCAGCCTGACCCGCTATTCCGGGATGCAGTCACCGATCTGGATCGGACTGAAGAACTATGCGTCGATCTTCACCGACCCGCTGATCCACCAGTCGACCTTCAACACCGTCTTCTTCGCCGGGCTCGCGGTGCCGATCGGTCTGATCGTCGCCGTACTGCTGGCGCTGGCCATGAACCGGAACGTCCGCGAGGTCGGCTTCTACCGGGCCGCCCTCTACATCCCGTCGCTGGTGCCGGTGTTCGCCCTGGCGTTCGTCTTCAGCGTGTTCGTCAACCCGACGTTCGGCCTGGTCAATCGCTTCATGGCGTTGTTCGGGACCGAGAACGTCAACCTGCTGGGCACCCCGATCAGCGCCAAGGTGGTGATCGTCGGGATGGCACAACTCGGCGCGGGCAATGCGGCGTTGATCTTCCTGGCCGGCCTGCGCAACATCCCCTCGACCATCTACGAGGCCGCCCGGGTGGACGGTGCGTCCCGCTGGCGACAGTTCACCTCGATCACGCTGCCGTTGCTCAGCCCGGCGATCCTGTTCAACCTGATCACCGGCGTCTCGAACGGGATCCAGGTCTTCACCGAGGGCTACGTCCTGACCAACGGTCTGGGCGATCCGGACAACGGAACGCTGTTCTACATGATGTACCTGTACAAGAACGCGTTCTCCTATGCCTCGCTCGGCTACGCGTCGGCGATGGCGATCCTGCTGTTTCTGGTGGGAATGATCTTGGCCGGTGTCATCTACTGGCTGTCCCGTCGATTCGTCAACTACGACGTCGCCGCAGGCTGAGAGGAGAACATCGATGTCCGCCCTTTCCGATCTTGGAGAACAGGCCGGCCTCGGCGATCGGTCGAAGACGCCGACGCCCAAGCGCAGCAGCGATTTCAACCGCGCTGCCGACGGATCCCGCCAGCCGTGGTGGAGCTCGATCATCGCCCGCGTGGTGATGATCGCGGCCTGCTGCCTGCTGCTGCTTCCGCTCTACTGGATGGTCAACACGTCCCTGAAGTCCAGCCCGGAGCTGGCGACCTATCCGCCGACCTGGTGGCCGCACGCGCCGCAGTTCGGCAACTACGTCGACGCGCTGAACACGATGCCGTTCGTCCGGCTGTTCATCAACACCGCGATCATCACGATCTTGAGCGTGCTGTTCTCGGTGGTGTCGAGTTTCCTGGTGGCGTACGGCTTCTCCTGCATCGAGTGGCCCGGACGGGACAAGCTCTTCTACGTGGTGCTGGCCACACTGTTCCTGCCGTTCCCGGTCACGTTGATCCCGATGTTCGACCTGTACGCCCGACTCGGCTGGGTGAACACCTGGCTACCGCTGATCGTGCCGCACCTGTTCGGATCGGCGTTCTACATCTTCTTGTTACGCCAGTTCCTGTTGCAGATCCCGAAGGACATGTTGGACGCCGCCCGGATCGACGGTGCCGGCGACTGGCGGATCGCCTGGCAGCTGGTCTTTCCGTCGTCGCTGTCGGCGATCACCGCAGTGGCGATCTTCACCGCGGTCGGCGCCTGGAACGATTTCCTCGGCCCGTTGATCTATCTGCAGGACGCCAAACTGCAGACCCTGTCGATCGGACTGCAGACCTTCCGACAGGTCGAGACCCAGGACATCCAGACCAACCAACTGATGGCGGCGTCGTTCCTGGTGGTGCTGCCGTTGATCATCTTGTTCATCGTCTTCCAGCGGTTCTTCCTGAAGGGCATCACGATCGGAGGCTTCAAGTGAGCGGGCGGCGGTTCGGATCCCTGTCCAGACGAGGTTTCCTGGCTGCGGCCGGTGCGGTCGGCGGTGCCGCAGTGGCCGGCTGCAGTCAACGCACCAGCGGCCCCAACGAAGTCCGGATGTGGGGCGTCGGCGGCGATTCCCGGGACGCCGAGCAGAAGGTGATCGACACCTTCCAGCAGAAGAATCCGACGATCAAGGTGACGTCGCAGAACGTTCCGTCCAGCGGCAATTCCGGTGACGCGACGAGCGTGATCACCGCGGTCCGCGGCAAGACCGCGCCGGATCTGTGGTGGATGGACCGGTTCGCCGGCGCCCAGTACGCCGCCCTCGGGCTGCTGGAGCCGATCGACGATCTGATCGAGAAATACGAGGAGCCCGGCTTCCTCGATGCCTGGCTGCCGTTCACCGTCAACGAGCTCAGCTATCAGGGCAAGATGTACGGGCTGCCGACGGTCACCGACACCCGCGGCCTCTACTACAACAAGACCCTGCTGCGGCAGGCCGGCGTCGATCCCGACGAACTGGACATGTCCAACGGCCCGATCACCGTCGAGCGGCTGTTCGAGATCGGCGACAAGATCACCAAGACCGACAAGATCGGCAACTTCACCCGGATGGGGTTCGTCCCCTGGCAGGGGCAGGGCTCGGGCTACACCTGGTCGATGGGTCTGCATGCGCAGTATTTCGATCCGAAGACCTGTGAGCTGACCATGACCTCCGATCCGATCATCGATGCCTACCAGCTCAGCTACGACTTCGCCCGGAAGAACGACTACTCCCGGATCGACGCGTTCATCAAGTCCTACGAACCGGACAACGCGCCTCCCGGCCAGACGGCCTTCAACGGCGGCAAGCTCGGCATGGTGATCGAAACCAGCGGGACGGCGCACACGATCAGCAAGTACGCACCGAAACTGGACTGGGGCTACACCCATCTTCCGGTCTTCAAGGCCGGCGACGACCCGTACACCTGGTCGGGCGGCTTCTCGCTGGTGATGCCGAAGGGCTCGTCGCGCAGCGAGGCGGCCTGGGAGTTCATGAAGCACTACGCCGGAGTCCCCGGGCAGACGATCTACTGCCCGCCGACCTCCTCGCTGCCGACCCAGGAGGCAGTCTTCGACATCCCGGCCCTGAAGTCGGTACGGACCCAACTGAGTCAACTCAGCTACTCCACCTCACGACCGCCGATCCCGGTCGGCGCGCTCTGGTGGGACGCGGTCTCTCAGGTGATGAGCACGGTGAAGATCGGCTCGGCGACACCGCGGGCGGCACTGGAACGCGCGCAGGATCGGGTGGACGGACAAATGCAGACCTATTGCCCGTTCACATTGCCGAAAGGTTACAGCGAGACGTAATCACGGTCGGCAATTCCATCAGCGGAACACCGTTGGGTTAGAGTGAAACGTCACATTCGAAGGAGTTCAGATGCCGAGGTTCCGCACCGCGCTCGCCGCGCTGGCGCTTGCTACCGGTCTGTCCGGTAGCGGGGTCGCCGTTGCGTCGGCGAATCCGGTCGACGATCCGTTGGCCGCCGGCCCCACCTGCGCTCCTTCGGCGTCCGCCGTCAGCTACAGCGATGCGCTGGACAAACTGGTCTACAACGACCAGGAGATCGGCGGGCTGTCCAACCTGGCGTGGGACGCCCGCTCCCGCAACTTCATCGCCACCGTCGACAACCACGACGGCGACCCGGCCAAGCTCTGGAGCCTGGGCGACGACCTGGCCGACCCGCTGCCGACCCGTGACCCGCTGGTGCTGAAGGCCGCCGACGGCACCCCGTACACCGGCGAGACGGCCGACAACGAAGGCCTGGCGGTGCTGCCGGACGGCCGGTACGCGGTCAGCTCCGAGACCGAGCCGTCGATCCGGATCTTCGGCCGCAACGGGGTGCAGCAACAGACCCTGTCGGTGCCGGAACGGTTCGCTGTCGGCCCGGACGGTGAGGCCGAGGAGAATGCCACGCTCGAAGGGCTGACCGTCAGCCGGGACGGACGGACCCTGGTCGCCTCGATGGAGGGCACGCTGTCCGGTGACACCGGCGACGGCAACGACCGCCGGATCCTGGTCTACAAGGCCACTCACGGCCATCACCAGACGGCGAGCTACCGGCTGGACCGGCAGGTCGGATATCGGGTGGACGACGGGATGCGGATCTCCGAGATCGCCTCCTACGACAAGGACAAGCTGCTGGTCCTGGAGGCCGCCTACGACCCGACGGTCGGCAACACCATCCGGCTACAGGCCGCCGATCTGGATGACGCCCCGGACGTCAGCTCGGTGTCGGACCTGTCCGCCGCTCCGGACGAGCTGGTCGACAAGAAGCTGGTCGCCGACGTGACCAACTGCCCCGACCTGGGCGCCACCTCCAAGGAGTTGCAGTCCAACCCGCTGATGGACAACTACGAGGCGATGGCGGTCACCCGCGGCCGGCACGGCGCCTACAACGTCAGCCTGCTCAGTGACGACAACTTCAATCCGACCCAGACCACCCGGGTCCTGAATCTGGTCGCCGAACTTCCCTGACCCCTCATTAGCCGTCGTCAGCTGCGGCCGCAGAGCTGGACGGCCCGATCCAACTGGACCGCATACTTCTTGGTGTCCAACCGCATGATCGCACTAGTGAGCCCGTCGCCGACCTCACCCAGTTCCTTGTCACCGCTGTCCCGTATTGACGCGGCATGTAGCAGCGGACCCGCCGCCTGAGCCTCCCAGAGCCGGGCATCGTCCAGCCCGCCCCAGCTCTCGATGTTGCCTTCGCTCTTGAGGTGCTTCACCAATTCACATCCCATCGCACGGGAGTCGACCTGACCCGGTGTGCCATGGCCGATCAGATAGCCGCCGGCCCCGCCGATCACCAATGCCAGCACGACGACCACGACCGCGACGACGACGGGAATGCGGAGCCGCCGCGGCTCCGGCGGACTCGGGAGACGTCTGGGCTGTTCGGGATTCGCCATGTGCGGGATTCTTCCGATCCGACGGGTCACCGAGGACTGTCAGCGTCGATGATCATCGAAGGCGCTCAGCGCGACCACCATCACCCGTAGTCCGAGGATGACGCCGAAGAACAGCAGGATCACACCGAGCAGCGGATAGAGCCGCAGATCGCCGGTGACGACCGGGCCGGCCTGGGTGGTGATCAACAACATCGCCGACAACACGGCGGCGGCCGCCACCAGGGTGATGCTGATCTGGCCGACCAGTCGGGACAGGAAGGTACGATCCGCCGGATCGGCGAGCACGCGGACCTGAGCGGTGAAGCGGCCGTTCTCCAGATCGTCGGCGATCCGGTTCACCCGCTGGGGCAGCCGCTGCAGCATCGGTAGCATCCGGAACAGTTCCCGTTCGACCCGGACCCGGACCGCCGCCGGATCGGTGATCTCGCCGACCAGCGCGGCACCCTCGCCGCGGGCAGCGGTGACGATGTCGGTGTTGGGGTCGATGGCCCGCACGCTGGTCTCCAGGCCGGCCAGTGATCGCATCGCGGCACCGACCTGTGGCGGCACCGAGAACCGGTGGCTGGTGATCAACTTCCACAGCGCGGCGAACATACCGGCACTGCCGGCCGATCCGATACCGCCGCGGTAGCGGACGATCAGTTGGCCGATGTCACGCTCCAGCTGCCTGCGGTCCAGCCGCTCGCCCTGATGATCAAGGAGCTCGGTCAGGGCGTCGGCCGCACCGATCGGATCGTCCCGCTCCACCGCCAGCAGCAACAGGCCCAATGCCGTACGGGACGGCTGGTCCAGTCGGCCGACCGAGCCGAAGTCGAGCAGGGTCAGGCGTCCGTCGTCGCCGACGATGATGTTGCCGGGGTGCAGATCGGCGTGGAAGGTGCCGGTGAACAGGATCTCCCGGAGCACCTCGGTGAGCAGTCCCTCGGCCATCTCCGCTCGCTGCTGAACGTCAAAGCCGGTGATCAACTCCGAGGCCTGGCCGAGCGGCGTACCGACGATCCGTTCCATGATCAACACCGACGGGCCGGACAGCTGATCGTAGACCCGCGGCACGCCGATCCGCTCCGATCCGGCCAGCGATCCGGCGACCGCAGCCACGTTCTCGGCCTCCACCCGGTAGTCGAGTTCCTCGATCAGCGAGTCGGCGAACCCGCGCGCCAGCCGGACCGCGCCCAGTGATCGGGCCCAGTCGGCGGTTCGTTCCAGTTGCCGGGCCAGCCGGCCCATGATGTCCAGATCGACCTCGACCTGTTCTGCCGCACCGGGACGGCGGATCTTGATCACCACGTCGGTGCCGTCCAGCAGCCTGGCGGTGTGCACCTGGCCGATGGATGCCGTCGCCAACGGGGTCGGGTCGATGTGCTCGAACACCTCCTCCGGCGGCCGGGAGAGCTCCTCGGCCAGCACCGGCTGCAACCGGGACCACGGCAGCGGACCGGCGTCATCCTGCAGCCGGGAGAGCTCGCGGATGTAGGACTCGGGAATGATGTCGGGTCGGGTGGACAGCGTCTGCCCCAGCTTGATGAACGTGACCCCGGCCTCGCCCAGCGCCGCGGCCAGCGAACGCGGTGTCGATCGGTCCCGCCGGACATCGCGTCGACCGCCGATCCGCAACGACGACGACAGCCCGTGCTTGGCCAGGATCGCCAGCACACCGGTGTAACGGCGGCCGCGTCGCAGTCGGGCCCGGGTGTCGGTGATCAGGCTGCACGGATTGCCCAGGCTCCCGGTCGGTACGATCACCTCGGCGATCACCAGCACGATCAACGCCAACCCGAAGACGGTGAGCATGCCGATGCCGATCAGCAGTGTCGCCTCCGCGGGATCGCCGACCAGCCGGGTGCCGTCCAGCAACCCCTGCCGGGTCAGCATCACGCCCATCACCGGGAACGATGCCAGCGTCATGCCGCCGCCGATGACGATCGATCGGGGCCAGCCGACCGGGACACCGAGGACCCGGCGGCACAACAGCGCGAGCAGCACCGAGGCGATCACCAGGCTGCCCAGCGCGAAGACGATCTGGGCCAGCCCGCTCAGCACATTCATGGCCTCATCTCACCGGTTCGCGGCGAGCGGAGCAACCATCCGCGTGTCGGGTCCGGCCCGGAACGTCCGATCAGTCCCGACGCAGGACGTAGCCGACCGCTCCGTCATCGACGGCGATGTCGACCGCGGAGAAGCCGGTCACGGACTGGTTGGCCGCCTCGGCCGCCGAGTCGGCGAGCGGGATCCTGTCCTGCTCTGCCGGGAGCAGATCGACGAACGCCGGCCCCGGCCGGAAGGTCGACCGCAGCGGCAGGGTGTAGGCCGCCATCCCGCCGGGGTGCAGGACTCGACGCCAATCGGCGAAGATCGCCGCCGGGAAGAAGTGCAACGAGGACGTACAGAGCACCAGATCGACGCTGGAATCCTGCGCCGGCATCGTGCGCGCGTCACCGGCGATCCAGTTGATCCGTTCCGCCCCGGGGACCGTGTCGGCGATGTCCCGAGCCCGATCGATCATCGCCGGCGACAGGTCGATCGCGGTGATCCGGGCGGCCGGAAACGCTGCCAGGGCAGCGAATGCGGCCGCTCCGGTGCCGGTGCCGACGTCGACGATGACATCGGGCCGCCCGTCCGGCCAGACTCGGGTGACTCTGTTGATCAACGCCGCGGCGCGGGCGGCATGAGCACCGTTGCGGTCGTAGTCGGCGGCCAGGTCGTCGAACGGATTCACGGTCACCCGGTCACCGTAGCCTCCGGCTCAGGAGGTGGTACGGCCACACGGCGCCAGCCCCGGGATCGCCGCCGGCGCCGTCGCGGCCAGCCGCATCGCCCGTCGCGCACGGACAAGCGAGATGATCATGGCCGCCGCCACCAGCAGCGCATCCAACGCGACGTAACCGATGGTGGTGTCCCGCAGCCCGACGACACCGGTCAGCAGGCCGGCGACCAACGCCGGGACGCTGAAGGCGGTGTAGCTGAGCAGATACATGGTGGCGAACACCCGGCCGCGTTGCAGAGCCGGCGTCAGTGCTGCCACCTCGGCGATCACGGCACGGAACGTCGCCCCGAAGCCGGCGCCGGCGACGACCGAGCCCAGCACGTAGAGCGGCGTGCTCGGCAGCAGGGCCGCGATCAGGGTGATCAGCACCCCGATCCCCAGTCCGGTCAGGCCGACACGTTCGCGGAGCCGTTCGGGCAGTCGTCCGGACAGTGCTCCGCCGATCGCGCCACTGCCGAAGAAGGCACCCAGCACCAGGCCCGCCACGGCATGGCTGTGCACGCCCAGAACCCTTGCCACGATGGAGGTTCCCAGCGAGAGGTAGAGACCGCCGAGCGCCCACGTTGCGGCCATCGCCGGCACCACGGCCAGGAATCCGGCGCGGATCTCGGCCGGCAGTCCGACGCTCGGGCGCAAAGCCCGGAACACCGATCGGCCGTCGGCCGATCGCCGCTGCTCCTGCGGCAGCCGTGCCAGCAGGATCGCCAGCACCAGGTAGAGCCCGGCCAGCAGCCAGTAGACCAGGTAACGCGGCCACGGTGCGTAGTCGACCAGCACTCCGGCCGCCATCGCGCCGACAGCCATCCCGATCGCCGGTGCAGCCGAGCTGACCATCGATCCGGCCCGGGCGTGCGGTTGCAGATCGATGATCATCGCGCTGATCGCGCCAGTGGCGGCGCCGACCGCAATCCCCTGCACGATCCGGGCGGCCAGCAGTCCGCCGACCGACCCGGCGAACACGAACAGCAGCATGCTGATCGCCAGCAGCACCATCGCGCCGATCGCCAACGGTCGGCGTCCGACCCGGTCCGATATCGATCCGACAGTGATCAGCGAGGCCATCAACGCGAAGACGTACACCGCGAAGATCACCGTGAGGGTCAGCGCTGAGAATCCCCACAACCGCTGATAGACCGGGTAGAGCGGCGACGGCGCGGCGGACGCGGTCAGCAGCGCCGCACCGGACCCGCCGGCCAGGAAGAACGATGCCGTCCGGCTCGATTGCCGTACGAGCTGGGAAGACCGCATGAATCACCCTCCGCTTAAAGCAATACCTATTGCGTTAACGCGGGGAGCGTAACAGCACCGCGAGATCAAAAGCAACAGACGGTGCAATAATGTTCCCATGAGTCCCTCGACCTCGGCCACCTCGACACCGGTTCGCCGCCCGGGCGGCCGCAGCGCCCGGGTACAGGAGGCGGTGCACACCGCGTTGGGCCGACTGATGGGCGAGACCACCCGCGACAAGATCACCCTGCGCCAGGTCGCCGAGCGGGCGGGCGTCAACCCGACCAGCGTCTATCGGCGCTGGGGTGACATCGACACCCTGATGGAGGAGGTCGCGGTGGCCGCGCTGACCAGGGACGGCGACGTGATCCCCGACCACGGCGACCTGACCGCCGACCTGAACGATTGGGCCGGCATCATCGCCGAAGACATCACCCGGCCGCAGCGGGTGCGCTACCTGCGGGCCATGGTGTCGGCCCGCGACCTCCAGGTGGACAACTGCCCGTGCATGGACATCCGGCAACAGCAGGCCGAGCTGATGATCAACCGGGCGATCGAACGCGGCGAACCCGCCCCGACGTCGCAGCAGGTGCTGGACCACGTGGTCAGCCCGCTCTACCACCGCGTGACCTTCGGTCTGCCGGTCGACCGCGACTACGCCGTCCGGCTCGTCTCCGACGTCCGCGCGATGGCCTCGGCTCTCACAAACGCCGGCCGTCGCGAGCACTGAGAGCACCGCAACACTCCGCCGACCCGTCAGTTCCTCCCCGACATTCCGGGCGTGTCGGGGAGAAACTGACGGGTCGGCGCGGTGGGGTTGGGCTGGTCAGGTGAGGGCGAAGGTGAGCAGGTGCCGGTTGGTGGCGGTGGCGGTGTCGTCGAGCAACCGCAATCCGGCGGCCGCGCCGAGGTCGGCGAACTCCTGCCGGGTGCGTTCCCGGCCACCGAACAGGACGAACAGGCGCAGGTCCTGATGGGTGGCCTCGCGCAGCTCGTCCGCACCGCCGCCGAGGACTCGTTCGATCACCACCACGCGGCCGGACGATCCGGCAGCGGCCGCCGCTCGGGACAGGATGATCCGCGCGTTCTCGTCGTCCCAGTCGTGCAGGATGTGGGCAAGCACGTACGCGTCGGGTCCGGTGGAGGTGACCGGTAGCGGCTCCCGCAGGTCGCCGACGACGACCTCGACCCGTTCACCGTACGACGCCAACCTCGTCCTGGCGGCCGCGGCGGGGCCGGGACGTTCGATCACCGCGCCACGCAGCCGCGGCCGCGCCGTCAGCAGTGCGGCCACCAGATGCCCGCGGCCGCCGCCGAGGTCGAGCACCCGGTCGTAGGCCGACCAGCTGTCGGAGGCGGCGACGGCGTCGATCCACTCGTCGGCCCGGGTGTTCATCAGCTCGTCGAACGAGGCGTCCAGGGCGGGGTCGGCGGCCAACTCGGCCCAGATGTCGCGGTCGGTGCGGCCGGCGCGCAGCATCGGCAGCAGGTCCTCGACGAACCGGCGGTCGAGATGCCCGGCCGCGCCGGCCCAGTTCAGCCGGGCCGACCAGTTGCCCGGTCGGCCGAGCGGCTCGGAGACCGCCGTCAGCAGAACATTGCCGTCAGCATCGATCCGCAACAGGTCCCGTGCCCGCAGGAATCGCACCAGCCGGTCGAGGGCGGCGACGTCGACGTCGAGTTCGGCGGCCAGGACCGGCAGCGGAACCGCGCGCTCCCCGACCGCTTCGAACAACCCGATCGCCACCGCTGCCCGCAACGCCACCGGCGTCATCAGATCGGCCAATCCTGCCAACGTCGTCTCTGCCCCCATGGCCCCTCATCCTCCCACCGGGTTGTGGAGACGACGTTGCTGGTGGCTACGAGGTGCGGGTGACGACGGAGTCGCAGAGGTCGGCCAGAGCCGCCTTGGCGGGGCCGTCCGGGAGCGGGTCGAGGATCCGGCGGGCGGCCTCGGCGCGGCGTTCGACGTCGGCTCTGGCCTCGGCGATCGCGGGGTGTTTGCGGAGCAGATCCAGTGCCTCGGCGACCTCGTCCTCGGTCCGTTCCCGTTTGCCGCCATCGGCCGCGGGTCCGACCGGACCGAGCAATTCCAACAGCCTGCTGTCGGCCGGATCGGTGGACCGTTTGGCCAACAGGATCGGCAGCGTGTCGACCCCCTCACGCAGGTCGGTCCCCGGTGTCTTGCCGGTCTCGTCACTGGTGATGTCGATGATGTCGTCGCTGAGCTGGAAGACCAGGCCGAGTTGTTCGCCGTAGTCGGCCAGCAGATCCTGGGTCGGCACATCGGCACCGGCGACCATCGCGCCGACCCGGGTGCTGGTCGCGATCAGCGACGCCGTCTTGTCGGCCAGCACCTGCAGGTAATGGTCCAGCGGATCGACGCCGTCGGCCGGTCCGACGGTCTCGGCGATCTGCCCGCGGACCAGCCGGTTGAACATGTCGGCGTAGGTGCGGACGACGTCCATCCCGAGGTCGGTCAGCAGGTCCGAGGCTCGGGCGAAGAGGTAGTCACCGACCAGGATGGCCAGCGAGTTGCCCCAGCGGACATTGGCGCTCTGGGAGCCGCGCCGTACGGTGGCGTCGTCCATCACGTCGTCGTGGTACAGGCTGGCGACGTGGGTCAGCTCGACCACGATCGCACCGGTCGCCACCCTGCCCTCGGCGGCACGGTCCTGCAGTGGGCCGAACTTGGATCCGAGCACCACCAAGTGGGGCCGGAACCGCTTGCCGCCGGCCTCGATGATGTGCTTGGCGGCTTCGCTGAGCACTTCGTTGTCGGCTTCGACAGCAGTCAGCAACTCGGCCTCGATGCGCTCCATCTGGGCGCGCACGACAGCCTCGAAATCGGCGATGTCGACGTTCGAGACCGATGCCGCGTTCGCTGCCATGTCATCCGCCCCTTTCGTCGACCGCCGACGCTCCGGCCGCCAGACTAGTCGGCCGACCGGAGCATTCGGTCATCGGAGGAACTCTCCCGCGCTGGCGGCCAGGTCGAGCACCGGCCCCGGGTAGACACCGAGGAACACGGTGGCGACGACACCGATCCCGATCGCGGCCAGCGTGCTGGCGCCGGGACGCACCACCTCGGCCACCGGGGCACCGTCCTTCGGGGTGGTGAAGAACATCATCACGATCACCCTCAGGTAGATCACCGCGGAGATCAGGCTGATCACCACGGCCGCCGCGACCAGCGCGTAGTCGCCCCCGGCCCAACCGGCCGCGAACACCGACCACTTGCCCATGAATCCACCGGTCAGCGGGATGCCGGCGAAGCTCAGCATGAACAGTGCGAAGACACCCGCGGTGATCGGCGACCGACGGCCGAGTCCGGCCCAGGTGGACAGCTCGTTGGACTCGCCGCCGCGCAGCCTGATCATCGTGATGATCGCGAACGCGCCGAGGGTGGCCACGCTGTAGGCCACCAGGTAGAACATCACCGAGGAGACGCTGGACAGGCTGTCCGCGGGCTTACCGTTGCCGGTCTGCGATGCCGCAGCCACGGCGACCAGGATGAAGCCGGCGTGCGCGATCGAGGAGTAGGCCAGCATCCGCTTGATGTCGTTCTGCACGATGCCGAGCACCGAGCCGATGAACATGGTCGCCACGGCCACCACGATCATCACCGGCTGCCAGTCCCACCGCATTCCGCCGAGGGCGACGTAGAACACCCGGAGCAGGGCACCGACCGCGGCGATCTTGGTGCAGGTCGCCATGAAGCCGGTGATCGGCGTCGGGGCTCCCATGTAGACGTCCGGGGTCCAGGAGTGGAACGGCACCGCGCCGACCTTGAACAGCAGGCCGATGCCGACGCCGATCATGCCGGCGAGCAGCAGGCCGTCCTTCTGGTCCGAGGTCTGTAGTGCGGTCGCGATCTGACCGAGGTCGAAGGAGCCGGCGTAGCCGTAGAGCAACGCCATCCCGTAGACGAAGATCGCCGAGCTCAGCGAGCCGAGCAGGAAGTACTTCAGCGCGGCCTCCTGGCTGAGCAGCCGGCGCCGGCGGGCCAATCCGCAGAGCAGGTAGAGCGGCAGCGACAGGATCTCCAGGCCGACGAACATCAGCACCAGGTCGTTGGCGGCCGGGAAGAGCATCATCCCGGTCAGCGCGAACAGCGCCAGCGGGTACACCTCGGTGTGTTCCAGCCGGGCCCGGATGGCTTCCTGCTCACTGCTGGTCCCCGGTACGGCGGCGGCCGACGGGGTGAACGCCGAGGCGTTCGGATCCAGCTTGCGCTCGGCGAAGATCAGGAACGAGATGCCGCCGAAGATCAGCAGGATGGTCCACACGAAGTAGGTCGGCCCGTCGATGCTCAACGCACCGAGGGCGGTGACCGCAGTCTGTCCGTTCGCCCAGTTGACGATGGTGAACAGCAGCGCCAGACCGATGCCGACGAAGGTGACCAGCAACTGCAGCGGGTGCCGCAGCGACCGCGGCGCAAGCGCCTCGACCAGGACGCCGAGGCAGGCTGCGGCGAAGATCACCATGAACGGCAGCAGCAGGCCGTACTGCAGGTCCGGTGCCGGAATCTGAAGGGCGGGAATCTGTAGGGCGGTCATCGGTCAGCGCCCTCCTTCCGAGATCTTGGCAACCGGATCCTTGAGACCGACGTGCTGTTGCAACGTGTCGTTGACGGTCGGCTCGATGATCGACAGGAACGGCTTGGGGAAGAACCCGAAGACCAGGATGGCGATCACGACCGGGATCAGGGCCAGCCGCTCACGCCCGTCCAGATCCTTGGTGAACGTCGCCGTCACCTCCGCGCTCGGCTCGCCGGTGTTGGTCCGCTGATACATGATCAGCGCGTAGAGCGCGGCCAGCACGATCACGATGGTCGCGATCACCGCGTAGATCGGGTGCCGGGAGAAGGTTCCGGCCAGCACCATGAACTCGCTGATGAACGTCGACATCCCGGGCAGCCCGAGCGCCGACAACGCGGCGAACATGATCAGTCCGCCGAGCAACGGGGTCAGCTTGACCACACCGCCGAGGTCGCCGATGTTGCGCGATCCACGCCGCTTCATCATGAAGCCGGTGGCGAAGAACAGCGCCGCCGTCGACAGCCCGTGGTTGACCATGTAGAACGTGGCCCCGCTCGCGCTCTGGGTGGTGAAGGCGAAGATGCCCAGCACGATCAGGCCGAAGTGGCTCACCGACGTCCAGCCGATCAGACGATGCAGATCCCGGCTGCCGATGGCCATCAGCGCACCGTAGATGATCGAGATCAACGCCAGCACGATCACCACCGGGGTCGCCCACTTCGACGCCTCGGGGAACAACTGCAGGCAGAACCTGATCATCGCGAAGGTGCCCAGCTTGTCCATCACGCCGGTCAGCATCACCGCACCACCCGGAGTGGACTGCTCGACCGAGTCGGGCAGCCAGGAGTGGAACGGGACCATCGGCGCCTTGATCGCGAAGGCGATCATGAAGGAGACGAAGATCCACCGCTCCGCGCTCGGGCTGAGGTGCAGATTCGCCAGATCGGTCAGCAGGTAGCTCGGCTCTCCACCGTGTGCCGATGCGACACCAAGACCGATCACGCCGGCCAGCATGATGAAACCGCCGAGCAGACCGAACAGCAGGAATTTGCCCGCTGCCTGGGCGCGTTGCGCACCACCGAAGCCGCCGATCAGGAAGTACATCGGGAACAGGATGGCTTCGAAGAACAGGTAGAACAGGAAGACGTCGGTCGCGGTGAAGGCGAACAGTGCGAAGCCCTCGACCGCCAGCACCAGCCCGATGAAGGCGTGTGCACCCCACCGATGGCCGACCTCGGAGGACTCCCCCGGCTTCGGGAGGTCGGGATCGTTCCAGGAGGCGATGATCACCACCGGGGTGAGGAAGGCGGTGAGCAGCACCAGGGTGAGCCCGATGCCGTCCAGGCCGAGCGCGTAGTGCGCACCGATCGCCTTGATCCAGGTGACGTCCTCGACGAACGACAACCCGGGACCGCTCTTGTACGAGACTGCGACGGCGATGCTCAGCACCAGGGTGATCAAGGAGAAGATCAGCCCGGTCAGCTTGGCCGTTGTTCCACGGACGAAGATCATCGCCAGACCGCCGATCAACGGCAGCAGGCTCATGACTGTCAGCCAGGGGAAAGACATTGTTTCTCCTTCCCGCTCAGCCGAGCCGGCCGAGGACGAGGACGAAGCCGATCACGAAGGCTCCGGCGATCATGGTCAGGGCGTAGGACCGGACGAAGCCGCTCTGCCAGCGACGCAGCCGGGCGCCGATGCCGGCGATGATGCCGGAGATCCCCATCACGGTGCCGTCGACACCGCCGCTGTCGGTCTTGGCGACACCGGCGACCAGCCCGATCCCGGGCCGCATGAAGACGGCCTCGTTGAACGCATCGCCGTACAGGTCGTTGCGGCCGGCCAGGGTGAACGGCGAACGGCTGACGGGCTGTTCGACCGGGATCTCTCGGCGGCGACCGAAGAGCAGGATCGCCACCGCGACACCGATGGCGACCACCAGCAGGGTGATGCCGCCGATCGCGCTGAAGTGCAGCAGACCGGTCGCGTGCGCTTCCTCCTCGGCACCGACGGCTGGGGCGAGCCACTGCCCGATCCATCCGTTCAGCAGTGCACCGATGATCACCGATCCGATGGCCAGCAGGATCAGCGGGACGGTCATCACCAACGGCGACTCGTGCGGATGCACACCGTCGGCATGCCGCTTGGCACCGAAGTAGGTCATGATCATCAGCCGGGTCATGTAGAACGCGGTCACCCCGGCGCCGATCAGAGCCAGGGCTCCCATGATCTTGTTGTGCTCCCAGGCCGCCTCGATGATGTGGTCCTTGGAGTAGTAGCCACTGAGGAACGGGAAGCCGATGATCGCCAGGTAGCCGATCCCGAAGGTGACGAAGGTGATCGGCATGAACCGGCGCAGCGCACCGTAGTGCCGCATGTTCACGTCGTCGTTCATCCCGTGCATCACCGAACCGGCACCGAGGAACATGTTGGCCTTGAAGAAGCCGTGCGTCACCAGGTGGAAGATCGCGAAGGCGGCACCGGCCGGACCGATCCCGGCGGCCAGCATCATGTAGCCGATCTGGCTCATGGTGGAGCCGGCCAGCACCTTCTTGATGTCGTCCTTGGCACAACCGATCCAGGCACCGGCCAGCAGCGTCACCGTGCCGACGATGGCGACCACCAGGGCTGCGGTCTCGGTCTGGGCGAAGATCGCGTGGCTGCGGACGATCAGGTACACACCCGCGGTGACCATGGTCGCCGCGTGGATCAGCGCCGACACCGGGGTCGGGCCCTCCATCGCGTCCAACAGCCAGGACTGCAGCGGCACCTGGGCGGACTTGCCGCAGGCACCCAGCAACAGCAGCAGGCCGAGGATGGTCGCCTGGGCGAAGGTCAGGTGTTCGGCGCCGGCGTTCACATCGGTGAACTGCACCGATCCGAACAGGTACAGCATGAACGCGATCCCGATCGACATCCCGAGGTCACCGACCCGGTTGACCACGAACGCCTTCTTGGCCGCGGTCGCGGCGGTCGGCCGTTCCTGCCAGAAGCCGATCAGCAGGTAGGACGCCAGACCGACGCCTTCCCAGCCGACGAACAGTGCGAAGTAGTTGTCGGCCAGCACCAGCAGCAGCATCGCCGCGACGAACAGGTTCAGATAGGCGAAGAACCGGCGCCGATTGGGATCGTGCGCCATGTAGCCGATCGAGTAGATGTGGATCAGGCTGCCGACGCAGGTGATCAACAGGCAGAACAGGATCGACAGCTGATCGACCTGTAGCCCGGCGGCGATGTGCCATTTGCCGGAGCTGATCCAGTCGAACAGGTGTAGGTCGTAGCTGCGGCTACCGGCGTCGGCGGACAGCAGCTGGGCGAACATCGCGACCGCGAGCACGAAGGACGCGATCGGTGCGAGGGTCGCCAGGAAGTGTCCCCAGGCGTTGGCTGCGCGTCCCAGCACCAGCAGCAGAGCTGCCACCAGGCCGGGGATGACGATCAGTAGCCAGGAGAGGGAGAAGATGCCGGTGGCCGGTGCGGCCACTTCAAGCAGATGCACGCTGTTCTTCCTCTCAGAACTTCAGCAGGTTGGCGTCGTCGACCGAGGCCGACCGGCGGGTACGGTAGATGGAGACGATGATCGCCAGGCCGACCACGACCTCGGCGGCGGCCACCACCATCACGAAGAAGGCGGCGATCTGGCCGTCCAGCGTGCCGGTGGAGTGGGCGAAGGTGACCAGGGCGAGGTTGGCCGCGTTCAACATCAACTCGATGCACATGAACACGATCAACGCGTTGCGCCGGATCATCACCCCCAGCACGCCGATCGAGAACAGGATCGCCGACATCACGATGTAGGCCTGCGGATCCATCACTCATCACCTTCCTCGGAGGCTTGTCCCTCAGGGTCCTGAGCTCGTCCCTGCGCCGGGTCCTGAGCTCGTCCCTGCGCCGGGTCCTGAGCCTGTCGAAGGACACGTTGCCCCGCAGCGTCGTGGCTCGGTGTCGCGTGCTCGACGAAGGACGCGACCGCGGTCGCCGGCTGATCGGCGCGCTCCGGCGCGATCGCCTTGACGGTTGCCTGGGTCGGCGCGATCAGGTCGGCCGGGTTCTGCACCACACCGCGTGCCTTGAGGGTGCTGGACACCGAGGCCTCGGCGACCTCACCGGAGGCCAGCAGCGCCGGGGTGTCGACGGCGTTGTGCCGGGCATACACGCCGGGTGGCGGCATCGCGCCCGGATGCGCGCCGGTCTGTGCGTAGGCCTGCATCCGGTCGCCGACCAGGTCGGCCTGGGTCTTCTTCTTGCTCAGCCGTTCGCGGTGCGCCAGCACCATCGCGCCGAGCGCTGCGGTGATCAGCAACGCCGAGGTGGCCTCGAAGGCGATCACGTAACGGCCGAAGATCAGCGCTGCCAGGCCCTGCACGTTGCCGCCGTGCGCGGTGTTGGCCTGCGCCAGACCGCTGGGCTGACCGACGACGGCGTTACCGACGGCGAAGATCAACAGCACGAAGAAGCCGACGCCGGCCAAGATGGCCAGCACCCGCTGACCCTTGATCGTTTCGACCAGCGACTCCGAGGTGTCGACGCCGACGATCATCATCACGAACAGGAACAGCATCAGGATCGCGCCGGTGTAGACGATGATCTGTACGGCGAACAGGAAGGGTGCCTGCTGGGCGGCGTACTGCACCGCCAGCGACAGCATCACCGCGGCCAGGCTCAACGCCGAATGCACCGGCTTCTTGGCCAGGATGGTGCCGAGCGCGCCGAGGATCATCACCGGCATCAGCATCCAGAAGGCGAACTGCGCGCCGAGAGCGAGCGGAACGATCATCACTTCTCATCCTTCTGGTCGTCGCCGCTTTCCAGGGCCGGCCGTCCGGATTCGCTTCCCCGGCGACCGTCTCGCTCGATCGCCGAACCCGAAACACTCGGCGGTCCCGGGGGCTCGCTCCCCCTGCCCGGAGTGTTGGCGTACGTCTCGGCGACCTGGGCCTTGGCTGCTGCCCGGTCTCGCTTGTTCCAGCCCGGGTTGGGCAGGCCGGCGTTGGAGTCGGCCGGCATCGGCTTGGTCTCCGGCAGACCGAGGAAGTAGGCCTTCTCGCTGTCACCGAGCATCCGCTCGTGCGGCGGCGCGGTCATTCCCGGCAGCACCGGGGCCAGCAGCTGGTGCTTCTCATAGATCATGTCTTCACGGGTGAAGTCACTGAGCTCGAAGTTGTTGGTCATCGTCAATGCCCGGGTCGGGCAGGCTTCGATGCACAGGCCGCAGAGGATGCAGCGCAGGTAGTTGATCTGGTAGACCCGGCCGTAGCGCTCACCGGGGCTGTAACGCTCCTCCTCGGTGTTCGACGCGCCCTCGACGTAGATCGCGTCGGCCGGGCAGGCCCAGGCGCACAGCTCGCAGCCGACACACTTCTCCAGTCCGTCCGGCCAGCGGTTCAGCTGGTGCCGTCCGTGGAAGCGCGGTGCGGTGACCTTCGGTCCGGTCGGGTAGGCCTCGGTGAAGGTCTTGGAGAAGAAGGTCTTGAGTGTGATGCCGAATCCGGCGATCGGATCGAGCAAGCCCATCAGCTGTCTCCCTTCGCACGCTGTTGATCATCCGGTGCGGCGTGTTCCGCCCGCTGCGCTTCGTCCGAGCCCTGCTGGGGTTCGGGATCTGCCGCGACCACCCCGGCCAACTCCGGCAGCACCTGACCGGGACGCGGTGGCACCGGGAAGCCACCGGCGAAGGCGTCGAACTCGCCGTCGGGCTCCTTGGCCTTCTCCTGCTCCGGCTTTCCACCGAAGAGGAAGGCCGCGATCAGCGCGACCACGATCACCGCGATCACGATCCAGATCACCGGCTGGCCGAACCAGCCCTGGGTCCGGGCGGTCCGCAGCGTTGCCACCGCGAGCACCCAGATCAGTGAGATCGGGATCAGCCACTTCCAGCCGAGCTTCATGAACTGGTCGTAGCGGAATCGCGGAACCGCGGCCCGGACCCAGACCATGAAGAACATGAAGGCGACGGTCTTGACGACGAACCAGAGCAGGCCCCAGTAGCCGTGATCCATGCCCAGCCAGTTGAACGGGATCGGCGCGTGATAGCCGCCGAGGAAGATGGTGGTGCAGACCGCGGAGACGTTGGTCATCGCCATGTACTCGGCCATGTAGAACATCGCGAACCGCATCGAGGAGTACTCGGTCAGGTAGCCACCGACGATCTCCGACTCGCCCTCAGGCAGGTCGAACGGGGTCCGGTTGGACTCACCGAAGATCGAGATCACGAAGATGATGAAGGACGGGATCAGCGCCAGGCAGAACCACAGTTTCTGCTGGGCCTCGACGATCTCGGAGGTGGACAGCGAGCCTGCGTAGATGAAGACCGCGACCAGGCTCAGACCCATCGCCACCTCGTAGCTGATCATCTGTGCCGAGGCACGGATCCCGCCGAGCAGCGGGAAGGTCGAGTTGGACGCCCAGCCGGCGAGTACCACGCCGTAGATGCCGACCGAGGTGACACCGAGCACCAACAGCACCGAGATCGGCATGTCGGTGACCTGCAGCCGGGTGGTGCCACCGGGGATCGGGACCTCACCGGCGAACGGGATCAGCGCGAAGATCATCACCGCCGGGATCACGTTGATCGCCGGAGCCAGCATGAAGACGACCTTGTCGACGCCGGACGGAGTGATGTCCTCCTTCAGCATCGACTTCAGACCGTCGGCCAGCGACTGCAGCGAACCGAACGGACCGTTCATCGTCGGACCGGGTCGGTTCTGCATCCGACCCAGCACCTTGCGTTCGAAGACGATCGCGAACAGCACGAACAAGATCAGCAGGATGAAGCCGAACAATGCCTTCAGGATCACGACCCAGAGCGGGTCGTTCATGAAGATCGACAGGTCCATCCCGACCAGCTGCGGTACGAAACTCGGCGCGAAATTCATCGGGTGACTCCTTCGATCCGCACGACCTCGCCGGAACTTACCGCCAGATGATCACTCAGGGCCAATCCCGGCGCCCGGGTCGGCAGCCAGATCACGCCGGCGGGCATGTCGTCGACGATCTCCGTGGGGAAACTGACCGAACCGCGAGAGGTGGAGACGACCACCATGTCACCGATCCCCGCTGCTTCGGCCGTGCGTGCACTGAGCCGGGCCACCGGGGTCCGCGCGGTGGCGGCCAGATGCGGCTCGCCGTCGATCGCTCGCGCATCGTCGATGTGCAACCGCCAGGTCGACAGCACGGCCGTGTTCGGATCCGAGAAGGGTCCTGAGCCTGAACCATGAGCTCCGCGCCCTTCGACAAGCTCAGGGGCCTTTGCTCGTTGCCCTTCCCACGGTCCGAGCTCGGCCAGCTCGGCACGGGCCTCGTCGATGGTCCGGACGCCAAGATCATGTCCGAGTCCGTCGGCCAGGGCGGCGAGCACCCGCAGGTCGCTCATCGTGTTCGGCTTCTTGATCACCACGTCGAAGGCGCGGTTACGGCCCTCCCAGTTGACGAAGCTGCCGGCTCGTTCCTCCAGCAGCCCGACCGGCAGCACCACGTCGGCACGTTCGGTGACCGCGGAGGTCCGGGTCTCCAGGCTGACCACGAAGCCGGCATTCTCCAGGCCGTTCTTGACCAATGCCGGGTCACGGAAGTCCGACGGTTGGATGCCGCCGACCAGCAGTGCCGCGACGTCGCCGCCGGCGGCAGCGGCGAAGATCTCCTCCGCGCTCCGTCCGGTCAACGTGGGCAGCGAATCCGACTCCCAGGCGGTAGCCGTGTCGACCCGTGCCGACGGGTCGGTCACCGGGCGTCCACCCGGCAGCAGGTTGGGCAGGCAGCCGGTCTCGACCGCGCCGCGTTCACCGGCCCGGCGCGGGATCCAGGCCAGTCGGGCCCCGGTTCGCGCGCTCAGATCGAGGGCGGCAGTGAGGGCGCCGGGCGACCGAGCCAGCCGCTCGCCGACGATGATCACCGACTTCTCGTCGAGTTCGACCGCCCCGGCCTCGGTGGCCGGGTTGGCCAACGCCTCTGCTTCCGCACCGGGCACGGTCGGGATCAGGGTGGCGCCGATCTTGCGGGCACCGTCGGACAGGTGCGACGCGATCTGGAACGAGGTGAGCCCGTTCTTGCGGTTTGCCTTGCGCAACCGCAGGAAGACAACGCCGCCCTCGTCCTCGGGCTCGAAGCCGGCCATCAGGACCGCCGAGGCGTTTTCCAGGTCGGTGAAGGTCACGCCGAGACCGGTGCCGGCGACCGCCGCCGCCAGGAACTCGGCCTCCTCGGCGGAGTACGGCCGGGCCCGGTAGTCGATGTCGTTGGTGCCGATCACGGTCCGGGCGAACTTGCTGTAGCCGTACGCGTCCTCGGTCGTCAGCCGACCGCCGGGCAGCACGCCGACCGATGAGCCGGCCTTCTTCAGACCGGCGACGGCGGCATCAATGGCCTCCGGCCAGGACGCTTCGCGCAGTTGATCACCATCGCGGACCAACGGCTGGGTCAGCCGATCCTCACCGCGACCGTAGCGGAAGGCGAAGCGATCCTTGTCGCTGATCCACTCCTCGTTGACCTCGGGATCGTCACCGGCCAGCCGACGCATCACGGTGCTGCGCCGGTAGTCGACCCGGATCGCCGAACCGGAACTGTCGTGCTCGGCGATCGACGGCACGCTGACCAGATCGAACGGGCGGGACCGGAAACGGTATGCGGCGCTGGTGAGTGCACCGACCGGGCAGATCTGGATCGTGTTGCCCGACCAGTAGCTCTCCAGCGGCTGCTCCTCGGAGATGTTCACCTGCTGCCAGGCGCCGCGGTCCATCAGCTTGATGAACGGATCGCCGGCGATCTGCTCGCTGAACCGGGTGCAGCGGGCGCACAGCACGCAGCGCTCGCGATCCAGCAGCACCTGCGACGACAGGTTGATCGGCTTGGGGTAGACGCGCTTGACCCCGTCGTAGCGGGACTCGCCGTTGCCGTGACTGAGCGCCTGGTTCTGCAGCGGACACTCGCCGCCCTTGTCGCAGATCGGGCAGTCCAGCGGATGGTTGATCAACAGCAGTTCCATCACGCCGTGCTGGGCCTTCTCGGCCTGCGGGCTGGTCAGCTGGGTCTTGACCTTCATCCCCGGCATCACCGTGATGGTGCAGGAAGCCTGCGGCTTGGGCATCCCGCGGCCGTTGCCCATGTCCGGGATCTCGACCATGCACTGCCGGCAGGCGCCGACCGGGTCGAGCAGCGGATGATCACAGAACCGCGGGATCTCGACACCGATCAGCTCGGCGGCGCGGATCACCAAGGTGCCCTTGGGGACACTCACCTCGATGTCGTCGATGGTGATGGTGACGAGATCTTCCTTCTTCTCGACCTCGGCTCCGGAGCCCTCGTTCTTGACGGCAGTCACTGGGCCACTCCTGCGTTGTGAGTGTTCTGCGCGTTCTGCGCGTAGATGACATTCCGCTCGTACGGGAAGAGCTCCCAAGCGGGCGTGTGGTAGCCGGCCTCGAACTCGTCCCGGAAGTACTTGATCGCGGAGTTGACCGGGGTCACCGCGGCGTCACCGAGGGCGCAGAACGACTTGCCACCGATGTTGTCGCAGAGGTCGAGCAGCTTCTCGATGTCGCCCTCCTGGCCCTGCCCGGCCTCGATCCGCTTCAGGATCTGGACCAGCCACCAGGTGCCCTCCCGGCACGGCGTGCACTTGCCGCAGGACTCGTGCTTGTAGAACTCCAGCCAGCGGGTCACCGCACGGACCACCGAGACGGTCTCGTCGAAGATCTGCAGCGACCGGGTGCCGAGCATCGAGCCGGCCTTGGCGACCGAGTCGTAGTCCAGCGGGACGTCGAGGTGCTCGTCGGTGAAGATCGGCGACGACGAACCGCCCGGCGTCCAGAACTTCAGCTGGTGGCCCTCCCGGATGCCGCCGGTCATCTCCAGCAACTGGCGCAGCGTGGTGCCCAGCGGCACCTCGACCTGGCCCGGGTTGGCGACGTGGCCGGACAGGCTCATGATGCCCATCCCCTTGCCGTTGTCGACGCCCATCGAGGTGAACCAGTCGATGCCGTTGCCGACGATCGCGGGAACAGTGGAGATCGACTCGACGTTGTTGATCACTGTGGGTGCACCGTACAGACCGGCGACCGCCGGGAACGGCGGCTTCAGCCGCGGCTGCCCGCGACGACCCTCCAGGGAGTCCAGCAGCGCGGTCTCCTCACCACAGATGTACGCTCCCGCGCCGGCATGCACGATCAGCTCCAGGTCGTACCCGCTGCCCTGGATGTTGCGGCCCAGGTATCCCGATGAGTACGCCTCCGCAACGGCCTGCTGCAGCCGGCGGATGACGTGCAGCACCTCGCCGCGGACGTAGATGAAGGCGTAGTGCGCGTGGAAGGCGAACGAGGAGATGATCACGCCCTCGACCAGGGTGTGCGGACTCGCCATCATCAGCGGCATGTCCTTGCAGGCACCCGGTTCGGACTCGTCGGCGTTCACCACCAGGTAACGCGGCTTGGACAGGTCCTTGTCCAGCAGGCTCCACTTCAGCCCGGTCGGGAAGCCCGCGCCGCCGCGCCCGCGGAGCTGGGAGTCCTTGATCATCGCGGCGATGTCGTCGGGGTTCCCGCGCAACGCCTTGCGCATCGTCGCGTAGCCGCCGCGACGTTCGAAGTTGGTGATCTTCCAGGCCCGGTCGTCTGCCCAGTTCGCGGTCAGTACCGGGGTGATCGGATCGGTCACTTCGCCTCACCTTCAGACTTCTCTGCTTCGGCCTTCTCCGCCGCTTCCTTCTCGGCAGCGATCCGGTCGGCTTCGGCCTTGGCCTCGGCTGCTTCCTCGACCGTCGGCGCCGCCCAACCCTGCTCGGCGGCGATCCGGACCCCGAGCTGGGAGGTCGCGCCGGAGGTCGGGCCCTCGTCGGCTCGTCCGTCGGGGAATCCGGCCAGCACTCGTTCGCTCTGTCGCCAACTGCAGATCCGCGCGCCGCGGGTGGAGGTCACTTCCTCGCCGGCGGTCAGCTTGTCGACCAGCTCGACGGCGGAGTCGGGAGTCTGGTTGTCCATGAACTCCCAATTGACCATCATCAGCGGCGCGTAGTCACAACCTGCGTTGCACTCGATCCGCTCCAGGGTGATCCGGCCGTCGGCCGTGGTCTCGTCGTGGCCGACACCGAGATGCTTGCTCAGCCGGTCGTAGACGTCGTCGCCACCCATGATCGCGCACAGCGCGGTGGTGCAGACACCGACGTTGTACTCACCGTTCGGCCGCCGCTTGTACATCGTGTAGAAGGTCGCGACGCTGGAGACGTCCGCGGTCGAGATGTCGAGGACCTGTGCGCAGGCTTCGATCCCGGCCGGCGTCACCCGCCCCTCGACGCTCTGCACCAGGTGCAGCATCGGCAACAGCGCCGACCGCGACTGCGGGTAGCGCGCCGCGATCTGCCGCAGTTCGTCCATCGTCTGCTCACCGATCGCGGTCTCGCCGTCGGTGAATTCGATCGGCTCCGGCCGGTGGCTGTTCGGGTCCTCGACGTCGACGCCGGGCGGCACCTGCCCGAAGCGGCCGTCAGCCGATGGTGTGTTGTCGTGGGCCGAATTCATCGGTCGACACCTCCCAGTACCGGGTCGAGCGTGGCAATGTTGACCACCACGTCGGCGATGAAGCCGCCCTCGGACAGGGCCGGCAATGCCTGCAGGTGATGGAAGCTGGGGTCGCGGAAGTGCACCCGGAACGGGCGGGTCCCACCGTCGGAGACCACGTGCGCACCGAGCTCGCCCTTGGCGCTCTCGGTCGGCACGTAGGCCTGGCCGGGCGGCACCCGGAAGCCCTCGGTGACCAGCTTGAAGTGGTGGATCAGGGACTCCATCGACTGCCCCATGATGTGCTTGAGGTATTCGTTGGAGTTGCCCTGGCCGTCGGAACCGATGGACAGCTTGGCCGGCCAGGCGATCTTCGGATCGTCGATCATCACCGGCTCACCCTGGGTGGCCTCCAGCTTGGTCACGCACTGGTCGATGATCTTGACGCTCTCCCACATCTCGTCGATGCGGTTCAGGAACCGAGCGTAGCCGTCGGCCTCGTCCCGGACCGGGACGTCGAAGTCGTAGTCGGAGTAGCCGCAGTACGGCATCGCCTTGCGCAGGTCGTAGTCGTACCCCGCCGACCGCAGCATCGGCCCGGTGACCCCGAGAGCCATGCAGGCCGACAGATCCAGGTGACCGACGCCGATCAGCCGGCTCCGGACGATCGGGTTCTTGCTGGCGAGCTTGCCGAACTCCGGCATCTGCTTCTTGATCGACGTCAGCGTGTCCTTGAGCAGCTGCAGCCCGTGATCGGGAAGATCGTTGGCGACACCGCCCGGACGGATGTAGGCGTGGTTCATCCGCAGGCCCGTGACGGCCTCGAAGAAGTCCATGATCTTTTCCCGCTCGCGGAAGCCGATCGTCATCATGGTGGTCGCGCCGAGCTCCATGCCGCCGGTGCCGAGGGCGACCAGGTGGGAGGCGATCCGCATCCACTCCGCCATCATCACCCGGATGATCTTGGCCCGATCGGTGATCTGATCCTCGATGTCGAGCAGCTTCTCCACGCTCAGGCAGTACGCGAGCTCGTTGTGCAACGGCATCACGTAGTCCATCCGGGTACAGAACGCCACGCCCTGGGTCCAGGTGCGGTATTCCATGTTCTTCTCGATGCCGGTGTGCAGGTGACCGATGCTGGACCGCAGCTCGGTGACCGTCTCACCGTCCAGCTCCAGGATCACCCGGAGCACGCCGTGGGTCGACGGGTGCTGCGGACCCATGTTGACGACCATCCGCTCGTCGCCACGTTCGACCTGCTCCTTGACGACCTCGTCCCAGTCGCCGCCCATCACCGTGTAGACGGTGCCCTCTGCCGGTTCCTCGCCCGGACCGGCGAACAGATCCTCGTTCACGGGCCCTGAGTTTGTCGAAGGGCCGGTATCTGTCGTGCTCATCAGTTGTAGCTCCTGCGGTTGTCAGGGCTGGGGATCCTCGCACCCTTGTACTCGACCGGAATGCCACCGAGCGGATAGTCCTTGCGCTGCGGGTGTCCCGGCCAGTCGTCCGGCATCAGGATCCGGGTCAGGTGCGGATGTCCGTCGAAGATCATTCCGAACATGTCGAAGGTCTCCCGCTCATGCCAGTCGGCCGACGGGTAGACGCTGACCACCGACGGCAGATGCGGATCGGCCTCGGGCACCGAGACCTCGAGCCGGATCCGCCGGTTGTGGGTCAGCGAGGCGAGGTGATAGACCGCGTGCAGTTCCTTGCCCTCGTCGGTCGGGTAGTGCACGCCGGACACGCCGCTGAACAGCTCGAACCGCAGCTGGGCATCGTCCCGCAGCACCTTCACCAGCGCCAACAGTTCATCTCGGCTGACGTGCACGGTGAGGTCACCGCGTTCGATGACGATCTTGGTGATCACCGATCCGACGTTGGGCATCAGCTCGGCGATCCGGTCGATCGCGGCGTCGTACCAACCGCCGTACGGCCGCTGGCTCGGGCCGGGGAACTCGGTGATCTGCCGCAGCCCGCCGTAGCCGGAGGTGTCCGGGGTACCGGTCTGGCCGAACATCCCCTGCGACCGCTTGAGGACCTCGGGACGCTCGGCGCTTCCCGGGCCGATCGGCTCCAGGTCGTCGCGATGATCGGGTCCGGTCCGCGGATCGCGATCGGCGTCCGGCGGCACCGGCGGGGTCTGCTCCTTGGTCTGCTCGGCGTCCTTGCCGGGCTGCTGGGCGTTGCGGTCGCTCGGGTCCTTCTCACTCACCGCAGCAGTCCCTTCTGCTCGATCGTCGCCGGCTTGGCCAGCGCCAGGCGTTCGTTGTCCTGCTCGGCCGCTTCGGCATTGCTGCCGATCGGCATCTTCTCCACCTTCAGCTTGCGCAGCTTGAAGATGCCGTCGATCAGCATCTCCGGCCGCGGCGGGCAGCCGGGAACGTAGACGTCGACCGGGACGATGTGATCAACGCCCTGGACGATCGCGTAGTTGTTGAACATGCCGCCGCTGGAGGCGCAGACACCCATCGACAGCACGAATTTGGGCTCGGCCATCTGGTCGTAGACCTGGCGGACGATCGGCGCCATCTTCTGGCTGACCCGGCCGGCGACGATCATCAGGTCGGCCTGCCGCGGACTGTTGCGGAAGACCTCCTGGCCCCAGCGGGCGGAGTCGAACCGCGGCGTACCCATCGTCATCATCTCGAACGAGCAGCAGGCCAGGCCGAAGGTCACCGGCCAGAACGATGCGCTTCGCACCGCACCGGCGAGCGCCTCGACGGTGGTGAGCATGATCCCGCTCGGGAGCTTTTCCTCGAGTCCCATGACGCCTCAGTCCCTCTTGTCCGTGTCGACGATCTGCGTGATCAACTTCATCAGTCCCACTCCAGCCCGCCGCGTCGCAGGATGTAGAAGTAGGCGACGAACACCGTGACGATGAACAACACCATCTCGACCAGCGCGAAGACGCCCATCTGGTCGAACGAGACCGCCCACGGGTAGAGGAAGACGATCTCGATGTCGAAGACGATGAACAGCATCGCGGTCAGGTAGTACTTCACCGGGAAGCGACCACCGCCGGCCGGCTGCGGGGTCGGCTCGATGCCGCACTCGTAGCTGTCCAGCTTGGCCCGGTTGTAGCGCTTCGGTCCGACCAACATGCTGGCCGTGATCGTCAACGCCACGAAGCCCGCGGCGATGATCAACGCGATCACAAAGCCGGTGTAGAGGCTCATCGCTTATTTCCTCCCCTTGCCCGCTAGGGCGCTGAGCTGGTCGAAGGGCCCCGAGCTTGTCGAAGGGCCGTCAAGTGTCCGGCTGGTCGCGTTCGTGATCTTCATGTTGCCGGCGCGATCCTGGACAGTCCGTTGACGATCCGGTCGTAGATGTCTCCGTCACGGTGATCGGTCAGGTGCGACAACATCTTCAGCGTGAACTGCATGACCACCTTGCGCGGCAACCCGTACTTGACCGCCACCTTCATCAGGGCCGGCTGCCCGATGATCTTGGTGAACACCCGGCCGAGCGTGTAGTAGCCGCCCCACTCCTCGTTCAATCGAGCAGGGTATCCCTGCAGCACCTTCTCCGCCGCAGGGGTCCCGACTCCGCGGAAGTGCGCGTCGGCGATCGCCTCGGCAGCCATCTCGGCCGACTCCATCGCGTACGGGATGCCCTCGCCGTTGAACGGGCTGACCATCCCGCCGGCGTCGCCGACCAGCAGCAGTCCGCGGGTGTAGTGCGGGCGCCGGTTGAACGCCATCGGCAGCGCCGCGCCGAGCACCCGGCCGACCCGGTTCTCGTCGGTGAAGCCCCAGGCCGGCGGCGTGTTGTCCATCCACACCTTGAGCATCTGCTTGTAGTCGACCTTGCCGAAGGCGGTCGAGGTGTTCAGGATGCCGAGGCCGACATTGCAGGTGCCGTCGCCGAGCGGGAAGATCCAGCCGTACCCCGGGAGCAGCTTGGACTCCCCCGGCTTGCCCTCCCAGAGCTCGGGCCAGGACTCGATGTACGGGCTGTCGTGCAGCGGGCTCTTGTAGTAGGTCCGGACCGCGACCCCCATCGGCAGCTTCTCGCGTCGGTTGATTCCCATCGCGACGCTGATCCGGGTGGAGTTGCCGTCGGCAGCGACCACCAGCGGCGCGGTGAACCGGCGGCCGTCCTTGGTGAGCACGCCGGTGATCCGGTCGGTGTCGGGCGAGATGATCGGCTCGGTCACGTTGGCCAGCTCGTACAGCTTGGCGCCGGCGGCGACCGCATTGTTGGCCAGCAGCTGATCGAAATCGGCGCGCTGCCGGGTGACGCCGTAGCCCGGCCAATCGGTCAGATCCGGCCAGTCCAGATCCCAGTGCCGGCCACCGGCCCAGAACCGCAGGCCACGCTGGTGCGCCCAGCCGTTCTCGGTCGAGATGTCGATGCCGAGCTTGATCAACTGCTTGGTGCCGCGCGGGGTCAGACCGTCGCCACAGACCTTCTCCCGCGGGAAGCTGGTCTTCTCCAGCAGCGACACGTTCAGGCCGCTGCGGGCCAGATAGGTGGCCGCGGCAGACCCGCCGGGCCCGGCACCGACGACGATCACGTCGCTCTCGATCGCACCGCCACTGGGTGCGCCGGACCCGGTCGCCGCGTGACGACGCTGCGACCCAACTCCCGATGCGGGAGCCGCGCTGCCAGTCATGTGCCTCTCCGGGGACTTAGTGAAAACCTTCACTAGCTACGGGTCACTCTACGACGCAACGGCCGCGTTAGTCACGCCGGTACCGGTGTTAGTGAACCGGCCATTGCCAAATCGGTCAATTCGCAGCGCCGAAGAGCATTTCCCCTTGCCAGCAAGGACATTTTCGCAACCAAGACCTTGCGTAAAACCTCAGCCAAGACCACCCGCTCGCGCCGTCGACAAGCACCACCCTGCACCCCGCCTTGACCCACGGCCGCACCGGCACCCCGCTGCACCCGCCCACCCAACGGGATTTCGGCCCGCTGATGGGGTTTCGGGTGTGGCGGGCGTTGCGTCGCGGCCGGCAGCGAAACGCAACAGGCATGCCGTACGCAACCCGGCCGCGATGCTGGGCGGAAACCCCATCAGCAGGCCGAAATCCCACCACGTGCTATGCAGATCGCGCACCAGCGCCGGTCGTGCCGGAATCGTCGGGAATCTCGGCCAGATCGACCCGAGCCCGTCGACGGCGCGACAACTCACATGCCTCGGCGATGCGGAAGGCCTGCAGACCGTCCCGTACGGTGCACGGGCTCGACACCCGGCCGGCGACGAGATCGGCGAAAACGCCCAGCTCGCGGCGATAGGCGGGCTGGAAGCGTTCCATGAACGACCATTTCTGCGGCCCGCGCGGATAGTCGACGCCGTCCTCGGCCGAGCGCACCGCCAGCGAGTCGTCGAAGCCGACGCCGACGGTGCCCGCCGACCCCATCACCTCCAGCCGGACGTCGTGCCCGGCGCCGTTGTAGCGGGTCGCCGACACCGTGACCACGGTGTCGTCGTCCAGCGTCAGGACCGCCGCGCAGGTGTCGACGTCTCCGCCCTCGGTGAAGAAGTCGTCGCCCTTGTTGGCGCCGACGCCGTAGACCGACAGCACCTCCCGGCCGGTGACGAAGCGGATGATGTCGAAATCGTGGATGCTGCAGTCACGGAACAGGCCGCCGCTGGTCGGGATGTACGCCGCCGGCGGCGGCGCCTGGTCGTGGGTGTTGGCACGCAGCGTGTGCACGAAGCCCAGGTCACCGCTACGGACGGCGTCGCGAGCCCGTCGATAGCCGGTGTCGAAGCGTCGTTGGAACCCGATCTGGACCGGCACCGTGGACGATTCGACGAGATCGACCAACTCGATGCTCTCGTCCAACGTCATCGCCACCGGCTTCTCGCAGAAGGTCGGCAGGCCGGCCGCGACCGTCTGCCGCAGCAGTGCCGCGTGGGTCGTCGTCGGTGTCGTGATCACGACGCCGTCGACCTGCCCGAGCAGGGTGTCGACGTCGGGAGCAGTGCCGTAGCCGTGCTCGGCGGCGAGGGTCTCGGCGGCACCCGGCACGGCATCGGTCAGCACGACCTCGTCGACCTGGTCAAGCCCGGCCAACGTGCTGGCGTGGAACGCGCCGATCCGTCCGGTCCCGACCAGTCCGATTCTCATCGCGCGATCCTCGCACGCGCTCGGCAACGCCGGGTGTCAGGTCCCCAGCGCGTCGCGCATCGGGACGAGCTTGGCGACCGATTCGGCCAGTTCGGCCTCGGGATCGGATTCGGCGACGATGCCGCAGCCGGCGTAGAGCCGGATCTGATGCGGGTCATCGGCGTTGATCCGGCCGCAGCGCAGCGCGATCGCCCATTCGCCGTCGCCGTCGGCGTCGATCCAGCCGACCGGTCCGGCATAGCGGTCCCGGTCGAGCTGCTCGAGCTCGGCGATCGTCTGCCGCGCCCGATCGGTGGGGGTGCCGCAGACTGCCGCGGACGGATGCAGTGCCGCCGCCATCCGCAACGAAGTCGCGTCCGGGGCCGCGACCGCGGTGACGTCGGTGGCCAGATGCAGCACGTTGGGCAGTTCGAGCACGTACGGCGCATCCGGCACGTTCATCCCCGAGCAGTACGGCGCCAACGCTCGGGCCACCGAGGCGACCGCGTACTCGTGTTCCTGCAGGTCCTTGCTGGATTGGGAGAGCGCCGCTGCGAGCGCCAGGTCCTGGTCGGAGTCGTTGGAGCGGCGGATGGTGCCGGCCAGCACCCGGGAGGTCGCCAGACCCGCTTCGCGGCGGATCAGCATCTCCGGCGTGGCACCGACCAGACCGTCGATGTGATAGGTCCAACAGGCCGGATATTCGGCGGCCAACCGTGCCACCAGCCGGCGCGCGTCGATCGGGTTGTCGGCGATCGCGATCAGCTCCCGGGCCAGCACGACCTTGTCCAGGTCACCGGAGTTGATCATGGTCACCGCGTCGGCGACCACACCCTCCCACTCCGGTCCGCTGAGCTTGCCGTCGGCAAAACTGACCGCCCCCGGGGCCGGGATCGACAGCTGCGTCGGGTTTTCCAGGGCGTCGGGGATCGTGACGTCGGCGGAGGTGATCGTGGTCCGCCAAGCCCGGCCGGCGCGGCGTCCGATCACAACCCGCGGCACGATCAGCACCGATCCGGACGAGGAGTTGTCGGGGTCGAAGCAGAAGCTGCCGAAGGCGACGAATCCGGCGCCCGGCAGATCGCCGCCAGGCAGCTCACGGTCGACGACGACCTGGTCGGTGATCTCCCGCCACCAGTTCTCGGCGTCGGTGATCGAGGTCGCCTTGTGTCGCGCGGTCTCGCCGTAGCCGATCATTCCCTCGCCGCGACGGACCCAGGCCAGCGCGCCCGGGTCGGGCATCTGAGCGGGCAGCGGTCCCGGATCGGCGATCTCCTCGGTCGCCACATGCAGCCGTGGCGGCCGGAGTGGGTGACCCGAGCGAATCGTTCTCACGTCGCTCAGAGTAGCCCGGTCGACCGCGACATCCGGCCGGTACGGAGTGTGACATCTACCTCCGCACGGGTGAATCGTGAGCAAATTCACTGGCTCGGCAGACTCCCGACCCGCCATCATCGTGGTCGCACCGCTGAGAAGTCCCAAGTCGAGGAGTGACCGTGCCGGATCCGTCGCCCGTGATGCCGCTCACCACCCCCACCGCGGGCACGGCACAACGGCCCAGCTGGGGCGAGTTACCGACGGCGGTCCGGTCCTGGGTCCAAGATCAACTCGGCTCGGCCGTGATCGAGGGGCGCTCGCAGCGCAGCGGCTACACCCCCGGGTTTGCCTCCCGGCTCACCCTCGCCGACGGCAGCCCGGCCTTCGTCAAGATCATGGGCTGGGGTCATGACTACCTGTTGCCGTCCTACCGCAACGAGGGCGAGAAGCGTCGCAGGCTGCCTGCCGGGCTGGCCGCACCCAGGCTGCGATGCTCCGACGAGGCCCGGATCGCCGAACAGGACTGGGTGCTGTTGATCTTCGACGACATCGACGGCCATCCGCCGCGCCGCCCGTGGGACCCGGATGAGGCTCGGATCGCGATCGAGACCGTCGAGCACAACGCCGATCTCCTCACCCCGGCACCGGCGGACTATCCGTGGCTGTCGATCACCGACGAGCTCGGCGGCCTCAGCCCGGACAAGGAGGAGGCGATCGATCGACTGTTCGGCGATCACCGCAGCGAGCTGCGCGAGCTGGTCGGGTCGTTCGGCGAACTGTGTTCCGGCGAGTCGCTGGTGCACGCCGATCTGCGCGACGACAACATGCTGATCGGATCCGACGGCTCCGGCTGGGTCTGCGACTGGAGCTTCCCGGTGCTCGGCCGATCGTTCATCGATCTGGTCACCCTGCTGTTGTCGATCCGCGGTGACGGACTCGATGCCGACGCCCTGTTGGCGGCCAGTCCGTTGCTCACGCCGGCCGATGCGGACGGAGTGGACAGCCTGCTGGCCGATCTGATGCTCTACTACGTCATCTCCGCCGCCAAGCCCGGCCCGGACAACTCGCCGTATCTGCGCGATCATCAACGCTGGAACGGAAAAGTCGCCGCCCGCTGGCTCGCCGACCGCCGCGGCTGGGATCCGGACCGATGACCTCGCCAGGCACAGCGGCTCCAGCCACCAATGGTGAGCTGGTGGCTGTCTACTGATCGGATCGCCAGCCATCAGCTCACAATCGGTAGCGACAGCGGAGTCATCGGCGACCCGCGCCACGCCACAGCCGAACTCGGGCAGCAACTGTGGGATGCGAGTGTGACCTGGGCTGCCGACTATCTGAACGCCGCTGCCTTCGCCGGCGACTGACCGACAACCAAGCAGCCTCTTCGCCCTGGGCAGATCTGCGGACAGCAGATGTGGTCGAGCCGAACCATCACTCGGACGCAGAGTTGATCATGAACACGACATCTGAGGAGTTTTCATGATCAGCACATTGGCACCGCGCCGCGAAGGCGAACCGCAGTTCAAGGCCGGAATCGATGATCAACTCGGCACCCGTCTGCTGGAACAGCGGATCGTCGTGCTGGGCCAACCGGTCGACGACGCCATTGCCAACCGGCTGTGTGCTCAACTGCTGCTGCTGTCGGCCGAGGATTCCCGCGCCGACATCAGCCTCTACATCAACTCCCCCGGCGGTTCGGTCAGCGCCGGATTGGCGATCTACGACGTGATGAAGCTGATCCCCAACGACGTCAGCACGCTGGGGATGGGACTGGCCGCCAGCATGGGTCAGTTCCTGCTGTCGGCCGGGACCAAGGGCAAGCGCTTCTGCCTGCCGCATGCCCGGGTGCTGATGCATCAGGGGTCTGCCGGCATCGGTGGCACCGCGGCCGACATCGAGATCCAGGCCGAGAACCTCGACTACACCAACAACCTGATCAACACCCTGATCAGCGAACACACCGGCCAGACCAAGGACACGATCGACGCCGACTCGGGCCGGGACCGCTGGTTCACCGCCGAGCAGGCCCTGCAGTACGGCTTCATCGACTCCATCGTCACCGAGGTCTCCGACGTCCGCCCGACCACCCGCACCAAGTCCGCTCGGCTCTGAACCGGGCAACGGAAGAGAGAGATTGATCATGAGCCAGTACACCATCCCCACGGTGGTCGAGCGGACCATGCGTGGCGAGCGGGTCTCCGACATCTACTCCCGGTTGCTCAGCGACCGGATCATTCTGCTGGGCACCCAGATCGACGACGGCGTTGCCAACGTGATCATCGCCCAGTTGCTCTACCTGGACTCCGAGGACTCCGAGGCGGAGATCGGCGTCTACATCAATTCCCCCGGCGGCTCGCTGACCGCACTGATGGGCATCTACGACACGATGCAGTACATCAGCGCCGACGTCTCCACCGTCTGCATCGGTCAGGCCGCCTCGTCGGCGGCGGTGCTGTTGGCGGCCGGTGCCGCCGGCAAGCGTGCGGTGCTGCCGCACTCCCGGGTGCTGCTGCACCAGCCGTCCGGTGGGGCCGAGGGAACCATTCCGGATCTGGCGATCCAGGCGCGTGAGGTGGGCCGGCTGCGGCGCCAGATGAACGAGATCCTCAGCACCCACACCGGCAAGTCGGTGGAAACGATCAAGAACGACACCGACCGCGATCTGGTGCTGACTCCCGAGGACGCGATCAGTTACGGCGTGGTCGACAAGATCATGCAGCCGCGGGAGGTGAAGGCCTACCGGATCGGGTGACCGAGCTGTTCGCCGAGGCCTCGGCCACACCGGCATCCTCGCCGGGCCCGGCGTCAGTCCGCGAAGATCTCCTCGGCACGACCCTTCTGATGCAGCCAGCAGCGGACCCAGTGGCCGTCGCCGAGCTGAGTCTGTTCGGGCAGTGACTGACGGCATTCGTCCATCGCGAACGGACAGCGCGGGTGGAACCGACAGCCCGACGGCGGGTCCACCAGGCTCGGCGGCTCGTCCGGCACGTCGTCGTCATCGAGGTCGTCGAGGTCGGCGTCGGACTGCAGGCTGCGGTCGGTCCGGCCCGGGTCGGGAGATGCGTCGACGAGCAACCGGGTGTAGGGATGCATCGGCCGCTGGATCAGGGCGTCCTTCGGACCCGATTCGATCATCTGGCCGGCGTACATCACCGCGACGTCGTCACTGAGGTAGCGGGCCGAGGCGATGTCGTGGGTGATGTAGAGCAACGCGAGGCCCTCTTCGTCGCGCAGCTTGGCCAGCAGGTTGAGCATGTCCAGCCGGATCGACACATCCAGCATCGAGATCGGCTCGTCGCCGAGCAGCACCGCCGGCCGCACCGCCAGCGCGCGGGCGATCACCACCCGTTGCCGTTGCCCGCCGGAAAGTTCGTACGGCAGCTTGTCCAGATAGTCCTCCGCGGGTGTCAGCCCGACCCGTTCGAGCAACTCGACGGCCTGGCGGCGCGCATCCGCCCGGCCCTTGGCATGGCCGTGGATCCGGAGCGGGCGTTCCAGGTTGTAGGCGATCTTGTGTGACGGATGCAGGGAACCGAAGGGGTCCTGGAAGATCAACTGCACCGATCGGAAGTACTCCCTGTCGGGTCGGCCGGAGACCGACAGCCCGCGCAGTCGGATGTTGCCGTCGGTCACCGGGTAGAAGCGGGCGAGCAGCCGGGCCAGGGTGGTCTTGCCGCTGCCGCTCTCGCCCACCAGCGCGACGATCCGTCCCGGCAGCAACGCCAGGTCGACGCCCTCGACGGCCTGCACGACACTGCTACGTCCGGTGCCGTTGCGGACCCGGAAGTGTTTGGTGACCTTGGTTGCCTCCAGCACCGGTGGTTTGCGGACCGGCGCACCGGGCACGGTCGTCCGATGATCAACAGTCGTCATCGCCGGTCTCCTCTCCGAGTCGTCGGTCCGGTTCTCGTGCTGACGCTGTGCATGATCAACCGACCACCGCAGGATCGCGGTCGGCGGCTGCTCGATCGTCGTCGTACAGATGGCAGGCGGCCTGTTGATCACCGATCTGCCGCAGCACCGGGCGGGTCGAGCGACAGTCGTCGATCGCTTCCGGACACCGTGGCGCAAAGGCACACCCGCTCGGCAGTCGACTCAGGTTGGGCGGGGTTCCGGGGATCCCGGTCAACGTGGTCAACGGAGCGTGCAACGGTGGGAAGGAGTCCCGCAGGCCACGGGTGTAGGGATGCCGCGGCCGGTGGTAGATCTGCTCGGCGCTGCCGATCTCGACGATCCGACCGGCATACATGATCGCGATTCGATCGGCGAGCTCGAGCAGCAGCGACAGGTCGTGGGTGACGAAGACGACCGCAAAGCCGAGCTTGCGTCGCAGCCGCAGGATCTGCCGGACGATCTGACGTTGCATCACCACGTCCACCGCGGTGGTCGGCTCGTCCATCACCACCAGCTTCGGACGGCAGGCCAGGGCGAGCGCGATCATCGCCCGTTGCCGCATCCCACCCGACAACTCATGCGGGTAGCTGCGGATCCGGTTGGCCGGGATTCCGACCATGGCCAGCAGTTCGGTGGTCCGGTCGAGGACCGCCTCGGTACGCAGCGACGGTTCGTGAGCCCGGATCACGTCGGCGAACTGGGCACCCAGCCGGAGCACCGGGTTCAACGCATCCATCGCGCTCTGCAGCACGATCGAGACGGTGTTCCAGCGGTAGCGCCGCAACTCCTCCTCGGCCAGACCGACCAGGTCGACCTGCTGATCCTGATCATGGAGCACGATCCGGCCACCGGTGGTCGCGGCCGGCGGACGCTGCAGCCGGGTCAGGGCGGTGATCAAGGTCGACTTGCCCGAACCGGACTCGCCCGCGACGCCGAGGATCTCGCCGCGGGCCAACCGGAGGTTGATCTCGGCACAGGCCGTCACCGGCCGATCACCGAGATACTGCACGGTCAGGTCCTGGACGTCGAGTACCCACGGCTGACCTGTTCGATCCTCAGACATCCCTGTTCGGTCCTCGGTCATGCTGTCACCTGTCCGGCGGTCGCGGCCGCCCGTCGGGTCCGGCGGACCACGGTCCGCCGGGCGCTACGCAGTTTGGGATTGGCGATCTCGTCGATGCCGAAGTTGATCAATCCGACGGCGGTGCCGATCGCTGCGATGCAGAGCCCCGGTGGGATGAACCACCACAGCTGTCCGTTCAGAATCGCGTTCTGTTGCTGGGCGTTCTGGATCATCGTGCCCCAGCTGATCGTGCCGGGATCGGAGATCCCGAGGAACGCCAGTCCCGCCTCGGCCAGGACGCCGCCGATCACCCCGTGCAGGAACATCGCCGAGACCCAGCCGGACAGCTGCGGGAAGACCTCGACGAAGATCAACCGCAGCCTGCTCTCGCCGAGCATCCGCATCGCCATCGTGAAGTCCCGGTTACGCAGACTCATGGTCTGCGCCCGGAGCGATCGGGCACCACCGGCCCAGCCGAAGATGCCGATCACCAGGGCGATCACGACCGGGCCGGTTCCTTCCACATACCCGGCGACCACCAGGGTGAGTGCGAACACCGGCATCACGATGAACAGATTGGTGATGAAGTTCAGGATCATCCCGGCGGTGCCGCCGAAGAAGCCGGCGGTGACGCCGAACAGGATCGACAGTGCCGTGCTGACCAGGGCCGCGAGGACTCCGACCAGCAACGAATTGCGGCTGCCGGCGATCAGTTGCGCCAGCACGTCCTGCCCGGTCGAGGTCGTCCCGAGGAGATGGCCCGGGCCCGGCGGCAGACCGATCGCGAAGTAGTTCAGGGCGGCCGCGTCGTAACCGAGCACGACCCGGTTGAACCACGGGCCGAGGAAAGCGGCGACCACGAACACGGCGATGATCGCCAGCCCGACCCGGACCTTCCAACTGCGCAGGATCTCGATCTTGACCATGGCCTACTCCCCCTGTTCCCGGGTCCGCGGATCCAACAGCACGTAGACCGAGTCGGCGATGAAGTTGGCCAGCAGGACGGCGAGCGTGGTCATCAACAGGATCCCTTGCATCACAGGGAAATCCCGGTTGGAGACCGCGTGATACATCAGGTAGCCGACGCCCGGATAGGTGAAAACGGTCTCGGTCAGCAGGGCGCCGCCGAGGATGCTGCCGATGGCCAACGCAAAGCTGGTGAACTGCGGCAAGACAGCGTTCCGGGCGGCGTAGCTGAAGATCACCCGGCGCGGCGACAGCCCCTTGGCCCGAGCCAGCAGCACGTAGTCCTCGCCGGTGGTGGTGATCGTCATGTTCCGCATCCCGAGCAGCCAGCCACCCGAGGCGGAGATGACGACGGTGAAGGCGGGCAGGAAACCGTACTTGAGGGTGGAGGCCCAGAAGGTCAGGCTGCTGCCGAACGGCGTGTTCGGATCGTAGCCACCGGCCAGCGGGAACCAACCGAGCTTGAAGCCGAACAGCCACAGGGCGAACAAGGCGACCCAGAAGTACGGCACCGCGGCCATGAAGGTGGACAGCGGGCTGAGGATGCTGTCCAGCCGGCTTCCGGACTTCCAACCGCAGATGATGCCGATGCCGGTCCCGATCAGGAATGCGAGGACCGTGGTGGTGCCGACCAGCAGCAGCGTCCACGGCAGCGCCTGACCAATCAGAACGCTGACCGGGCTCGGGTAGCTACTGGTCGAGACACCCAGGTCGAAGTGCGCCAACTGGACGAGATAGTCGCCGTACTGCTGCAGCAGATTCGCATCCGGTTGGCCGAAGATCTTCTGGATCGAGGCCACCGTCGCCGGTGTCAGCTGGGCACCCTTCTGTTGCAGCGAAGCGATCACCGCGTCGGCGGGCGAACCGGGCATCAGCCGTGGGATCAGGAAGTTCAGGGTGACCGCGGACCAGGCCGCGATCAGATAGAAGCCGATCCGGCGGAGCAGGAAGGTCAGCCCGGAGGCGCCGAGCCGCTGTCGTCCGGCGCCGGCTTCGCCCGGGACCGCGTCGGCTCGGGTTGCGGAGACCGCTTGGTCGGTCATGCCTGTCCCACCTTCCGCAGCTTCTGCAACATCAACACCAGGTCGGCGGTGCTGTCGGCGACCTTCAACGGTGCGTTGTCGGAGATCGGCCAGTTGCCCCAGTAGGTCTTGTTGATCGCGTTCCAGATGCCACCGGACAGCACCGGGATGAACGGCACCTGTTCGACGACAATTCGTTGCATGCGTCGCCCGACCTTGTGCAGCACGGCTTCGTCATCGGTGCCACGCATAATGGCCATCAGCCGCTTGGTCTCCGGGTCCTTCCAACGCCCGGGGTTACCGACAGCGACCTTTCCGATCGGGACGGCAAGGCTCGGATCGATCAACGAGTAATAGGCCTGGTAGACGCCGTTGGCATTGCCGCAGAACCAGTAGGCGACGTCGAAGTCGCCGGAATTGACCTTGCCGTTGTAGGTCGCCCCCGGCTGTGCGATCAGGTTGACGTCGAGCCCGAGATAGCGCTGCCATTGATCGGCCACCACGGCGGTCTCGATGTGCCAGGCCGGGTAATCGGTGATGAATCGGAAGTTCACCGGATAGGACTTACCGTCCTTGCTCAGCCTGCCGTTCTTGATCTTCCAACCGCCCGCCGCCAGCTCGCGACGTGCGCCGTCGACGTCCAGCGGCTGCACCTTGCCGGCATACTCCGGCAGCAACCAGTCGCGATAGATGTCGTCGTCCAGATTGGTGATCGTCATCGGTTGCTGACCGTCGGCCAGCACATCGGAGACCACTTTCCGGTCGATCGTCATCGACAACGCCCGGCGGACATGGACGTCGTTCCACGGCGCCTTGGTCAGGTTGAAAACGATGCCTTCGGAGCCGCCGCTGGGCCGGGGCGCGTAGGAGTAGCTGGACGGATCCCGGTCGACGTAGTGCTTGGTGCCGCCGGGCCAGGCGATCGTTGACAGGTCGAGCTGACCGTCGACCATCAGCAGTTTGGCCGAGTCCTCACTGGCGGTCGGGAACCGGACGTACGGCATCGGCAACGGCCCTGCCCAGTAGTTCTTCCTGCTCTTGAAGAGGAACTGCTGGCTGGAGAAGCCGGCCAACAGCGACGGCCCGGTTCCGATCGGGTCCGGCGCGGTCCAGGTCCGCGGATCATGTTTCTCCCATTGGTGACGGGGAACGACGACGATCTCGGTGCAGTTGACCAGGTTCTGATAGGACGGCTCCTCGAAGATCAACTTCACCTGCCGGTCGTTGATCTTGGTGACGCCGCTGTAGCCGGCTCCGGAGGAGTTCAGTTCGGGATACTTCAGCGGCAACTGCATGCTGTAGGCGAAGTCGTCGGCGGTCACCGGACGGCCGTCGGAGAAGGTCAACCCGTCGCGTACGGTGAAGATCAACTCCCGGCCACCGTCGGCGAACTCCCAGGACGAGGCCAGCCACGGTTTGATGCTGGCGCCGTCGAAGGTGTCCAGCCGGACGATCTGTTCGAAGATCAGCCCGTTGGACGGTCCAGCGTGATTGGACGGGGAGAACACGTTGAAGTTGCGGACGAGTTGGGTGTCCTTGCTGAGGATGTTGACCGTGTCCTCACGCGGCGTCACCACACCACTGGCATAACCACGGCCACAGCCGGCCAAGCCCAGCGCGGCGCTGGCGCCGAGACCGGCGCCAAGAAACTTTCGGCGCGAAATACTGCTCACAGAGCCTCCGGATGACACAGCATTGGATCTTGAGGAGAGCACTGCCCACGCAACGGGCGGGCTGATTGGCTGCAAATCTAGGGACGCCGACAAACGCCGGTCAATGCCGGCGCGGGTTTGTTTCCACGACACACGAGCCGAAAGATTTCGGCCCGCCGCAGCTACCGGTTCCGGTCCGGACGCGGGACGCCGGTGCTCTCCCGTTCCAGCAGGATGGTCGCCAGTTCGACCCGCCGCGATCGCGGCTGGCGACCTCGGATCAACTGCGCGAGCAGGTCCAGCGCGGCCACCGCCATCTCCTCCACCGGCTGCCGCACGGTGGTGAGCCGGGGCGAGACCCAATGCGATTCCGGCCGGTCGTCGAAGCCGACGATGCTGAGGTCGGCGGGTATCGTCAGCCGGCGTTCACCGATGGTCCGGTAGGCGCCCAGAGCAAGGGTGTCGGCGCCGATGAACAACGCCGTCGGCGGCTGATCCAGGTCCAGGAACTCCGCAGTCAGATCGCGGCCGGTGTAGGTGCTGAAGTCGGCGCCGTAGCGGACGTAGCCGTCGGGGACCTCCAAGTCGGCGCGGTCCATCGCGGCGCGATAGCCGGCGACCCGGGCTCGGTTGCAGAGCAGGTCCTCCGGACCGGCGAGCACACCGATCCGGCGATGGCCGAGCTCGATCAGATGCTCGGCCGCGGTACGGCCGCCGGCCCAGTTGGTGGCTCCGACGGAGTAGACGGTGTCTTCGGGGGTGGCGACCGGATCGACCATCACACAAGGGATCGCGGCCCGTTCCAGTTTGCGCCGCTGGACGGCGCCGAGCTGGACCAGGGCGCCGATCACGCCGCGTGAACCGCGGGCGATGATCTTGTCCACCCAGTCGCCGCCGGGCCGGCCGCTGTCCCGGGCGACCGTCACCGCCACGCCGAGATTGCGGTCGTGACAGGCGGCCTCGACGCCGGCCAGCAGGGCCGCCGCCCAGGAGTTGTCGAGGGAATCGATGACCACCTCGACCAGGCTGTGCGACGCACCGGAACGATCTCCCCGACGCCGTACGTAGCCACGTTCGTCGAGCAGTTGCTCGACCCGGAGCCTGGTCTGCGGCGCGACCTCACTCCATCCGTTCAGCACCTTGGACACCGTCGGCACCGAGACGCCGGCCTCACGGGCAATGGTCGCCATCGTCGGCCGGCCCGGCGACGTCGCTGACCGAGGTCGTGGCATGCAGGTGACCGTAGCGCCACCCGGCGGCGGGTGCCAGTCCCGATCCCGTTCGGTGTTCAGGCAGCCAGGGCCAACACGTCCGAGGGGCCGTGCCCGGTCGAGCGGCCGATCGAACGGCCACGCAGCACCCGCGGCCGCGGCGCCTCGACCCGCTGTCCGATCAGCTCGATGTAGCTGTTGGACAGCAGATCGACAAGATCAAGATCGAGCGCCCGGCAGACCGCACCGAGCATCTCCGAGGACGGCTCCTTGCGGCCGCGTTCGATCTCCGACAGATACGGGATCGACACGCCGGCGACCTCCGCGACGTCGGCCAACGTCCGCCGCTGCTGCTGGCGGGCCCTCCGGATCACTCGGCCCAGCACGTCCCGCAGCAACGGCTCGGGTTCGCGCTGTTGACGATCATCGCGGCGTGCCGGACGGCGCAGCGGAACGACATCGCCGGTCGCCCGATCGGCCGCCGGCCGCGTCTCGGCATCGTCACGAGTCGGTTCGGACATCGGGGCCGGTTCGGTCATCGGGGTCTCCGCTCACCAGGGCTGTTTGTCGATCGGCCCGCCGCCGGGCCGTCTCGACCTCAACGCTAACGCCGGGATCGTCGGTCGACCGCAGGCTTTCGCTGCTGGCAGAAAACCGCCGATGCTCCGATGATCAACATCGGCCGGCCAGCCGGCTCCTACACTCGGTCAGAGGCGTCGACCACTCTCCGACAAATTTGTGGCGCCAGATGACGCGAACCGGCGGATTGAACCGATGCATCCCCATCCGGCGCTACAAAACTATCGGTAGCTTCACTCGCCGCGACGGTAGTGGCGCCAGTTGGAGCAGGGTTGGGTCGACCCACGTCGAACGGTGCCACAGGGCGGTGGGATGTCGGGAGCCGCCAGCTCGGTCGCCTCGGCCGGATCGTCGTAGCCATAGAGCGCGAGCTGTTGCGCGGTCAGGCCAGGGAAGAGCGGTCGAGGAACGAGGACGGCATCGACCAGGGTGTAACCGTTCAAGAAGATCTCGCAGTCGCAGTATCCACCGACGCTGCCCAGCCGATTGGCCAGGCCGGTGGCGCGGGGCGCCCACCGATCACGATAACCGGTCGCCCACCGCAGAGTCGTGTCGCAACCGAACTCGTTGACCATCCGCGCCACGTAGCAGAACACGCACTCGCCCGGTCGGGCTGCGACCAACATCGCAGAGCGCGCCCGCAGGACCGATTCCAACTCCAGGACCACCGCATCGGTGTCTGTCATCTCTCCCCCTTCGCCACTGGGACGAGAGGATGCCGGGCAGGTCCGACAGTCCTGCTGTCGAAACCGGCCACGTATCGACAGATCGTTCGGCCGGGGCGTCCCGGCCGCGGGATTGCTCGCCGCTACGGTCGGAGCCGTGGAGCTACACGATTACCAACAGGCCGCGCTACGAACCGCCCGGGACAAGGATGCGCCGGATGAATTCATGCACCTGGTCCTCGGCCTGGTGGGCGAGGCAGGCGAGGTCGCCGAGAAGGTGAAGAAGCTGGTCCGCGACAAGGACAGCGTGCTGGAACAGACTGACCGCGAGAGCATGGTGGCCGAGCTCGGTGACGTGATGTGGTATCTGGCGGTGCTGGCGAACTTCCTGGGCTACTCGCTCGATGATGTCGCCCAGCGAAACATCGACAAGCTCGCCGACCGACAGCGGCGCGCAGCCCTCAGTGGATCGGGCGACGATCGCTGACTTTCCAAAGGAACGGATGCTGCACGCGAACCGGCGGTGGGGTTCCCCGCCCGGTACTCGGGCAGGCCCTGGCACCGTCGGGCTGAACGGTCAGCGACCGGCGGCGCGCTTCTGGCGTTCCTCGTTGGCGAGCTTCTGCTGGGCCTCGGCCTGGGCCTTCATGGCGTCCCAGTCGAGGGTGAGCAGCACCAGCGCGACGACGGCGGCGATACCGAGCGCGATCATCGGGGACAGCCCGAGCAGCAGCGGGGCGGTGATCAGCAGGCACATGTCGAAGCCGCGGATCAGGCCGATGAAGAGGCCCGGCGGAATCGCACCGAACTGACTGGCGACCGCCGGACCACCGAAGTTCGGGGGCTTACCGGTGGTCCAGCGGACGGCGCCGAGGAACCCGGCTGCCCCGGTGGCCAACGCCATCAGCACGGCGGTCGAGGGCGGATGGTGGATCCCGCCGGAACCGAAGCCGAGAAAGGCCGGCACCGCCGCAGCAACCCACAGCACCGTGATCACGGCCGGAACAGCGACCACCGCGCGCTTGATCGCTTTGGTCGGGAACGGCATGCAGCGGGCCAGACCACCGGTCCGGGTCAGCACCCGCAGCCCGTTCAGCATCGGGATCAGCGCACCGAACAGCACCAGCGCGGAGAAGATCGGCATCACCACACCCATCCCCAGCGCTTCGGCCGCATACGGCACCACCAGGCTGAGCGCGACCCACAGCAGAGGCTGCGGGCTGCGCGCGAGCCGCTGTGCCTCCCGCCAGATCAGCGGCTGCAGGCCGACACCGCGACCCTGCTTGGACTTGACGTGCCCGATCTCCATCGCCCGCCGGTCCACCACGATGTCGCGGATCAGACCGAAATCGAGGGCGAAGAAGGCTCCCGACAGACCGCTGACCAGCGCGCCGCCGCTCATCAACCGGGACCGCCTGATCCGGCTCAACCGCAGCTGGGAAAGCAGGATCGAGACGACCAGCACGACCACCACGACGGCGACCACGGCCAATCCGATCTCGGTCCCACGGGTGGTGTCGACGGTCAGGTCGATCCAGCCGGCCGCGACCGCGATCACCGCGAGCAGGGCGGCGAACCCGACCAGACCGAACAGATAGCTCAGTGCCCGGGTGAGCAGATGCCGTTCGACGCCTTGTTCGGCTGCGGCGAAGGAGATCGCCGCCGCCGCCGCCAGCCCGGTGGCTGCCGCCCAGACACCGATCTCCAGCGCCGGCGAACCGGTCAGGGCCGAAACCAGCGCACCGATCCCGGCACCGGCGACCAGACCGGCGACGGTGATGCCGATCAGTCGCGGCGCCAGCAAGCGGGCCCGCCGGACCGGCGCGTCCAGCAGCCAGAAGCCCTCCGCCGCCGAGGCGAGCACCGGCCCGAACAATCGGCTCAACACCAAGGCAGCGGCGACCGACACGGCGAACGCGGCCCAGGGCAACAGACCACGTGCCGACAGGCAGGCGTCCTGGTCACACTGGGACACCACGCTCTGGGCCTGGACGACGACGTTGGCGATCATGCCGCCGACCAACAGGAATCCGAAGACTGCGATATAGCCGTCGGAGATCGCCTCGCCCAGCGAACGGGTGGCTCGTCCCGTCCGCCAGTCGCGGATCATGTCCTTGAGCTCTTTGGCCGTCGCCGGATGGTCGGCGGTCAGCGGCGCACGACGGGACGGCCCGGCGTTCTCGGTGCCGCCCGTCGGGGTCACGGGAAAGTCGGCAGCGCTCATCGGTTGCGGTTCTCCGAGGGTGACTTCGGCCGGTTCTGCTGCTTCTTGCGGCCCTGGCTCGGCTTCGGCTTCTTCTTCGGCTGCTGGGTCTGGGTCTGCTGCGGCGCGCCGGCCCCGACCTGTTCGACCAGCGCCGGGTCGGCGGCGCCGGCCTGCAGCGACGGCTCGGCCAGGCTCTGCCCGGTCGGCGCACCGGCCTCGGCTCGGGCCGCACCCAGATGCAGGATTCGGGTCGCGACCGAGTTGACCAGCGTCGGCTCGTGACTGGCGAACACGATCGCCAGGCCGTTGTTCCGCTCCTCGGCGAGCCGCCCGGACAGCCACTTGATGCCCTCGGTATCCAGCCGCTGCTCCGGCTCGTCCAGGATCAGCAGCTTGCGCGGGCGGACGAACGCAGTGGCCAATGCCAGCCGGCGCCGCTGACCCGACGACAGCGTCCCCGGCAGCTGACCGGACTGCGGAATCAGTTGCACCTCGTGCAGGATCTCGTCGACCACCGGCTCGGGCTCGCCGAGGCCGTGGGCCCGGGCCAGCAGATCGAGATGTTCGACCACGCTGAGGTCGGGGAAGAAGTCCAGGTCGTCGATCACGGTGGCCATGTCGCGGCGAATCTCCGGAGCTGTCTCGGACAACTCGGTGCCGCAGACGGTGATCGAGCCGTCATCCGGCTTGTCGGCACCGACCAGGCAGCGCAGCAGGGTCGACTTACCGGCACCGTTGCGGCCGGTCAGCGCCACCGCCTCGCCGGCACGGACCTCGAGATTGAACTTGTCCAGAATGGTGACCGGACCGAAAGCACGCCGGAGCCCCGACACCTTCAGAACGACTTCGCCGCGTTTCGCCATAGTGCCTCCCAGTCTCTCACGCCGCGCCCGCCGGTCTCGTCGGCGTCAGCAGTCACCGGGTACCGGGCAGTGTGGGTGGGCCATGGCAGGCTGGGTTCCCATGATCGTCCTGGGAGCGTACGCAGCCCGCAGCTGTGCGGTGAAGACCCACAACGCGTTCGACCCGACGATCCAGGCGCCGATCCGGGAGCCCGACGAGGCGCTCACCGAGCTCTTCGAGGGCGGCGAGCAGTTCCGCGACGCGGTGATCAATCGGTTGGTCGGTGCCGCCGGTGGTCAGGTGATCGACCTTCGCCTGGCCGACGAGTTGCCGGCCCACATCCAGTCCGGTGCCTGCGCCGAAGCGGCAGCCTCGGGCGCGGAGTTGATCATCGGCGGTCTGCTGCCGCGTGATCCTGATCACCATCGGGTCGGTCGCCCCGACGTGCTGATCCGGGGAGCAGATCGCGCCGACGGCCGGCCCGGCTACCACGTGCTCGAGATCAAGATGCACAAGATCCACGAGCGGAAGCGGCCGACCACGGTCCGTCGTCCGAACACCTCTGTCCTGGTCAGCCCGTTCACCGCACCGGCACCCGAGCATGCCGACGAAATCGACGGGTACGGATTCCGGACCGGTTCGCGGGAGGCGGATCTGATCCAGCTGGCGCACTACCACCGGATGCTGATCGACCTCGGCTGGGACGCACCCGGCCGGCCGTACGCGGGTCTGGTCGGCACCGACGACTGGAGCGCGGAGGATCTGATCACCTGGATGGATCTGGACGAGCCGCTGCTGCGGACCTTCTCCCGGACCGGCCCGTCGGGTTGGACCGCGCGCAGTGCGCTGGTCCGCTACGACCACGAGCACGCGTTCCGGGTGGACGTCGCCACCGCCGCGGCCCAACAGGGACACAACGGCGCCAGCCCGCGGTTACTGGTGCAGCCGATCGTCACCGACGAGTGTTCCCGCTGCCAGTGGTGGGATCACTGCCGGTCCCAGTTGCCCGACGACGACGTCAGCCTGCGGATCGGCAAGGGCGCGCTGGACGTCCGGGAGATCGCCACCCTGCGATCCCGCGGGATCTCCACCGTCAGCGATCTGGCCGGCGTCGACCTTGATCAACTCCTGGAGTGGTATCTGCCGGAGGTGACCCATCGGGCCGGCGCGGAGGAACGACTGCGACGGGCCGCACATCGGGCCAGTCTGATCATCGACGGCGTCCACTTCGAACGGATCACCAGCGGTCCGATCGACGTGCCCGGCGCAGCGATCGAGATCGACTTCGACATCGAGACCACCGCCGAGGGATCCATTTATCTGTGGGGATTCCGGACGCATCAGGGCGGATCGACCGACGGTGCGTACCAGCCGTTCGTCGACTTCTCCGACCCGGACGCCGACACCGAGCGACAGCTCGCCGTCCGTGCGCTGAGCTGGCTGCGGGAGCAGGCCGAGGGCGAGGAGAGCGTCCGGGTCTACCACTACAGCGGCTTCGAGGTGGCGGCCCTGCGGCGGCTCGCCGAGGCCCACCCGGACGAGCCGATCTTCGGCTGGGCGCTGGAGTTCGCGGCGACCTCGTTCTGCGATCTGTTCCCGGTGATCAAGGAAAACTTCTTCGGCGTCGACGGCATCGGCCTGAAGCCGGTCGCAACACTCGCCGCCGGATTCAACTGGCGCGATGACGACGCCGGAGGGTTGAATTCGACGCGCTGGTTCATCGACGCGGTGCACGCCGAGTCCGCCGAGCAACGAGAACTGGCTCGGACCAGGGTGCTGCAGTACAACGAGGACGACGTGATCGCCACCGCGGTCGTCAGAGCGTGGCTGCGAGCCCGTTGAGCTGCTGATCGAGAGTACGACGATGGCGCCGGTCCACGATGACGTCGAGCACCTCGATCCCGCTCGGCGGCTGCCGCAGGGCCGCCGTCAGCTGGTCGACCGAGTTGATCTTGAGGTAGCCCGCACCGACCGCGGCGGCCAGTCCCGACAGGTCGGTCCCGTGACCGACGCCGAAGACCCGTTCGAACGCACCCATCTGGGCCGGGTGGCCCTGTTCCAGCGTGGCGAAGATGCTTCCCCCGTCGTCGTTGGCGACGACGATCCGTAGCCCTGGCCTGGGTTCGGCGGTCGGGACGATCAACCCACCGGCGTCATGCAGGAAGGTCAGATCACCGACCAGCGCGTGCGTCGGCCGGTCCGAGGCCAGCGCGATCCCGGCCGCGGTCGACAGTGCTCCGTCGATCCCGGCCAGCCCCCGGTTGGCGTAGGTCTGCGGGACCGTCGGTCCGATCGGTGCGAGATCAAGATCACGGACCGGGTTGGACGATCCGACGAACAACTGGTCGTCCTCGCCGAGAGCTCGCCACAGGGTCGCAGCCAGCGTCGGGCCGGTGATCGACTCGCCGTCGGCCGCTGTCGTGGTGATCAGTTCGTCGATCTTCGGACGCAGTGCATGGTCGGCCTGTTGCCACCGGGACAGCCAGTCGCCGTCCTGCACACCGCCCCGGTCCTCGCTGTCGTCGAAGCTGATGCCGCCCAACACCCGGTCGGCGTTCATCGCCGGGTCGGCCCACTCCGGACTTCCGTCGACGACGATCAGCTCCAGGTCCGGCCGGCGCATCAGGGCCGACACCGGGCGGGACAGCGTCGGATGCCCGACCACGACCACCCGTTCGATGTCGTCGGTGAGGCTCGACTGCAGCAGCAGCCGGTAGCTGCCGATCGCCGCCGGTCCACGCCGGGCGTTGCTGGACGGCTCGGCAAGCAACGGGATCGCGGCCCGTTCGGCCAGGTGGGCGATCCGGTGTCCCTCCTCCGGTGGCAGGTCACCGGCGATGATCACCGTCTGCGGCGCAGACGGCAGCACGGTCGGCGCGACCGACACCGCAACCGGATCGATCTGTCGGAAGTCCTCCTCGGGTCGATCGATCGGCTCCGGGACGAGCGGTTCGTCGAAGGCGATGTTGATGTGGGCCGGCCCGCCGATCATGCTGCGCCGGCCGGATGCTGCCACCAGCGCGCGTTGGATGGCGAAGCGCCACGCCCGCGGGCTGGATTCGCTGCTGGTCACCTGCACCTCGGACCGCACGTGTCCGGCGAACAGGCCGCGCTGCCGGGTGGTCTGATTGGCTCCGGTGTCGATCATGGACAGCGGTCGGTCGGCCGTGATCGCGATCAACGGGATCCGGGAATGCCAGGCCTCCATCACCGCCGGATGCAGATTGCCGGCCGCGGTCCCGGAGGTGGTGATCACCGGCACCGGCAGCCCGGACGCCTTCGCCATTCCGAGCGCGGTGAAGGCGGCGCTGCGTTCGTCGATCCGGACATGCAACCGGAGCAGGCCGATCTTGTCGGCCTCGAACAGTTCATAGGCCAGCGGCGCGTCCCGCGAACCCGGCGCCAGCACGGCCTCCCGGACGCCGAAGGAGATCAACTCCTCCACCACGACCTGGGCACACGCCGTCGAACTCATCGAACCCCCTGCACAGCAAGATCATCTTCACTGAGACCGGCCGACGCCAACGTTTCACCCAGTCGCGCCGACCAGCGCCGATGATCATCCTCGGCGGCAGCACAGCGACGCACCGCATCGTCGTCCACCACCAGGTCGTCGACCGGCAGGACGCCCTGCTCGGCCACCAGCGATGGCCGGCCAAGATCATCTTTCAGCAGCCGGATGGTGTTCAGCCCGCAGGCGTACGGCAACTCCGGCAGCGCTGCGGCCAGGGCGACGCCGGCCCGGATCCCGATGCTGGTCTCGACCGCACTGGACACCACCACCGGCATCCCGATCCCGGCGGCGATCTCCAGACAGGCCCGGACACCACCGAGCGGCTGCACCTTGAGGACGGCGAGGTCTGCGGCCTCGAGCTCGGCCACCCGGTAGGGATCCGTGGCCCGTCGGATCGATTCGTCGGCCGCGATCGGGATCGGTGTCCCGCCGGCTCGGAGCCGTCCGCGCAGCGCGGCCAGTTCCTCGGTGGTCGCACAGGGCTGCTCGGCGTACTCCAGGTCGAAGGCGTTCAGATCTCGCAGGGCCGCATAGGCCTCGTCGACATCCCAGCCGCCGTTGGCGTCCACTCGGATCCTGCCGCCGTCTCCGAGCGCGGCCCGGACGGCCGCCACCCGGGCAAGATCATCTCCGGGCGACTGACCCGGCTCGGCGACCTTGATCTTGGCCGTCCCGCAGCCGGACTCGGCCGCCATCCGGTAGGCGACCTGCGGCTCCACCACCGGAATGGTGCAGTTCACCGGGATCCTGTCCCGGACCGGGGTCGGCCACGGCTCGGTCGCCATCTCCCGGGCGGCTCTCAGCCAGGGCACCAGCTCGTCGCCGGCGTAGTCCTCGAACGGGCTCCACTCGGCCCAGCCTGCAGGGCCCCGCCAGACCATCCCGCGTCGCTCGGTGATCCCGCGGAAGCGATTCCGCATGCCGATCGCGTAGCTGGCGATACGGGCGACTGCGGACACGCAGGTCAGTGTAGGGGCCGGCTCGATTCCGGGTTCGAGGGTCGGCGCGGCAGACTGTCGGGGTGCATCCCGAAGCCCTGCGACTCCTGCCACCCGGCAGCGACCTGGCCGTGGTGACCGAGGCCGTTGCCGCGGCAATGGCTGGCGGACAGCCGATCGCACCACTGCCTGCCGACCCGGCCGAGGCGTCCCGGGTGCGGACCATGCTGCGTCCGGACCGACCGGTCACCGAGCCCGACGCCGCGGTGATCGTTTCCACCTCCGGTTCGACCGGGACCCCCAAGGGCGTGGTGCTGTCCCGGAGCGCGATCAGTGCCTCGGCTGCCGCCACCCATGCACGACTCGGTGGCGCCGGGCACTGGCTGCTTGCGTTGCCGACGCACTATGTCGCGGGTCTGATGGTGGTCACCCGGGCCGTGGCCGCCGACGTCGGTGTCAGCGACGTCGGCTCGGACCTGTCCGGCCTGGCTCGCGTGCTGGCCGCCGACGACATCGGCCGCAGCTACCTGTCGCTGGTGCCGACCCAACTCGCCCGCGCGTTGGACGATCCGGATCTGTCGGCGGCGCTGAGCCGGGTCGACGCCGTCCTGCTGGGCGGCGCCGCGGCCCGCCCGGATCTGCTGCGACGGGCCGCCGAGGCCGACATCGACGTGGTCACGACCTACGGGATGAGTGAGACCTGCGGCGGCTGCGTCTACGACGGCGTGCCGCTGCAGGGGGTCACGATCAGCCTGGCCGATCCCGATGCCGATGGTGTCGGCCGGGTGCTGCTCGGCGGCCCGACCGTGTTCTCCGGCTACCGGCTGCAGCCCGAGCTGACGGGCACGACCCTGACCAGTCCTTCGACCGGTTCGGGAGTGGCCGTCCGGACCAACGACCGCGGCCGCATCGTCGGTGATCGACTGGAGGTGCTGGGCCGCTTCGACGACGTGATCATCAGCGGCGGGCTGAAGATCGACCTGGCGGCGGTCGAACGCGCCGCGCGGGACTGGCCGGCGCTGGTCGGCGGCGAGCTCGCGATGATCGGCGTACCCGACGAGGAGTGGGGCAGCCGGCTGGTCTGCTGCGCCGAACAGGTCGGTCGGCCACAACCCGGTGCACCGGCCGACCTCGCGGCGTTGCAGGATTTCCTCACCGGGCGCGTGGCCCGGCACGAACGGCCCAGGGAGTTGATCATGATGGCGCGGCTGCCGCGCACCTCCAGCGGCAAGATCGATCGGCAGCGGTTGCTCGCCGACGCGATCGGGAGTGCCACCCGATCGGAGGCGACCGTCCGATGAGTCCGGACACCACCGCACCCGGGGCACCGGGGATGCCGAGCTTCGCCCAATGGCTGTCCGGCGCCCGGCCCCGTACGCTGCCGATCTCGGTGGCGCCGGTGATCGCCGGCTCGGCCACCGCGTACGCCGCCGGCGGTTTCGCAGCACTGCCGGCGGTGCTCGCACTGCTGGTCAGCATCGCCCTGCAGATCGGGGTCAACTTCGCCAACGACTACTCCGACGGCATCCGCGGCACCGACACCCACCGGGTCGGTCCGATGCGGCTGGTCGGCTCCGGGGTGGCCCGGCCGGTGCTGGTCAAACGAGCCGCGTTCGGCTGTTTCGGTTTCGCCGGCGTGCTCGGTCTGGTGCTGGTGGTGATGTCGCGGCAGTGGTGGCTGCTGCCGGTCGGCGCCGCGGCGATCCTGGCGGCCTGGTACTACACCGGCGGCAAACGCCCGTACGGCTATCGGGGCCTCGGCGAGGTGTTCGTCTTCGTCTTCTTCGGACTGGTCGCGGTGCTCGGGACGACGGTGGTTCAGCTCCGCCGGATCGACGCGGCCAGCATCCCGGTCGCAGTCGCGATCGGGCTGTTGGCGGTCGCGGTCCTGGTCTCCAACAACCTGCGCGACATCGGCGGTGACACCGCCTCGGGCAAGCGGACCCTGGCCACCAGGATGGGCGATCGCCCGACCCGGGTGTTCTTCGCTGCCCTGGTCGCCGCCGCGGCCGTCGGATATCTGATCGCCGCCGCGCTGAGCACCTGGTGGGCGCTGCTCGCCCTGCTCGGGATCGGCTATCTCGTGCCACAGGTGCTGGTGGTGCTCCGCGGCGCGACCGGACGCGACCTGATCGGGCCGCTGAAGGCCGCCGGTTTCGCCGACCTGTTGTCGGCCGCGCTACTCGCCGTCGGTGTCGTCCTCGGCTCCGTGCTCTGAAGGTCGCCGTCGGGTCCGGAGTCCAGGAATCAAGATTGCTCTGACAATTCTCTGAGTCTTTGGTCGCTAACCGCCAAGTGACCCGTACCCGACGCCCTGGTGCCCTTATGGTGAACAGCATGAATACAGCGCCCCGGGTCAGCATCGTCGTGCTGTCCATGGGCGACCGCCCGGAAGAGCTCGATCGCTGTCTGCGCAGCGCCCTGGCCCAGAAGTACGACTCCTTCGAGGTCTTCTGCGTCGGCATGGGCTGGCAGCCGGAGGGGCTCCCGGAGGGTGTCCGGGTCGAGGGCGTGGAGGAGAATCTCGGGTCCCCGGGCGGCCGTAACTACGCCGCCTCCCGGGTCCGCAGCGAGGTGTTCATGTTCCTCGACGACGATGCCTGGCTGCCCGACGCCGACTTCCTCGGCAAGGCGATGGTGATCTTCGAACGCTGGCCCAAGCTGGGTCTGCTGGCACCCCGGCTGTCCGACGCCAACGGCACCACGTTGCGGCGGTGGGTGCCCCGTGCCCACGTCGGTGACCCGAACGAATCGGGCCCGGCCTTCACCTGCCCCGAGGGCGTCACGCTCTACCGCCGTACGGCCTGGGAATCGGTCGGTGGTTTCCCGGGCAACTTCTTCCACGGTCATGAGGGCGTCGACGTCTGCTGGCGGATGCGCGATCGCGGCTGGGACGCCTGGTACGAGGCTTCGCTGACGGTGCACCATCCGGCCCTGCCGCCGGGACGGCACGCCTACTACCTCCGGCTCAACGCCAGAAACCGGGTCTGGGTGGCGCGGCGCAATCTGCCGGTGCCGCTGATCCCTGTGTACGTAGGGATCTGGACCGCGATCTCGCTGGCCCGCAATGCGCGGGACTGGGAGTCGGTGAAGTCCTGGGTGTCGGGGTGGCAGGAGGGGTGGCGCACCTCGCCGGGTGATCGCGACCCGATGCATTGGCGGACCGTCGCCAAGCTGGCCCGGCTCGGTCAGCCCCCGATCATCTGAGTCCGGCCATCGGACAGAGCGGTCAGACGGCGGTCGACTCGCGGACGAACAGCGACCAGTCGAACTCGTACAGCCGCCCGGGCCCGGTATCGGTGCCCGTCGCACGATCGGCGATGATCCGGGCGACCCGCGAGTAGAAGTCCGTCGGACCGACGGTGGACAACGTCGGCCGGGTGCGTTCTCCTTCGAGGGTGTTCCCGACGCCGATCACGGCGACGTCGTCGGGCACCCTGATCCCGAGCCGGTGGGCGGCACGGATCGCACTGATCGCGGCGAAGTCGCTGACCGCGTAGATGGCGGTCGGCCGGTCGTCCCGCTCGAGCATCCTGGTCGCCGCTTCGTACGCGCTGGCCGCGTCGCGTTCGAAGGTCTCGACGTCGTGCTCGCCGACGGCTACGCCTGCCGCGGCCAGTTCGTCGTAGTAGACCTGCAACCGGGGACTCCGCGGCCGGTTCGATTCCACCGCCAGGCAGCCGATCCGCTGATGGTGTTCCAAGAGGTGCCGGACCGCCAGTCGACAACCTCCGATCGCCGGCGACCGGACGACATCGAATCCGTCCGGTTCCAGGGTGTCGTCGAAGACGACGATCCGGTCACCACGTTCGACGAGCCGGCGGATCTCGGTCACGTCGCCGGGCTCGATCCCGTCGACGAACACGGCGTCGGCCTTCTGCCGATCGAGGGTGGCCTGCCAGTCGCCGTCGGCCAGGATCAGTGCGGTCAGGCCGGCCGGCGTGACCGCCGCGCTGACCGCGTCGGCCATTGCCTGCGACCACGGGTCGGACAGCATCGTCAGCGACAGAAGTACGACGTTGGTGCGGCCGGTCCGCATCGTCCGCGCGGCCTGGTTGGGTCGGTACTGCAGTTGCTGCGCGGCCTCGCGCACCCGTCCGACGGTCGCCTCCGACACCCGGGCACTACCCCGCGCTCGGCCGGACAGCACGTAGGAGACCGTCGCGGTCGAGACACCGGCGAGGTCGGCGACCATCCGCAATGTCGGACGGCCGACGACGACCGGCGGAGTCTGTGGTGAGGCGACGCCGGGAGCCACGGAATCGGACGGCGCGACGACCGGATCCTTCGGCTGGTCAGGAGCCATCGGCAGTGACGTCCTTAGCGAGCACCTTCTGATACTCCTCCCTGATCTTGTCGCCGCCCCCGTTGCGCCACCGCTTGACCGCCTCTTTGAAGGTGTCCGGCTTCTTGCGGCCGGTCACCACATCGGTGACGGCATCGGTGATCTGCTGGCTGAGCTTGGCACCCTTCTTGGAGTTGGTGTCGGAGTAGGTGCCGGCCGTCGGGTTGCGATGGGCATGCTTCAGCAACTCCTTCTCCAGCGCGTAGATCTTCTTGGTGTCATCGGCGTACTGGGTCGAATAGATCACCGACTCCGAGGAGCTCATGATCTGCAGCGCACTCACCAGGCCCGGGGCGTTCGTCGTACCGGTCTTGGTGAGATTGGCGTTGCCGTGGGAGTCGAAGGTGAAGTCCTTGCCCTCCGTGCCGTAGTTCTTCTGCAGATACTCCTTCGTCCCGAACGGTGCGGACAGCCAGTTGATCAAGGACAACAACTCTTTGATCCGGGCCTCGTCCGCCTTCTTGAACGGCGTGAACCCGACGGTTCCATAGCCCATATCGTAGTTCGGCTCGCTCTTGCCGTCCCAGCCGAAGGGCACCAACCCGACACCCTGCAGTGTCTTGTCGAACTGGCGCAGTTCGTTGATGCCGGTCGGGCCGACCGACACGTAGGCAGCGATACTGCCCTGAGCCACCTTCGGCCGGGCATCCGGCAGGTTGGCGTCGGGGTAGAAGCAGCCGGCGGCGAACACCTTGGCACCGAATTCGAGGGCGGCGAAGTATTCGTCGGTCTCGTAGATGTTGGTCAACGTCCGGTCCTTGTTGACCCGCCACCCGGTCGGTGCGCCGAACCACTCGCCGAACATGTGCATCATGTTGATGTAGGCGGGTTCGAGCGCGTACACCTTGTTCTTGGGATCGGTCAGTTCCTTGGCCTTGGCCAGGAAGTCGTCGGCACTGTCGAAGCTGAACCCACCGACCTTGTCCCACAGCTTCGGATGCCCGATCATCACCTGCCCGAACGGTGTACTGGGGATCGGTGCGCCCCAGATCTTGCCGTTCACCACCGCGGTCCGCCAGGAGTCGGGCTTCAGGGCAGCCAGGTTGGGATACTCCAGCACCGCATCACCGGACAGGTGCGAGGTCAGGTCGGCGAACTTCGCCTCCAACATCGGACCGACATTGGGAATGCCCTGGTTCGGCGGCAGCCACATCATGTCCGGAAGATCATCACTGGCCAGGATCGTCGCGAACTTCTCCGGATAGCCCGGATCGGTGCCGATGGTGATCTGCAGCTTGCCGCCCAGTTCGCCGTTCAGCCGCTGCCAGAACGGGTTCGATCCCATTCCCGGCGGTGGCGTGGTGAAGGTCTCGCTGAGTGCGGTGACGTCGCTGGACAGCGGCGCTTTCTCGGTGGAGGCGACCGCGTCGGACGGCATCGCCAGGAAACCCGGCTGCAGGCCGTCCGTGTCGCCGGGCAGGTCCGGCTTGATGCCGGTGAACTCCTTGTAGGTAGGAAGTTTGACGGCCGCGGACTTGGCCGCACCACCGTCCTGCGAGCCGCCCGAGCCGCAGCCGGTCAGGGTGCCGCCGACGGCGAGGGCGCCGAGAGATCCGGACAGAGCCAGCAGGTGACGCCGAGAGATTTGCGTTGCAGACATGACGAGTACGTCCTTCGGATGGAATGAACCGGGTGATGGAGGGAACGAGTGATGGGCTGGGAAGTTGACTCAGCCCTTGACGGCGCCGGTGATGACGCCCTTGGTGAAATGCCTTTGCAGGAAGGGATAGACCAGCGCGATCGGGACCAGGGCGATCACCACGACCGCCATCTGGATCGACTGCGGCGGTGGTAGCCGATCGACGCCGAGCTGATCGGCGGTCAGCGACTGGCCCTGCAGCACGTAGCTCCGCAAGATCAACTGGATCGGCCACTTGGCGGTGTCGTTGATGTAGAGCAGCGCGTTGAAGAAGGCGTTCCAGAAGCCGACGGCGTAGAACAGGCCGACCACGGCGACCACCGCCTTGGACAACGGCAGCACGACCCGACGCAAGATCACGAAGTCGCTCGCGCCGTCGATCCGGGCGCTCTCGATCAGCTCCTCCGGGATGCTGGTGAAGAAGGACCGCATCACCACGAAGTTGAAAGCGCTCAGCGCCGTCGGCAGGATCAACGACCACAACGAGTTCAGCAGCCCGAGCTCACGGACCATCAGATACATCGGGATCAGCCCCGGCGCGAACAGCAGAGTAAACAGCACCAGGAACAGCGCCGGTCGGCCGAACAGCACCGGCCGGCTGGTGGCATAGGCCATCGTGATCGTGACGAACAGTGCGATCAGGGTGCCGATCACGGTCACGAAGATGCTCACCCCGACGGCACGGAACATCACCCCGCCGCTGAACAGGGTCTGATACGACTTCAGGGTCGGATGGGTCGGGAAGAGTACGTAGCCGCCCGCCTTGATGATCTGATCATCACTGGCCAGCGAGGTGGAGACGACGATCAGCAGCGGGATCACGATTGCCAGGCTGATCGCCCCGATCACCACCGCCTTGATCACCTGATAGCCGAAAGCCGGTGGCTCCTTCCAGGCAGGCCGGCCGGTGTCGACAGCTGTACGGGCGCTCATCGGTCCGCCTTCCTGGACATGAAGATTCCTTGTTCACCGAGCCGATGGGCGATCTTGTTCGCCGCGAAGATCAACACCGCTCCGACCACACCCTTGGCCAGTCCGGCTGCGGCACCGGCCGACCAGTCGCCGCCGATCACGCCGGCGTAGTAGGTGAAGGTGTCCAGCACCTCCGCCGCGTCGGCTCCGACCGCGTCGCGCTGCAGGATGAACTGTTCGAAGCCGACGCTGAGGATGTCGCCGATCCGCAAGATCAACAGCAGCACGATGGTGGTCCGGATGGAGGGCAGCGTGATGTGCCACATCCGTCGCCAGCGACCGGCGCCGTCGGCGGCCGCAGCCTCGTACAGGGCGACGTCGACATTGGCCAGCGCGGCCAGGAAGATGATCATCGCCCAGCCCGACTCCTTCCAGACCACCTGCAGGGTCGCCATCAGCGGGAAGGTGGAGGGATCGGTCATGAACGGGATCGGGCTGGCTCCGAAGTCGCGGAGCAGGTTGTTCAGCGCACCGGCACCGCCCAGCGACTGCTGGAACAGCGCGATCACCAGCACCCAGGACAGGAAGTGCGGCAGGTAGACGATGCTCTGGAAGATCCGCCGGATCTTGGTGCTGATCAAGGAGTCGACCAAGATCGCCAGGAACAACGGCACCGGGAAGAACAGCACCAGTTGGAACACCGCGAGCACCAGGGTGTTCTTCAGCGCCGACCAGAAGTCGGGGTTGTCGTACAGGTCGATGAAGTTCTGCAGCCCGACCCACTCACTGGTCGAGATGCCCAGATACGGCTGATAGTCCTGAAAGGCGATCACGTTGCCGAAGATCGGGATGTAGAAGAACAGCAGCAGGAACGCCAACCCCGGGACCATCATCAGCAGCATCTGCCAGTCGCAGCGCAATCGGGCCCGGAACGTCGTACGCCGCTGCGGCGATCGGCCGGATGCCGATCTGCGTCGCGACGCTCCGCGCCCGGCGGCACTGTCCGCCGCATCGTCGACGGCTCGGACCGACGTGGTGGCTGCCATGCCTCCCCCTGGTGGTGCGCGCGCAGTGTTGATTTGCGCTTGGTTAATGGATTAAGCGAACGTAAAGCATCAGCGCCGGTGATGGCAAGAGAACACGGCAGATGAAATGAGTCGGTAACGTTCCCCCTGGTCCGAGCGACCTCGCCCCGACCGCCGTACGCCAGTACTGCGCCCCCGCGGAGCTACCCATCCACCTCTCCGACCGAGGACCGACCGACCGTCCGGAGATCACGACCCTCGCGACCTCCCCACCCCGAAAAGTGGCCGAGTGTCCAAACTTCACAGCCCCGGCCACAGCACCACCCGCGAAAAGTGGACGAGTGTCCGACGTTCGCGGTCCTTCGATGCGCGGGTGCGGGGCCGCGGCGTTCGGGGGCGCGGCGTTGCCGGCGCCGAGGGTTCCGGAGCACGTTCCTGCGATGGGCCCGGCTCAGGGCAGCGGGATCGGTCAGGCGGTCTCGGCGGGTGGGCGGAGGCGGCTGGAGACCAGGATCGACAGCAGGTAGCCACCGGCGGTCAGTGCTGCGAGCGGAAGAGCGGCGATCGCCCAGATCCGGAGGATGAACTCCGAGCCCAGGGCTGCTCCGGCGCCTGCGCCGCCGATCGGCGCCTCGATCCCGGCCAGCCGCAGGATCACGTCGACTGTCGCGAACACCAGCAGGATCAGCGAATACTCGATGGCGCCGAAGGCACGGAAGAACGGGAAGAAGCGCAGCAGGCCGCGCAGCGAACGCAGCCCCGACGAACGGGGAGCGGCGAGTTCGGCGTCCTCACTCAGCTTCGGCCAGCCCTGATAGGTACGGGCGACATGGACGAGATCACCGAAGGCCTTCTTCAGCAGGACCAGGATCCCGGTCGCCATCCCGATGATCGTCCAGCCGCCGAGGTGGCCGAGGCCGCCGTCGAGATGGATGCCGAAGCCGATCGGCAGCGCGGTCTCGGTCAGGTAGTGACAGATCCGATCGATGTAGACCCCGGCCGCCGACGACTGACCTCGCCAGCGGGCGATCTCCCCGTCGGTGCAGTCGATCATGATGCTGAGCTGGATCACGATCGCGCAGACCAGGAACGGCCACCAGCCCGGCAGGATCAACACGGCGGCGGCGAGCAGCCCGAGGATGGCGATCCACCAGGTGACGGCGTTCGCGCTGATCCCGGTCGGCAACAGCACACGGGTGATGTAGATCGATCCCTTGCGCAGATACAGCGCTCCGGCCCAGTGCTCGGAGTTCCGTCGACCGAGGACCGTCTCCGGCTGCGAAACGGCACGAAGCTCGGCCATCGTCGGATGGTTGCTTCGCGTCGGCTGCTCGGACATGCCGGACAGCATAGGGCGGACTACCCTGTATCCATGGGTCGGTATCTACCAATCATGATGATGGCGCTGCTCGCCATCTACTGTGTGGTTGAGGTAGCCCAGGCCCCGACGTACGCAGTCCGCCGGATGCCTCGTTGGCTGTGGGCAACCGCAATCATCTGTCTGCCCCTGCTCGGTCCGCTCGGCTGGCTCATCCTCGGCCGCCCGAACCGGGCATCGCGCAGTGACTCCAGCATCGGTCGACCGAAGGCACCTGACGACGACAACGATTTCCTGCGCGGCCTGTGACCGCGGCCGAGCCCCCGACACCGGTCGAACCTCCGGCACCGGCCGAACCTCCAACACCGAGCAGTCATGAGCTGACGCCGGGTGTTCGGCGGGTTGCTGCCGTCGTCCTGGCCGGTGGAGCGTCCCGGCGATTCGGTTCGGACAAGTTGGCCACCGCGCTGGACGGTGTCCCCCTGCTGGAATGGGCGATCGCCGAGTTGCCCACGGACTGGCCGGTGATCCTGGTCGGGCCGACCCGACAACTCTCGGCAACGCTGCTGGCTGGACGGACCGTGATCACGGTCCGCGAGGAGCCGGCGGGCAGCGGTCCGGCGGCGGCCGTCGTCGCCGGGGTCGGCGCCGCACTGTCCGCCGGGACCGCGCCGCGGGCCGAGGTCGTGGTCACGCTGCCGGGCGATGCGCCGGCGGGCGGCGCCGCCGCCCGCGTCCTGGTCGGCAACCTGCTCGACACAACAGATCCCGAGCCGGCGTCAGCGGTGGTCGGCGTCGACGTCGACGGCGTCGAGCAACCCCTGCAGTTCGCCGCCAAGGCCTCCGTGCTGGCAGACCTGGCTGCCCGGACCGACGCCGCGGGCCTGCCGGCCCGCAGCCTGCTGACCGGACTCGGCCGCTATCGCCGGGTGGCACTGCCGGCCGAACTCACCGCCGACGTGGACACCACCGACGATCTGACGACCTGGCGGCGATGACCGGCGCCGACGCTCCGACGGACCGCTGCCGGAGTCGACCCAGCAGCGGTCCGGCGATCTCGTACCGTGCTCAGCTGCCCGCGGTGGTCATCGGCTTGCCGGTCTCCAGCACGGTCTTCAAGCTGGCCAGCACCCACGGCCAACCGCCGCCGCCGTTCTCGACGTCGCCGCTGGTGCCGGCCACATCGGCGGCGGTCTTCGGTGACTCGGGGCACGCGTGCGTCAGCGTGACGCGGGTCAGCCCCGACGAGCCCTCGACGATCTCCCAGGTCAAGCGGGAGGCCGGCTCGTCCGCGTGCCAGACCGGCGACCAGTCCAGGACCAGCTTGTTCGGCGGGTCGCATTCCACCACCGTGCCGGTCGCGGCCACGTCACCCATCCCCATCTGCTTCATCGCATCGGTGGTCAGGTTGCGGTAGCTGCCACCCGGTTTGAGTTCGATCTCGACGTCGCCGCCGTAGCCGTAGGAGTTGGTCAGCTCCGACGTGGTCAGGGCATCCCAGACCTTCGTCGCGGGTGCGTCGATGTAGATACCGAAGACCTGCGTCGTCGCGTCAGATCCGGCGGCCGCTGTGTTCGTCGTCGTCTCGGTCATGATCATTCTCCACAGTTCGTTTGAGGTCGATCAGCGCGTTCACCCGCGCTGCGGTGTACTTGTCGATCCAGCGGTCGTGGATCAACCGGATCGGCACCGGATTGAGGAAGTGCAATTTCTCCCGCCCCGATCTCCGCGTGATGACGAGGTCGGCCTGTTCCAACACCTTCAAGTGTTTGGCAACACCGAACCGCGACATCTCGATGTGCCGGGCGACGACCTCTTCCAACTCTCCGAGCGAGCGGCCGTCTCGCTCGAAGAGCGTGTCCAGGAGCAGCCGGCGGGTGGTGTCCGCCAGCGCCTTGAAGACCAGCTCGTCGTCCTGCATGACCTCAACAATATGTGACCTTTTGGTCACATGTCAATGATGAGTGATCAGTCGACCAACCCCAGCCCGCGACGACCGACCGAGTTGAGGTCGTCGACGGAGAACCGGTTCGGCCATTCCCGTTCGTAGTTCTCCTCCGGGAAGTCGCTCGGACTGTCGCCGGCCAGGAAGGCGGTCCGGACCCGCGCCGCGTAGGCCTCGTTGCGCGGACACCACGGAGCGGCCGGGATGTACATCACGTTGCCCCAGCCCTGCTGGTCGGTGACCGGTGCGACGCTGTGGATCATGTCGCAGTGCCACCAGACCGAGTCGCCGGCTCGCACGTCGGGGATGCCGCTGACGGCAGGCAGCAGCAACTGGTGCCACTGCTCGCTCACCGGGAAGACCTGATTGGTGGTGACACCGCACATGTCGTCCTCCGGCACGTCGGCCAACAGCGGCCGCAGCATCAGGTACGCCATCGCCTCCGGGATCGGCACGGTGTGCAGCACGCCCTGGTCGTGATCCATGTCCGACAAGGCGGTCCAGCCCTGGAAGGTGCGGAACGCCGAACACATCGTGCTGCCCGGATACTGCGGCCCCGCCGTCCGATGCGCGGCATCCCACGGGTCGTACTCCTCGACGGTGCCGTCGAAGAGGTGACGGAACGCCAGTTGGTTGCTTTCGGTCATCCACAGGTCGAGGGTGCCGGGATCGAGATGGGTGCCCAGACCGCCGGATTCGGCACCCGGCGGACGACGCCGGATCCGATCGGGGTAGAGCGAATCCCGCTCCGGATCGAACCAGACGGTGCCGTCGGACTCGTTGCTCCACTGCGCGTTCAGGAACGCCTGAACGGTGGCCATCCGGTCACTCTGGCGGGCTTCCATCTGAGCCCGGGACCAGTAGATCGGGTAGATCTCCGGCTTGGACCCGACACTGCCGAAGAAGTCGTCACCCGGACCTCGATAGTTCTCGAAGAAGCGATTGGACTCGACATAGTCGACGACGTCTGCGTCCCAGGCCCGTGCCTGTTCCCGCGGGAAATGACCGCGGACGACCAGGCAGCCACGGCGCTGCAGCTTCGCGAGGTCCTCGGGTGACACCGTGCCGGCGGCGATGTCGCCGTAGTCGATCACCGGCCAGACGGTCTCCCCGCCCTGTCGATCCCGTTCGATCTCCTCGACCCGCGCGGCGATCCGCTGCTCGACGACCTCGATCACCTCCTCGACCGTCCGCCCCGAGGCTGCGATCCGCGCGCGCAGCGCCGGCTTGATCTCCCTGATCGCGGCCTTCAGGTCCGCCGGCGTCTCTTCCCAGTGCGGCAACGGCGGCAGCGCACCGGCCGTGCCGTGCTGTTCGCCTGCTTCGCTACGGGTGGCTGTCATCGGATCGTCCCCTTCGACATCGGAGCTGGCGGAGTCGCCTCCACCTTTAGGAAGGATTCCTTACTTATGCATACCGTAGCGACCTCGGCGCCGTTTGGGCAAGAGTCCTTCTAAAGTGAGCGGGTGCAATCGTCGCGGCCGAAGCCGAGTCTGGGTCTGTTGCGGTCACTGACCGACGAGCACGTTCTGCGTGCTCTGTTGCGCGAGCGTCAACTGACCCGCGCCGAACTCGCGGCGCAGACCGGGATCTCCAAGCCGACCGTTGCCGAGAGCGTACGGCGGCTGGCAGCGGAAGGACTGGTCCACGACACCGGCGACCGCAGCACCGGCCGAGGCAGATCGGGGTCGTATTTCGCCTTGGCCGAGGGCCTCGGCTGGGGGTTGGCGATCAGCGTCACGGCCGAGGCGGTCGAGGCCGAACGGATCGATCTGCTCGGCGACGTGGTCCGGCGCACGATCGAACCGATCCCGGACTCCCCCGATCAGGATCGGGTCGGTGAGGCGTTGACGCGCGCGGCCACCGGTGTGAGCAACGGAGCCGGTCCGGCCCGGCTGGCAACGGTCAGCGCCGCCGATCCGGTGGACCGGCACAGCGGACGTCTGGTCGAGTTGCCGGACTCACCCTTCCTGGTCGGAACACTCGATCCGGCGGCGGTGCTGTCCGAGTTCGTCAGCGGTCCGGTCACGGTCGACAACGACGTCAACTGGGCTGCCCGGGCAAAGCTCGCCGAGGACGGCAGCCCGGCCGACTTCGCCCTGCTGTATCTGGGCGCCGGCCTCGGGTGCGCGATCGTCAGCGACCGCGAGGTCCGGCGCGGCGACACCGGTCTGGCCGGCGAGATCTCGCACCTGATCACCCGCGGCCAGGACAGCAGGGCTGTTCATTTCACCGAGGTCTTCGATCAACTCGGACTGCATCGACCGCACAGCTCGGCGATCGATGTCAGCCTGCTGCTGCGCCGCCTGGATGAGCCGAACAGCGCCGTCCTACCGGTGGTGGCCGACGCCGTCTGCGACGTCGCGGAGACCTTGATCGCGGTATCGGACCCGCACCTGATCATGGTGACCGGACCGTGGGGCGAGCACGCCGCGCTGGTGGCGGCGATCCGCAACCGGCTCGCAGATCGGCCGCGACAGACGGCGTTCCTGCCGTCGCGGTTGGCCGCGGACGCGTCGCTGGCCGCCGTCCGCTGGCACGTCGGAGAAGGTCTCCAACAAGCGCTGCTGACCCGGAGCTGAGGACGCGGCCGATCGCTACGGCTGCAGCGTTGTTCCGGTGGCCCGCTCGGCGGCCGGCCAGAGGATGTCACCCGAGGTCGGATCGCTGGCCAGTCGCCGCGGCCGGACCTGCCACGGCTCGCCCCGACCGACCCAGCGCGGACCGATGTACTCGCCGCCCTGCAGGGCGGCGGTCGCGGCGAAGACCTGGCTGCGGGCTCCGTCCTGGGCGGTCGATCCGAGCGGTGCCCCCAGCCGGTGCAGCGCCTTCGGGATGGCACCGCGTTGACCGGCGAACAGACCGGTGTTGGACCAGCCCGGATGAGCCAGTACGGAGGCTACCGATGAGCCGGCCGCGCGGAGCCGGCGGTCCAGTTCGAGTCCGAGCACACCGCAGCTGAGCTTGGTCTGGGAGTAGGCCAGGGTGGGGTTGTACGGGCCGCGTAGGCCGAAGCTCGGGTCGACGCGGCGCGGCACCCAGGCCATCACGCTGCTCAACCACACCACCCGACCGTTGCTGCGTTCCAGGGCCGGCAGCAGTCCGGCGACCAGGCTGAAGTGTCCGAGCACATTGGTGGCGTGCTGCAGTTCGAAACCGTCGTCGGTCAGCGTTCGTTCCCGGACCATCGAAATGCCGGCGTTGTTGATCAACACGTCCAGCCGGTCGCGGCCGCGTTGATCATCGACGAAGGCGCGCACCGAGGACTGCAGCGACAGATCGAGGTCGGCGATCTCGAGCTCGGCGTCGGGGACCGCCGCCCGGATCCGAGCAGCCGCGGCCTGGCCGCGTTCTCGATTCCGGACGGCGAGCACCACCTGCGCGCCACGGGCTGCCAGCTGCTCGGCCGAGGCCAGTCCCAGCCCGGAGCTGGCACCGGTGATCAGGATCCGCTTCCCTTGTTGATCACGGACCTGTTGATCTTGGACCGGCATCGTTCACACCCCCAGCCCCAGCTCGCGGACGGCGGCCGCGACGATCTCCTCCGGCGCCTGGTCGACATCCAGGACCACACCCGGCTCACCGGGCTGCAGCGGTTCCAGGGTTGCCAGCTGCGAGTCCAGCAGCGACAACGGCATGAAGTGACCGCGACGGCCGCTCATCCGTTCCCTGATCAGCTCCGGATCGCCGTCCAGGTGCAGGAACTTCACGTCGGCCTTCGCCGATCGCAACACGTCGCGATAGCTCCGCTTCAGCGCCGAACAGGTCAGCACGACACTGCCCGGCTGCGTGTCGATCCATTCCCGCAGGATCTCCAACCACGGGGCCCGGTCCTCGTCGGTCAGCGGGATCCCGTCGTGCATCTTGGCGACGTTGGCCTCGGGATGGAAGTCGTCGGCTTCGGCCTCCTGCCAGCCGAGCTGTTCGGCGAGCAGCTCGGCGACCGTGGTCTTGCCCGAGCCGGCGACTCCCATCACCACCAGCGCGGTCTTCGGGGCGCTGGCTGTTCCCGATTCGGTCACTGCTTGGTTTCGGAACGGTCCAGGCTCCACTCGGTGTGGAAGGTGCCCTCCTTGTCGACCCGACGGTAGGTGTGGGCACCGAAGAAGTCCCGCTGAGCCTGGATCAGCGCAGCCGGCAGCCGATCGGCCCGGATGCCGTCGTAGTAGGCCAGCGACGACGAGAAGGCCGGGGTCGGGACACCGTTCTGCGCGGCCCCGGCGACGATCCGCCGCCAGGCCTCAAGGCCGGAGCCGACCGCGTCGGCGAAGTAGTCGTCGGCCAACAGCAGTGGCAGGCCGGGCTCCCGCTCGTAGGCCTCGGTGATCCGGTTCAGGAACCGGGCCCGGATGATGCAGCCGCCCCGCCAGATCCGGGCCATCGCACCGCGGTCGATGTCCCAGCCGTACTCGGCACTGGCCGCGGCGATCTGGTCGAAGCCCTGCGAGTAGGCGACCACCTTGGAGGCGTACAGCGCCTGCCGGACGTCCTCGATGAAGGCGTCCCGGTCCTTGACGTTCCAGTCTGCGGCCTTGGCTGCGAGCTTGCCGTTGGCCGCCTCCCGCTGCGGAACCGATCCGGACAACGCCCGGGCGAAGGTGGCCTCGGCGATGCCGGTGATCGGGACACCGAGATCAAGGCCGTTCTGCACGGTCCAGCGACCGGTGCCCTTCTGCTCGGCGCGGTCGAGGATGACGTCCACGAACGGCTTGCCGGTCTCGGCGTCGGTGTGGGCCAGCACCTCGGCGGTGATCTCGATCAGGAACGACTCGAGGTCGCCGGTGTTCCACTGCTTGAAGATCTCGGCGATCTCCGGGGCGGTCGCCCCGAGTCCGAGCCGGAGCAGGTCGTAGGCCTCGGCGATCAGCTGCATGTCGGCGTACTCGATGCCGTTGTGCACCATCTTGACGAAGTGCCCGGCGCCATCGGAGCCGATGTAGGTGCAGCACGGGACGCCGTCGACCTGGGCCGCGATCTTCTCCAGCATCGGACCGAGCGACTCATACGACTTCGGCGACCCGCCGGGCATGATGGACGGCCCGTTGAGCGCACCTTCCTCGCCACCGGAGACGCCGGTGCCGACGAAGTGCAGGTTGTGCTCGGCAAGTTGCTTCTCCCGGCGGATGGTGTCGGGGAAGTGCGCGTTTCCGGCGTCGATGACGATGTCGTCGGGCTCCAGCAGCGGGATCAGGTCGTTGATCACGGCGTCGGTGCCGGGCCCGGCCTGGACCATGATCACGATCCGCCTCGGGCGCTCCAGCGATGCGACGAAATCCTTGAGCGATTCACTGGGCAGGAAGGTGCCCTCGTCCCCGTGATCGGCGACCAGCGACTCGGTCCGGGCATAGGTCCGGTTGTGCAGCGCAACCCGATAGCCGTTGCGGGCGAAGTTTCGGGCCAGATTGCGACCCATCACCGCCAGTCCGGTGACTCCGATCTCGGCGAGTTCTGACATCTAGGACTCCTTCGTGCTGATTTCTGCTTCGCGATCTTCGGTGGCGATCCTCAGGTCGGGGTCCACCGGTGGCCTGAACCGGTGCTTCCGCAGACCTTCGCCGCAGACATCCTTTCATCGCCGGCCGCGCAGCGCACAGAGGTCTCATTCCGCAGCACCGTTCGACGCGGAAGCGACCGGGAGCCAGGCCGTGCACTAGCCTGCTGGTATCGGCCGTCGGGGCGAAACCGGTCGTACAGGTCCGTACGCAGGTCACGGGTCGGCCCCAGCGCCGTCACCGGAAGGGTCAGGATGCTGGAGATCTTCGGGATCGACGAAGAGTCGGAGAAGGTGTATGCACGTCTCCTCGCGCTCGGCAGTGCCCCGATCGAGAAGGTCGCCGAGGAGGCGGACGCCTCGCCAGAGGTTGTCGAGGGGCGGATAGCCACCCTGCAGTCCGCCGGGTTGTGTGTGCGAGATGTGACCGGTTGGTGGCAGGTCGTCCCGTTGCCGGAAGCGCTTCGTGCGCTGCGGGCCAAGCGGACCGCTGAACTGGACGCCCTGGTCGCTTCCGCCGACGCCACCCAGACCCGACTGCTGGCGATGTCGGACGTCGGATCGGGAAATCTCCGTGCTTTGGTGGGCGGCGAGGCACTGCGGACCGCGCTGCGCGATTTTGCCCACAACGCCCGCTTCGAGATCTGCGGCTTCGACAAACCGCCGTACGAGATCACCCGGCCGCCGACGAAGGAGTGGCTGGAAGAGCATTCGCCGGAATATCAGGCCCTGCTCCGTGGGGTCGGCATCCGGTCGGTCTACCATCCCGGGTTCGACCGGAACCGGTTGACCGAGATGTCGACCTTCCACGACGCCGGCGAACGGGCCCGCACCGGCGACGTCCCGATGAAGCTGATGATCGCCGACGCATCGGTGGCGCTGACCCAGGCACCGGCCTCGTACGCCCCGGACCAGGAGCGGCGAGCAATCCTGGTCCAACACCCGATCATGGTCGAGGCGCTGCAGTCACTGTTCGAAGCGATCTGGCATCGTTCGCTGCCGATCGACACGACCAGCGGTGGGCTGTCCAGTGACCCGCGGCGGGACCTGCTGATCTCGTTGCTGATGGGTGGCGCGACCGACGTCGCCATCGCCAATCAGCTGGGGGTGACCGAGCGCTCCGTCCGACGCTGGATCGCCAACCTGATGGAAGATCTCGACGTACAGACGCGTCTGCAACTCGGGGCGGCACTCGCCCGCAGCGAAGCGCTGCGCAACGACAGCACGAGTCTGGCCGGTTTGGACGCGGACTGACCCCGGCCCGCGTCCTACCTGTCGCCGCTCAGCCGAGCAATGAGTGGATGTCGCCGATCGATCCCGAGTTGCTGACAACCTTCGAACCGTTGATCGCCCCGGACCCGTTGATCGCCTTCGATCCGTTGATCGAACCGGACCCGTTGATCCCTTCAAGATCATCGACCGTTCCGGAGCCGTTGATCGTGCCCAAACCGACGATCGAACCCGAACCGTTGATCGCCTTGGACCCGTTGATCGAACCCGAACCGTTGATCGCCTTGGACCCGTTGATCGAACCCGAACCATTGATCGCCTTGGACCCGTTGATCGAACCCGAACCATTGATCGCCTTGGACCCGTTGATCGAACCCGAACCGTTGATCGCCTTCGATCCGTTGATCGAACCCGAACCGTTGATCGCCTTCGATCCGTTGATCGAACCCGAACCGTTGATCGCCTTGGACCGTTGATCGAACCCGAACCGTTGATCGAACCCGAACCGTTGATCGCCTTCGACCCGTTGATCGAACCCGAACCGTTGATCGCCTTCGATCCGTTGATCGAACCCGAACCGTTGATCGCCTTCGACCCGTTGATCGAACCCGAACCGTTGATCGAGCCCGAACCGTTGATGCCACTGAATGAATCCCCGCTGGGGGCCGCGGTTGCCGATGTGGCACCGACGGTGCCGAGTGTGAGGGCAGTGGCTGCTGCGAGGGCGGCCAACACACCGGCGTGACGGACAGGGACCTTGGACATTGGACATGTTCCTTTCACCGAGGCGCCGGCACCTCGGATCATCCCGTAGGTAACTCGAACCGACGCCTACCACCATCAGACTACGGAGACGCACTCAGAGCCAGCCAACCGGAAAATGTCCAAAACCGGACATGTCCGGTATAGGACAAACGGCGGCAAGCGTGCTACTGTTCCGATACCGGCAGCGCCCGCGGCCCTTACCAGGACCGCGGGCGCCACCCGGGGGGATGTGATGAGTGCCCACCTCGCGGCGGTCACTCACCGGCTAGCGATCGGGTCAGCAGAGCAGCGCCGACCACTCAAGACCCGTTCGCCAGACTCGTGGGGGAAACGGCTCGCAAGGAGCAGCTTCCCGCATGGGCATCTTATCAAGAGTTCTGCCCTACCGCAGACTTCACCGAAGCTGGTCTACCCCATCAGGGGAGCAGACCCGCCGAGCTCGGTGCCGTCGAGGTTCGTCGGATCTCGATCAGTTGAGTGGTGGCCGCCAGAACCGGGCGACGTCGGGGGACGTATCCGGGGAGCATCCAAGCGTGGCGGCGCACTCGGCGTCGACCATGGGCCCATGTCCAAAGCCCTGGTCACCCTCCGGGCTGCAGGTGGGGGTCATCACCTGCAGTCCATCGGCTGTTCGGTCGTCAGGTCGCTCCCGGGGAAACGCTGAGCTACCTGTTCGCAGCCGGGCAGTGGCGCGTCGGGTTCGCCACTGTCCGTACGACCGATTTGCCGGTCGAGGACCAAGCGCGCCGCCCACGTCGGAGCTCCTGCGCCAAATGATCAACATCGATCTCCTGACGAGCGGTCTCGAGTTCCGCACCCATGGAGGAAATCGGAGATCCGAGCGCTGCGGTGCATTCACGATGCTAGTGGACAGCGTGCGGCCCGGAACCCCTCCGAACCGTCCACTACCGGACATTTCCGGTAGTGGACAACGTCTTGCCCTGGGGCACTCCCGGCCGATGCCACCGCCAGTCACGCCGGGTCCGTGAGTCACCCGAAAGCCCTGTTGCTCGGACAATTTCGCCGCTGACCGATCGCGCGCGTGCGACGCCGTCGGAGGAAGACCGTCGGTGCCGCGAGCTAGCGTCGAAGACGTGATCGTGATCACTCGGCCGGCGATCACCGGCCGATCGGCCAACCGTCCCGGAGGTCATCGTGTCGTGTCATTTCATTCCTTCCTATCTGTTGCAGCGGCTGATCGACAGTGCGCCGGTCGAAGCCGGAGCCGATCACTGTCGACGAACGTTGGAGCTTGACGATCGACTTCGTACGACGCGACAACAGGCCGGCGGCCCCGAACCGCTGACCGCAGCCGACGACGACGCCGAGCGGACCGTCTACACCGCCGGCAACAGCGAGCAGTTGCCCGGCGAGGTGGCGCGCAAGGACGGTGACCAACCCACCGGCGATGCCGCGGTCGACGAGGCATGGCAGTCCTCGGCGCAGATCTGGGACCTGTTCGCCGACGTGTTCGACCGTCGCTCGGTGGACGGCAACGGCACGGCGATCACCATCACGGTGCATTACGGGACCGACTACGACAACGCCTTCTGGGACGGCCGCCAACTCGTCTTCGGCGACGGCGACGGCGAGGTGTTCGAGCGATTCACCAAACCGATGGACGTGATGGCCCACGAGTTCACCCACGGCGTCACCGAACACACCGCGGCACTCGACTATCAGGGCCAATCCGGCGCGCTCAACGAGAGCATCTCCGACGTGTTCGCCGCCATCTGCAAACAACGGGGCGGCGATCAGACCGCCGACGAGGCCGACTGGCTGATCGGTGAGGGGTTGTTCAAGCCGGACATCGAGGCCGTCGCGCTGCGGTCGATGAAGGAACCCGGGACGGCCTACGACGATCCCCGGCTGGGCAAGGACCCGCAGGTCGGTTCGATGGCCGACTACGCCGACACCACCGACGACAACGGCGGCGTGCACATCAATTCCGGGATCCCCAATCGTGCGTTCTACCTCGCCGCGGTCGGGCTGGGCGGTCGGAGTTGGGAGCAGGCCGGCCCGATCTGGTATGCGGCGTTGACCGGCGGCGAGGTGACCGCCGGCACCGACTTCGCCGGCTTCGCCGAGGCGACCGTTGCCGCGGCCGGCCGGCTGTTCGCCGACGACCCGGCGGTCGCCGACGCCGTCCGGGCGGCCTGGACCGGTGTCGGCGTGCTCCAGGCATCCGGCTCCGACACCGGCGCGACGACCTCGGGCACGGGCACCGGCGGCAGCTTCGTGGTGCGCCGCAGCGGCGGTGTCACCGGGATCACCCGACAGACCGAGGTTGATCTGGACACCGCCGCCGGCCGGCAGATCCGCGACCTGCTGGACAGGGTCGATCTCGGCGGGATCAGTGCCACCGGCGGCCGACCCGACCGGTTCAGCTACCACCTGGAGTACGGCGATCGGCAGCTGACGATCGGTGAGACCGAGCTTCCTCCCGAGATCGATCAGGCGATCAAGATCGCCTTCGGCCGGACCGACTCCGCCGATTGATCGTGATCGCGCCGAGCTCGCCCGGCCGGTCGCCGGCCGGGCACTGCTGAAAGACTGTCCTGCGTCGGACATGATCATCGCAGCGAAAGGCGCACTCCATGACCCCTCTGGCTTCCGAGATCTGGTGCCCTCCCCTGTCCCCGGTCGAGACCGGCGGCCTCGACCGGCCGCGGATCGGCGTCGGCGGGATGTCCATCGAGGCCAGTACGTTCTCGCCCCATGTCAGCGGTCCGGAGGCGTTCACCGTCCGACGCGGCCAGGAGCTGCTGTCCTACTATCCGTTCTTCAACGGCACCGATCCTGCAGGGCGCGGTGATGATCTTGCCCGTGCGGCGACGTGGGTGCCTCTGGTGCATGCCCGCTCGCTCCCCGGTGGTGCGGTGCAGACAGCGTTCTACGAGTCGATCAAGCAGGAGCTGATCGACTCGGTCACCGAGGCGATCAAGGCCGAGGGGCCCTTCGACGGCTTCTACTTCGACATCCACGGCGCGATGAGCGTGCTGGGGATGACCGACGCCGAAGGTGATCTTGCCACCGCACTGCGGGAGGCTCTCGGACCGGACACCCTGATGAGCACCTCGATGGATCTGCACGGCAACGTGTCCCGAGCGCTGCTGGACGCGACCGACCTGATCACCTGTTATCGGATGGCGCCGCACGAAGATGCGATGAACACCAAGGAACGTGCGGTGTTCAACCTGCTGACCCGGCTCCGAGCCGGATCCGGAAACGATCCCGAGGCTCGACGGCCGTACAAGGCCTGGCGGCAGGTGCCGGTGTTGCTGCCCGGCGAGAAGACCAGCACCCGGTTGGAACCGGCCCGCAGCATCTACGCCGAGGTCCCGGTCGCCGAGGCCAAGGACGGCGTGCTGGACGCCGCCATCTGGGTCGGCTACGCCTGGGCCGACGAGCCCCGCTGTCAGTGTGCCGTCGTCGTCACCGGCGATGATCAAGAACTGATCGCCGCCGAGGCCGAGCGGCTCGCCGGCCTCTACTGGCAGGCCCGGGAGGATTTCGTGTTCGTCGCCGACGCACTACCCCTGGATCAGGCCTTGGATGCCGCCTTGGCCGAGGGCGCCGCACGGCCCTTCCTGATCTCCGATTCCGGCGACAACCCGACGGCGGGTGGCACCGGAGACGTGTCCTGGACCTTGGGCGAACTGTTGGCGCGCCCGGAGTTGGGTGACGGCGGCCCGACGGTGATCCACGCCTCGATCTTCGACCCGGACGTCGTCGATGCGGCGGTCGCGGCCGGCGTCGGAGGTCGGGTCAACGTCCAACTCGGCGGCAAGGTCGACGGTGGTCCGCGTGGGCCGGTGCCGTTCCAGGGCGAGGTCTTCTCGATCACCGAGGGGGACCCGACGGCCGGCACCCAGGTCGTGTTGTGCAGCGGATCGGTCCACGAGATCGTCACCCAGCGCCGCAAGCCGTTCCACAAGCTCGCCGACTTCACCCAGCTCGGCCTCGATCCCGCCACCGCCGCCATCGTGATCGTCAAGATCGGTTACCTGGAGCCCGAGCTCTACCAGCTGGCCGCGGACTGGAAGTTGGGACTGACACCGGGCGGGGTCGATCAGGACCTGCTCCGGCTCGGGCATCACCGCCTGCAGCCGGGAGTCTTTCCCTTCCAGCGGCAGCAGACCGATCCGGATCTGACTCCGGTGGTCACCCGACGCTGACGGCAGTCGCGAGGATCACAACGCTGCGGCGGCCAGCGCCGGACCGCGACGTCGGAGCAGCCGCTGCATCGCCGCTCCCAGGCTGCTCGGCTCGCCGGTGTGCCAGACAGCGCCGATCCGACGGCGGGCCGCAGCTCCGGCGATCGGGATCTCGACCGCGTCGGTGCCGGCGCGGTCTCTCGGCACCAGGGCGACGCCGAGACCGGCGGCGACCAGTCCTCGTACGGTGTGCAGGTCGTCGCCCTCGAAGGCGATCGTCGGAGTGAATCCCGACGCTGCCGCGAGATCGGCCAGCATCGATCGCAGACCGAAGCCGGGCTTGAGGCCGATGAAGGTCTCTCCTGAGGCCTCGGCCAGGTCGATCCTGGCCGACCTGGCCAGCCGGTGGCCGGGCGGAACCAGCAGCACCAACGGCTCGGAATGCAGCGGCACCCCGGTGAGATCGGACCGCTCCTCGATCGGCGAGATCAGCGCGATCTCGGCGGCACCGGCGTCCAATGCTTCCAGGCATTGGCCGTGCGACCCCTGGCGCAACTCGAATCTCGTCCTCGGGTGCTCGACCAGGAACGCCTTGATCAACGCCGGGACGACCCGATCGCCGAGCGTGTTCTGAAAGGCGATGCTCAGGGTGCCGAAGGCTTGAGCATCCTGCTCACGGACCGCTTCCAACCCGGCAGCGACCGCGTCCAACGCCGCCCGTGCATGTGGCAGCAGAGCCTCACCGGCCGGTGTCAGCGTGATTCCGCGGCCGCGCCGCTCGATCAGCGGCGCCCCGAGCACGGTCCCGAGCCGAGCCAGTCCGCGACTGACCGACGGCTGCGGCACGGCGAGCGTTGCCGCCGCCAACGTCACCTGGCCGGTCTCGCCCACCGCTGCCAGCAACGGCAACAACGGCAGCACCTTGCGCACGGCTTCCTGATCCATATCAGAATCGTATGTGATTGCAGACTTTCATGCATTGGACACATGACTTGTGGCGTCCTAGCGTCTATCGGGTGAAGATCGCGAGGAACGACGGTCCGGCAGCCGGCGTCGGGAATCGGCGGACCTCGGCCCCCGCCCGCCCCATTGCCTGGACCGGGCATGCCCGCGGTTCGAGCGGGTATCGCCGGATCCTGATCGCACTCGGAGCGGCCGGCGTCGCGACCTTCGCGCAGCTCTACTCACCCCAGGGGATCCTGCCGCTGATCGGCAGGTCCCTGCGGGCCGATGCCGCCCAGGCAGCGCTGACGGTCTCGGCTGCGACCCTCGGACTGGCGGTCTCCGTGCTCGGCTGGGCCTGGGTGGCCGACCGGATCGGCCGTGCGAGGGCGATGAAGATCGCCCTCTCCGCGGCGGCGCTGATCGGACTGGCAACCCCGCTCGCCCCCAGCTTTGCGGTGCTGGTGGTACTCCGGGTCGCGGTCGGGGTCGCCCTCGGCGGCGTCCCCGCGTTGGCCGTGGCCTACCTGCACGAGGAGGTTCACCGTGACCAGGCACCGATCGCCGCCGGCAGCTACGTCTCCGGGACCACGATCGGAGGGCTCCTCGGCCGGCTGGTCGCGGCACCGTTCGCCGATCTCGGCGGCTGGCGGCTCGGAGTCGGAGCCGTCGCCGTACTCGCGGCGATCGCGGCGTTGGTGTTCCTGCTGTCGGTCCCGGCCGCTCGGGGCTTCGTCCCCGATCGTCGGCACCGTGGCACGATCCGCGACGCCGCGGCTGCCCTGACCCGTTGCTTCCGCAACCCCGGGCTGCTGGTGCTGTATGCCCAGGCCTTCCTGCTGATGGGTGGATTCGTCGCGACCTACAACTTCCTCGGGTATCGGTTGGAAGGGGCACCGTTCGACATTCCGGTCAGCCTGACCGCACTGATCTTCCTCGCCTATCTGGCGGGCACTGTTTCGTCCCGACGGGCGGGCGCTCTGGCCGCGCGGTTCGGTCGTCGCCCCGTTCTGCTGTGCTGTATCGCCACGATGATCATCGGCATCGGGCTGACCATCCCCGACCGGCTGCCGTTGATCCTGATCGGGTTGCTGATCATGACCGCGGGCTTCTTCGGCGCCCATGCCACAGCCGCCGGTTGGGTCGGGGCTCGAGCCAGCGTCGCCAAGGCACAGGCGACCTCGTTGTACAACCTCTTCTACTACGCCGGATCGAGCCTGTTCGGATGGCTCGGCGGATTGGCGTTCGTCGTCGGCTGGACCGGGACCGCGGTGATGGTGCTGGCGTTGACCGTGGCGGCGTTGATCATCGCCCTCCTGGCAGCGCGGGACTGACGCCGCAGGTGAATTCCTGCGCCACATTGTCGGGAATCATCAGCCGGCAGAGTTGATCGACGATAACCTTCTTGAGCAGCGCCGAAGGCGCGATCTCGGGGGAGGCACCATGATTCAGCGCGTTCAGACGCTGTATATCGACGATTGTGACGGACAGAGCGCGGCGGACGAGACCGTCCAGTTCGCTCTCGACGGGGTGAATTACGAAATCGATCTGACCAGCGCCAACGCGGCAGAACTGCGTGCACTGCTGCAGCCGTGGCGGGACCGCGGCAGGAAGGTGGCGCGGGCGGGGCGCCGGCAGCGAGAGGCCAATGGCGGAAAGCCGAACCGGCCGCATCGGGCGACCCGGATCGATCCGGCTCAGTCCAGAGCCATCCGCGAGTGGGCGGCGGCCAACGACATGCCGATCTCCAGTCGGGGCAAGATTCCCACCGCCGTCCATCAGGCCTACGACGCCGCGCATGCCTGACCGGGTCATCCTGCAGCCGTAGCTCACAATGCTCCTGGAGGATGACGACTGAGCCGCCCGGGTGCGGAAGAGTTCATCGTGTCCGCATCGTTCGACTCCTGCTGACGGCACTGATCTCGTCGGGTGATCAGTGCCCTGTCAGCAGCGTCAGCCGACGGCGGGCGGATCGGTGAATCGGGGGACTCACTGTTACCTCAGCAACACCGGGGAGAGGCACGACGCGATGTCGTTCCGCTCCCCGGTGGTTCGTTCCGTCTGGTTATCCCTTGACTGCGCCCTCGGTGAGCCCGCCGCGCCAGAATCGCTGCAGCACGATCATCGCGATCGCCAGCGGGATCACCGACACCAGGACACCGCCGGTGGTCAACTGGTAGAACTCCGGCAGCCGATCGACCTGGCTGCGCCAATTGTTCAATCCCAGGGTGATCGGGAACAGTTTCGCGTCGCTGAGCATGATCAACGGCAGGAAGTAGTTGTTCCAGATGCTGACCAGCTGGAACAGGAAGACCGTCACCAACGCCGGCGTCAGCGATCGCAAGGCGATCACGTGGAAGATGCGCAGCTCCCCCGCGCCATCGATCCGGGCAGATTCCATCAACGCGGTGTCGACGGTCGAGGCGGCGTAGATCCGGCACAGGAACAAGCCGAACGGTGACACCAGGGACGGCAGCAGCACCGCCAGATAGGTGTTGGCCAGGCCGATCTGGCTGAACAGCAGGAACAGCGGCAGGGCGGTGGCCGTGCCGGGGACCAGGACACCGCCGAGCACCGCGGCGTAGACCGCGTTGCGCCCCCGGAAGTCGTATTTGGCCATCGCATAGCCGGCGGCCGCGGCGAAGTAGGTGGCGAGCACCGCACCGACACCGGCGTACAGCACACTGTTGGCGAACCAGCGGATGAAGATGTGTCCGTCATAGCTGAACACGTCGGCGAGGTTGGAGAACAACCGGAAGTGCTGGCCGAACCAGAAACCGTTGGTCGTGAAGAGTTCCTCGCTGCTCTTCGACGCCGCGACGATCACCCAGTAGATCGGCACCAGGAAGTAGGCCGCCACCACGACCAGAACGGCGGTCACGATGATCTTGGGTCCGGTGCGTGCGGTCCCGGCTGCCGCGCCTCCGGCGGTCTGCGCGCTCATCGATCACTCCTCCGGTTCGTCACGGCCAGGAAGATCGCGGACAGCACGAAGGCCGCCAGGGCGATGATCACGGCTTGCGCCGACGCGATCCCGTAGTCGTTGTAGGCAAAGGCATTGGTGTACGCCGACAGGTTCGGCGTGTACTCGGAGTCGATCGACGGTGAGACCGTCTGCAGGACCTGCGGTTCGACGAAGAGCTGCAGGGTGCCGATGATCGAGAACACGGTTCCCAACACCAGGGCAGGCCGGATCAACGGCAGTTGGATGGTCCAGGCGATCCGCCAGGAACCGGCGCCGTCCACCCGCGCCGCTTCGTAGATCTCACCCGGGATCGACTTCAGCTGGGCGACGATGATCAACATGTTGTAGCCGGTGTAGGTCCAGGTGACGATGTTGGCGATCGACCAGAGCACCGTCGTCGGGCCGAGGAAGTCCACCTCGATCCCGACCTTGGCCAGCAGCCCGATGATCGGGCTGATGCCGGGGACGTACAGGAAGGACCACAGGATGGTGGCGATCACGCCCGGCACCCCGTACGGCAGGAAGTAGGCCGCACGGAAGAACTGCGGCCACTTCGCCGCCGCCGACTCCAGCAGCAGTGCCAGCACCGTGCAGGCGATCATCATCACCGGCACCTGGACGACTCCGAACAACAACACCCGGCCGATCGAACCGATGAAGTTGCTGTTGCCGAGCGCGGCCGCGTAGTTGGCGAAACCGGCGAACGAACTATGGATCCCGGCCTCACCGAAGAGGCCACTGCGCTCGGTACGGGTGAAGCTCTCACCCACCGCGTAGATGATCGGCGCGACGAAGGTGAGAAGGAACAGCAGCAGGAACGGCGTCATCAGGATCCAGGGCGCCCGCTGCTGGGCTCGGCTGCCCTTCGGCCGATCGCCGCTGGACTGCCGCTGGTGATCTCGGGTGCTGCTCGCGGCGCTCATCGGGCGGCCGCCGTGACGCTGAGACCCATCTGCCGCATCGTTTCCAGCACCCGGTCCTGGGCCTGGACGACGCTGTCCACCAACGTCTTGCCGTCGGTCAGCTTCTGCCGGAACCCGTCGCCGAGGATGTTGAACAGTTGTTGGGTGATCGGACACCAGGTCCAGCGGCGATTCTGTTGTTGGGCAGCAGGTTTGAAGATCTCGGTGTTGTAGCTCTGGCCGCTGAACCAAGGGCTGGGCTTCTCCCGGCTGGCGCCGATGTAGGCGTCGTTGGGTGACCAGCCGATGCCGCAGTGCTCGACCATCGCGTCGATGCCCTCCTTGCTGGTGGTCATCCAGACGGCGAACTCCATCGCTTCCTTCGGATGCTTGCTGGTGGCCAGCACGGCCGCGGTCGAGCCGCCGAGCTGGGAGGATCCGTAGCCGCCGAAGGACCACCGTTGCATCGGTGCGACCTTCCATTTGCCTTCGCCGCCGCCGACGGTCTGGATCAGCGCGTCACCCCAACTGGCGTTGGTGACCGCCGCGATCTGGCCGGCCGCTGCGGCCGCCGTCCAGCCCGGCGAGAACGCTCCGAAGCCGGTGTTCACCAGATCCTTGTCGATCGCCCGGTCGAAGAATCGGGCGACCTCCATGGTGGCTTCGTCGGTCATGTCGACCCGCCAGCCGTCGTCGCCCGGGGTGAACCAGGAGGCTCCCGCCTGGGTGACGTAGCTGACGAAGCCGGACGGATCGCTGACGTCGAAGCATTCCAGGTAGTTGGACTTGCCGGTCTTGCGGATCTCGACGGCCAGCTCGGCCCAGGCGTCCCAGGTCTTCGGTGGTTCCGCGCCGACCTGCCGCAACGACTCGGTCTGGTAGTAGAAGGCCGTCGGACCGGAGTCCTGTGGCACGGCGTAGGTGCTGCCGTCGAAGGTGCACTGATTCCAGATCGCCTCGTTGTAGCGATCGGCGTACTGCTCGATCCCGTAGCGGCTCAGGTCGACCAATCCGTTCACCAGCAGGTATTGCGGGACGGTCCGCATCTCGATCTGCCCGATGTCCGGACCACCGCCGGAGGCCAGCGCCGCAAACATCTTCTGATAGCCGCCGTCGTTGCCGCCCGGGATCCAGACGGCCTCGACCTCGACCTCGGGGTGCTCGGCGTTCCAGATGTCACAGACCTTCTGCAGGTCCTTCAGCCACGCCCAGTAGGTGAGTTTGATCTTGCCGGAGGCCGGCGGGATGGCGGGTTCGGTGTTCACCCTCGGCGCGGCCGGCGGCGCACAGGCACTCAGCCCTGTGGTGGCCAGACCGGCCCCGGCCAGCCCGGCAGCGGAGTAGCCGAGTAATCGTCGGCGGTCCATCCGGGTTCGGTCTTGCTGCGGTTGCCGGCGACTCCCGGACCCTGGCACAGATTCCACCTCGCTGCGATCATTTCCCGCCGGACACGGGTCGTCGTGTCGACGCTTCATACGGGTTGTCGTCGCGACGATTCATGCGGGAACCGCTGCGCAGCGTACATGTCGACATATCGCCGGAACCGGTCAGGTGTCGGGCGGCCGGCGTCGGCTGCTGCGCTACTGCTCGGAGAAGATCTCGGCGAACCGTCCGCGAGCTGCGAGCAGTTCCTCGTAACCGCCCTGTTCGACGACCCTGCCGCCGTCCAGGACATAGATGCGGTCCATCCCTTTCAAGGTCCAAGCGCGGTGCGAGACGACGATGGTGATCCGGTCGGCCTTGGTCCGCTGCAACTCGGCGAAGATCTGCTGTTCGGCCTCCGCGTCGATCGCCGATGTCGGTTCGTCCAGCACCCAGATCCCGGCACCCCGGAGGTAGATCCGCGCCAGCGCGAGTCGCTGCCACTGACCGCCGGACAGCCCGACGCCTCCGAACTGCGGGCCGAGCTGGGTGTGCAGGCCATCGGGCAACTCTCGGATCCGGTCGGCGAGGTGCGCCGAATCCAGAGCCGCCCAGACCTCCTCCTCCGATGCCACACCGTCCGGACGACCGAGCCGTACGCTCTGGTCCACGGTGAACTCGTAGCGGCCGAACTCCTGGGTGAGCAGGCCGAAGTGCGCCAACCGTCCGGCCGAGGTGGTGCCGGCAAGGTCGGTGCCGTCGATGCACACCGTGCCGCGATCACAGTCGACGGTGCCGAGCAACGCGTTGACCGCCGTCGTCTTGCCCGCGCCGTTGGCGCCGACCAGCGCGATGATCCTGCCCCGCTCGACGCGGATGCTGAACCCGTCCAGCGCGGGATGTACGGCGCCGGGATAGGTCACCGTCAGATCGTCGGCCTCCATGGTGGCCACATCTCCCACGACCTGCTGATCCGACCGATCCGCAGCACCGGGCACCGCGCCGACCAGTCGACGAAAGGCGCCGACCTTGGGAGCGATCGCCATCAGATCGCCGTAGGCGAAGCCGGCGCCCCGGGTCGCGGTCAGGCCTGCCAGGACACCGAGAATGCCGGCCGACACACCCGCACCTCCGGCGCCGCCGGCGAGGATCCCGGCCAGGGCGGCAGCCAGTAGGCCGGCCGTGGTCGCAGCCCCGACCAGGTCACCGCGAGTCAGTAGCACCAGGATCCGGTCGATCAACCGGTCGGCCTGCTGTTGCCCCTCATCGGCCAACTCCGCCACCTGATGACCGGACCCCAAGGTGGCCAGCTCGGTGGCGCTGCGTTGACCGATCAGCTGCTCGACCCGGTAGTCGGTGCGGCGCTGCCACCGGGCTACCGGCACGAACGCCCGGTCCTGCATCGCTGCCTGCCAGCCGAAGATCATCAGGCTGGGGAGCAGGGCGGCGACGACCAGGATGCCGGCGATCGGGCTGATCACCCAGACCGAGGCACACAGGGACACGGCGGTGATCACGGCCGCGACCGCGGTGATCACCTGGACGACCAGGCGACCGATGTCGAACAACGCTCCTCGGCAGGCTTGGATCAGCGAGCTCAGCTGCTCGTCGGCCAGCTGCTGCGGCGACATCCGCGCGATCGCCCGCATCAGTTGATCTTGATAGCGGCGACGCAGTCGGTTGCGGATCCGTTGATCGGTCATCCGGGAGAGATCACCGAGCACCTGGGACAGGCCGATCAACGCACACAACAACAGCAGCGGGAGCAGGTAGGCCGCGAATCCGTCTGCGGCGACGCGGACCAGCCAGGCGACGACCACGACCTGACCGGCCGGCGTGATGGCCGCCAGCAACTGGACGATGATCAGTTTGATCAACCACCCGGGCGTCCAGCGCCAGGCCTGGCCGATGGCGAAGGCAGAGCTGCGCAGAGCAGCCCAGGCCGCACCACCTCGATGATGATCACCGTCGTCGGGTACGTCATTCATGGCCGGGCCGCGGAGAGCAGGTAGGCCGACGGGATCCTGTCGGCGACCGTTCCGAGGCCGGGATACATGTCCGGGGCAGCCCACTCGCGCAACGATTCGATCATCAGCCCGGCCGCAACCAAGGCCGTCACGACGGCGCCGATCCCCCAGACGAAGCTGCGGTGCTCCGGCAACTCCGCGGTCGAGCCCCAGGTCACCTGCGGTGCCTTCATCGGGTCGGTGTACCCGTCCCGGCCCTGCCCGAAGTAGTCGGCACTGACCAGCAGCGAGTTCTCGCCGTTGACGGTCAACACCTCCCAGAGCGGATGATGCTCACTGATCACGATGCGACCACCCGGCGTCAGCCGGCCGGCGACGTCGACGGCCCACCGGTCGAGGTCGGGCACCCAGCACAGACCACCGCCGGAGATCAACACCCGATCGAAGCCGGCCAGCTCAGGCGCCAACGCCATCATGTCCTGCCGGAGGAAGTTGATCTTGACGCCGAGCGCGGCGGCCTTCTGCCGTCCGGTCCGCAGGTGACCCTCGGCGAGGTCCACCGCGGTCACCTGTGCACCGTTGCGGGCAAGCGTCAGCGACTCGTCGCCGACCGAGCAGGCCAACTGCAGCACCCGCAGTCCGGTCGGGTCGCCGATCAGTGCAAGCTCGTCGTCGGTGAGCGCGGAACCACCGGAACGGAGGAATTCGATCGATTCGCCGAGCCGGCCGGGCGCAATCGCCTCCCAGTAGAGCCGGTTCTGCTCGACCACCTGCATGTCCTCGTTCACTGTCGCCAGGTTAGGGACGAGCGCTTCGGGCCGCTACCGATTTGCACCGATCGACCGACATCGATCGATGATCGATCAGTCGAATCCGCTCCGGCCGTCCAACTGCTCACGCAGGATGTCCAGGTGACCAGCGTGCCGCGCGAGTTCCTCGATCATGTGGACATAGATCCAGCGCAATGACACGGCGCCGAAGCGCCAGTGCTGTCCCGTGTCGTCGAGGGCATGGTCGGCGGCGATCGTCCTGGACCGTTCGCAGGCCTGCTGGTATTCGTTGATCAACTCGGCCAACGATTCGTCGCCGGATCGGAACTGCCACTCCGGGTCCTCGTCCCGCCAGGACGGACGTCGACCGCCGTCCAGGACCTCGACGAACCAGGCATCCTCGACCCAGCGCAGATGCCGGATCAGCCCGGCGACGGTGGTCTGCGATGCGACCAGCTGTCGGCGGGCCTGCTGATCGGTCAGACCGACGACCTTGCGAAGGACGATCGCCCGGTACTGCTCCAGGAATCCCTCCAGGGCGGTGCGTTCGTCGGCGGTACCGCCGGGCGCAGGCAGCGCTGGCGGGGCCTGGACCTGCTCGGAGGAGGTCACGGCGTACTCACCGCCGGAGCGTCGGCGAGCCAGCGGTGCACCAGCGGAACCACCGAAGCTCCCTCACCGCTGGCCGAGGCGACGCGCTTCATCGAGCCGGCCCGGATGTCCCCGACCGCGAAGATGCCCGGCACCGTACTCGCCAGATCCGGGGGTGGCAGTCCGCCGTCCCAGGCCGACTGCGGAACATCTCGTCCGGTGAGCACGAATCCATGATCATCGCGGGCGAGGCTACTCGGTAGCCAGTCGGTCTGTGGTTCCGCTCCCAGCAGCAGGAACAGCCCGGCGACAGGCAGGGTCTGTCGCTCGCCGGTGCGCTGGTCCTCCAGGCAGACCCACTCCAGACTCGGGTCCCCACCACCGTCGACGATCCGGGCGTCGGTCTGCACGGTGATCCGGGAGGTGAAAGAGATCTCGCCGATCAGATAGGACGACATCGTCTCCTCCAGTCCGGACCGTCGGACCACCAGCCGGACCGACCGGCAGAATCGGGCCAGGTGGACGGCTGCCTGTCCGGCGGAGTTGCCACCTCCGACGACCACCACGTCACGGCCCTCCAGCTCGCGGGCCGCGGTCAGTGCGGCGCCGTAGTTGACGCCCGATCCGACCAGCGCCTCGATCGGCTCCACGCCCAACTTCCGGTAACGCACACCGGCGGCGATCACCGCCGACCGAGCTCGCACCCGACCACCATCGGTGATCAACTCGTGCGGCGCCCCCGCCTCCAGTCCGAGCACCGGCCAACCGGTGAAGAACTGAGCGCCGAAGCGCAGCGCCTGATTCCGGGCGCGTTGCGCGAGCCGCATCCCGGAGATACCGCGCGGGAATCCGAGGTAGTTCCTGATCATCGAGCTGGTTCCGGCCTGGCCACCGATCGCGCCGGATTCCAGGACGACGGTCGACAGTCCCTCCGATGCCCCGTACACGGCTGCCGCCAGGCCTGCCGGACCAGCTCCGATCACGGCCAGGTCGACGACGCCGGGCACGCTGACCGCGTCCGGTGTGCCGTAGATCGATCGTGCGACGTCGCTGACCGATCGCGGAGCGATCGGATCTCGGACCATCGACCAGACGAGCGGGTAGTCGACGTCGGCTGGGAACTGCTCGCGGACGTGGTGCCCCACTTCGCTGTCCGGGTCGTACCGGCGATTCGGCATTCCCATCCGGTCGAAGAAGTCACGGATCTCCAACGCAGGAAGCGAGTTCGGCGGTGCGATGATCTTGGCGGTCAGCGCTTCGGGGTCGGGAACGGTTGACCCCCAGTCCGACAGTAGGTCGGTGATCGCGTGGTGGAACTCCTCGTCCCGCGGACCGCGGGGCAGCAGCAGGTACGCGTCGTACTTGCCCGTCGCCATCCCGATCCGCAGGCCCGGCGCATCGCCGGTGAACCGCTCCACCGGCGCGATGATCACCCGCCGCGAGGTCGGCACCGCCGCCCGCCAGTCGGCGAAGGCCGCCAGGATCGGAGCATCCGGCAGCCGGGAATCGGCCGCGAACAGTGCGATCGGTACCCCGGCGGCCACCAGCTCGCCGATCACGGCCGACGCCTCGGCATGTGACCGGGCAGCGTGCAGTTCGTAGTCCCTCTCGTAGCGGCAGAACTCCGCCATCATCCGGTCGGAGTATTCCGCCGACACCAACACGATGGCCGGACGACGATCCGGCCGCGCCCCTGACGTCGGTTGCGACATGGACATCAACCTAGTGGGCGGGAATCCGGATTCCTTGACGTTGGCGGCGCCCAGACGCGCACATCGCGGCGTCCGGCTCGGTCGCGTTACGCCCGGTAGCCCTTCCCTCGCCGTCCTTGCGCCGCACGCACCTGGACGCCGCCAAACGTCAAGTTGTCCGGCTTCCGACCCAGGAGCGTGGTCTGCATCACACTGCCGCGAGGGTCGACAGGTCGACCTCCGAGCCGGCTCACCGACGAGAATTCGGCGCGTGGATAAAGCTCCTGAATTCGGCAAATGCATTTCAATTCATCAATGCGCCGCCGCTGATTAAAGGCATCTGGTGTCGGATACCGAAAGCCGACCGCGATCCCCGAGGGGCTTCGACGGTCGGCTTCGGTGTATTCAGATGTTGATCAGGCGAGCCCGCCGACGTCCGGCAGGTCTCCGGTCGGCAGATCACCGGTCGGCAGCGAGTGAAGCTCGGACAGCAGGTCGCCCACGATGTCGAGATCGATAGTGACGTCCACACCGAGCTCGGCGGCGATGTCGGACTCGACACCCGCCTCGAGGTCGGCCTCGACGGCGTCATCGATGGCGACACCCGCAGCAAGGTCGGCCTGCACGCTGGATTCGATGTCGGCTGCAGCATCCGCGGCAACGTCTGCGGCGACCGCGTCCCCGACCTGAGTGCTCAGTTGCGCCTGGATGTCGGCCTGGGCGTCGGCAGCGACATCGGCGGCGACGGTCGCGGCAACATTCGCCGAGAGTCCTTCACCGACCAGGTCACCGAGCCCGTCGGCGCTGGCGCTCGCCACGCCACCGAAGGTCGCGACACCGAAAGCGCCGGCCGCGACGGCCGCCTTGAGCGTCCGTGACATTCCATTCATTGAAGACCCCTTTCAATATTCCTCGGTCGATTACCAGCACTGACATTAGAATCGACACAGGAACGGGATCAAGCCGAAGACGGCAAATTCGACGCAATTCAAACAGCGACTGTTTGTGAGATTTCTGTGAAGCTCAACACTCATCAAGCGGGCTCATGACATATGCCCAACAACGTCCGAGCCCCGCCGATCGGGCTCTCACCGGAGCTGCCCGAACGCCCCGCGGGCTTGCATCGGTGGGCCCCGTGGGACTCGAACCCACAACCCGCGGATTAAAAGTCCGCTGCTCTGCCAATTGAGCTAGAGGCCCGCGTCGACCGACCCCGGGCCGTGCCCGGTCGGGACGCGCCGGACAAGCGTACCGGCCCGCCCTCCGGCGCGCATGTTCGCCCCGACCGCAGACCTCCGTCGGAGATCAGCCGGCGCCACGCAGCGTCGACCTCAGAACCTCCTCACACCAGGTCCGGAAGGGTCGTCGGCGGCCTCCCGACTCCCCCAAAGGGCCGACCCGTCAGTTTCTCCCCGACACGCCGGGCATGTCGGGGAGAAACTGACAGGTCGGCGTGTGTGGGTTGGGGTCGCGGACGGATCAGCCGCGCCGGGATCGCCATTCGCCGACGATCCGGTCGGCACTGACGGTCCGCAGGAACGAATCGGGTCCCCGGTTGTGCCCACTGGACGGGCGAAGTCGCATCTCCCGGATCCGGCGGTTCAGTTCCTCGACCACGGCGCGCACCTCGGCCTCGGTCCGGAGTTCGGCGACGGTGTCGATGATGTTGTCGGCCTCCTTGCGCAACGCGAGCTCCGGCGGCAGGACACCGGACAGGTCCTCTCGCTGGACCCATTGGGTGACCCAGTCGCCGCCCAGATTGCGCAGCGGCTTGCCGGCGCCGGGAAGGTTGTCGAACTCGCCGCGTTCCTGCGCCTCCCGGATCATCCGGTCCTGGGTCGACTCGTTGCGCCGCCATCGGGGCTCGGACTCCGCGGACCGACCGACATCGGCACGGCCGGCTGCGTCGTTGTCATTCATGCTGCCTCCCTGGAGGTCTTGTGAATGCTTTCACAACCTACCTCAGGCTTCGGCCGTATGGAAGGCTTGTGGCATGGACGGTTGGGTGATCGGGTTGATCGCGCTCCTCGTCATCGGCATCGGCGTGATCGCCTACGGGGGCCTGTCGGACCGTCGCAAGCACCGCCGGACGGTGGAGCAGATGCTGTCACCGCCACCCCGGACGATCCCCCAGTTCAAGGGCGGGTCGCAGCACCCCCACTACCTCCCCGCGCAGGTGGCCCTACGTCCACCCCCGGGCCAGGAGCGCGGACCGTTGCCCGACTCCGACCGCGAGACGGTCGACCGCGAGCTGAAGTCCCGCGACACCGTCACGATCGATGTCGGCTACGCCTCCGATGCATTCGTCACCGACGAACGATCGGGGCGAACCGTCCTCGATCATCCACGGATCCTGGTCAGCGCCGAGCCGATCATGAGCGTCCGCGAGGTGATCTCCGTGATCGAACACATGATCACCGACGGCACCCCCCTGGTGGTCGCGGCACCATCGATGGCACCGGAGGTGCTGCAGACGCTGGCGGTCAATCACATCCAGCGCAAGCTCGATCTGGTCGTCCTGCTGTCGGTGGACCCGGTGCCGATGGATCAGGTCGTGACCGCCACCGGCGCCAACCTGGTCAGTCGGATCGATCTGCAGACCGGCTACCTCGCCGACGCTGATCTTGGTCGCTGTCGACGCTGGGTCAGTGATCGCCGTCGCAGCTGGATGGTGCCGACTCAGCTGTAGCCGAGCTCGTGCAGCTGAGCGTCGTCGATGCCGAAGAAGTGGGCGATCTCGTGCACCACGGTGATCCCGACCTCCTCCACGACCTCGTCGGTCGTGCTGCAGATCCGCAGGGTCGGCTGTCGGAAGATCACGATCCGGTCCGGCAGCACACCGGCGTACCCGCCGTCGCGTTCGGTCAACGGGACGCCGTCGTAGTAGCCGAGCAGATCGGGTTCGTCCGGCGGCGGCCAGTCCTCGACCATGATCACGACATTGTCGAGTAGGCCGGCCAGCCGCTCGGGCACTCGGTCGATCGCCTCCGAGACCAGGCGATCGAACTCGTCGTCGGGCATCTCCATGACCACCCGTTCAGTCTCTCCCACCGGGCCAAGACCCGGACAGTGAGCCCGACAGGAGGCCGAACTACACGCTTGGAATTTTTACCCCGCGGACGGCGTGTCGGGTTGCGAGGGCTGCGAAATCCCTACTCAGAGGTTGATCTTCGGCCAGAAACGCAGTTACTCTCCTGAGAAATTTGTGACTGCTGTTACTGGCGTGGTTGGGGAACCACAAGGTGCAGCAGATGCATCAGATCCCCCATCTGCGGCTCGGGAAGGCCGTCCAAGGAGGAAAGACCGTGACCACCGCGATACGCAAGGTCGGAGCAGCCGCGATTGCTGCGACAGCCGGAGCCGCGATCACCATCGGCGGCGCCCAGCTCGCCACAGCCAACTCCGCCACAGCGACCACCGGAGTCAACATCCGTTCCGGGCCGGGTACGTCCTACGACATCGTCGGCGGACTGGTACGTGGCCAGCGGATCACCACCGTCGGAAAGGCCGACGACGGCTGGATGAAGGTTCGCTTCAACGGCGACACCGGCTACGTCTCCGCCCAGTACCTCGGCACCGACGGCAAGAGCGTCGGCAGCAATGAAGTGACGATCTCGACCAAGGGCGTCAAGATCGCGACCGCCGCACTCAACGTCCGCGCCACGCCAACCCTCGGGGCCAAGGTCGTCGGCTATATATCCGACGGCCAGAAGGTCTCCTTGACCGGCAAGCAGTCCAAGGGCTTCGCCGAGGTCCTGTACGGCGGCAGCCGCGCCTGGGTCAGTTCGCAGTATTTGATCAGCTCCTGGCGGGACCTACCGAGTTCCTCGGGCACCAAGGTGGCTACGGCGGACCTGTTGATCAGGACCAGCACCGACTCGGCCTTCATGATCATCACCACCGCACCCAAGGGCACCAAGCTCAAGGTCACCGGCACCACCCGGAACGGCTATGCCCAGATCGTCTACGGCGACGCGATCCGTTGGGTGACGGCGAAGTACCTGTCCAACAGCGCAGTGTCCGGGCCGAGCAGCTCGGCACCCGAGCAGAGCAGCGCCGACAGCAGCAAAAAGTCGACATCGAGCAACAAGAAGTCGTCCAGCAACAAGACGTCGTCGGGCAACAAGACGTCGTCCAGCAAGAGCAGCACGGCCACGCGGCCGAGCACCCCGTCGGTGGTCGGCACCCGCTACGCCACCACCGAACTGCTGGTCCGCTCGACGGCGGGCAGCGACTACCGTACGGTCGCCACCGTCGATCGCGGGGACACCGTCAAGATCACCGGACGGACCAGCAACGGCCGCGCCCAGATCGTCTACGACGGTTCGGTCCGCTGGGTGACCGCACAGTATTTGTCCAGCAGCAAGCCACGGGCAGCGTCCAAGCCGGACAGCAAGCCCTCGACAAGCCCCGCGAAGAACACCGAGGACAAGTCGTCGGCCGGTCTCGATCCGACCTACAAGGGTGATAGCCGCAACGTGGCCGACAGCACCTGGGACGAGCTGGCGATGTGTGAATCCAGTGGCAACTGGAGCATCAACACCGGCAACGGGTTCTACGGCGGCCTGCAGTTCACCGCCCAGACCTGGCGCGGCTTCGGCGGCACCGGCATGCCACAGGACGCCAGTCGCTCCGAACAGATCAAGGTCGCCGAGCGCGTCCTCGCCGTCCAGGGCTGGGGTGCCTGGCCCGCCTGCAGCAGCAAACTCGGGCTGCGCTGATAGCCGCTGATCATCGGTTGAAGCCTGAACTCTCAACCGGTGATCGAGCCGACCTTGGCCGTCGGTGATGTCCCCGTGATCGCTTCGTGATGCGAGCGTGATCAGCGGCGGACCTCACCGGCGGCCTTTACGGTCCCGCACCCGATTTTCCGCCTGATACGGGGCCGCAGGGCTTGATCGACGAGGCTCACGACAGCCCTGAATCACAACCATGAAGTTTTATCAACTCGGGCGGCGTGTCGGATTGCCAAATGTGATTCATGAGTACTCAACGGGTTGCCGGGACCCATGTGGCGTGATTAAAGTCCTGCGCAGTTTGTGACTGCTGTGACTGGCGTGGTTGGGGAACCACAAGGTCCCGGTGGCGTTGAGATCCATCCACGGTCCGGGAAGGCCGTAGAGGAGGAACAGTGAGCAGCACCTTGCGTAGAGCCGGTGCCATGACCACGGCGTTGGCCGCGGCCGGCGCGGCGATCACGATCGGCGGAGTCCAACTCGCGTCGGCTGATTCCGCGACGGCCACGGCCGGCGTCAACATCCGGTCCGGCCCAGGCACGAAGTACGACATCGTCGGCGGACTTTCCGCCGGCCAACGGATCACCGCCGTGGGCAAGCCCAGCAACGGCTGGGTCAAGGTCCGACTCAACGGGTCACCGGCCTACGTGTCGGCGCAGTACCTGGACCTGAAGAAGGGCAACAAGGCCGCCAGCCCGGCGAACATCTACACCAAGGGCGTCAAGCTTGCTACCGCACCGCTCAATGTGCGTTCCAGTCCGAGCTTGGGCAGCAAGGTCGTCGGCTACGTGTCCGACGGCCAGAAGGTTTCGCTGACCGGGAAGCAGTCCAAGGGCTTCACCGAGATCCTGTACGGCGGCAGCCGCGCCTGGGTCACGTCGCAGTATCTGGTCAGCTCGATGAACGACCTGCCGCGGGACACCGGGTCGCGGTATGCAACCGCGGACCTGCTGATCCGGACCACCACCGACAGCGACTTCAACATCATCACCACGGTGAAGAAGGGCACCGAGCTGCACACCACCGGTGCGACTCGGGACGGCTACGCCCAGATCATCTACAACGACGCCGTGCGCTGGGTGACCGCGAAGTACCTGTCGAACCGGACGGTCAGTGGCCCGTCCTCCCCCAGCAGCAAACCGGCCCCGAAGCCGAGCAAGCCGGCCAAGCCGAGCAAGCCGAGTTCGTCGACGCCGAAGGCGATCGGTTCGCGGTATGCGACCACCGAGTTGCTGATCCGGAGCAGCTCCGGCAGCGATTTCCGGACGATCACCGAGGTGCCGACCGGCACCAAGCTGCGGATCACCGGCAAGACGTCCAACGGCAAGGCCCAGATCATCTGGGACGGCAGTGCACGTTGGGTGACCGCCCAGTATCTGGCCAGCACCAAGCCTTCGACCCGGGACGACAGCGACACCGGCTCATCGCTGCCCAGGGTGGTCGGCTCCCGTTACGCCACCACGGAGTTGTTGATCCGGAGCAACTCGTCGGCCGACTACAAGACGGTGGACACCGTCGGCACCGGCTACAAGCTGCGGATCACCGGCGTCTACAAGAACGGCCGCGCCCAGATCGTCTACGACAACGCGGTCCGCTGGGTGACCTCGCAGTACCTGTCGAAGTCCAAGCCGAGCTCCGGGTCGTCCGGCTCCGGGTCGTCCGGAAGCAACAACAACCCGGGTACGCCCTCCAGCTCCAACAAGGGCCAGGTCGTGCTGAACTTCGCCAAGGCCCAGCTGGGCAAGCCGTACGTGTTCGGCGCGACCGGACCGAGCACGTTCGACTGCTCGGGTCTGACCCTGCGGGCCTGGGAGGCGGCCGGGGTGAACCTGCCGCGGACCTCGCAGCAGCAGTTCCTGGCCAGTCCGCGGGTGTCGATGGACAACCTCAAGATCGGCGACCTGGTGTTCTTCTACGGACCGAGCCCGTCCCACGTCGGCATCTACGCCGGCAACGGCAAGGTGATCAACGCGCCACGGCCGGGCAAGACCGTCGAGTACACCCAGATCTCCTACATGCCGGTGGCGGGCGCCACCCGGCCGGGCTGATCAACGACTTTCTCCATCGGCCGACGATCGGCGGCAGTCTCCCTACCCCCGGGCGGCTGCCGCCGATCGTGTTCGGTGTCTGAGGCACTGGGGCCATCGATACGGGTTTGGGGCTGCGGCCCTGCGCACCCTATAGTTTTGCGGTCGGGTCCCCATCGTCTAGAGGCCTAGGACACCGCCCTTTCAAGGCGGCAACGCGGGTTCGAATCCCGTTGGGGATACGCGATGGAGGTCAGGTCGCGTACGGCACAGGTTCTGGTTTTTCGTGCAGGGCAGACCTGCGCTATAGTTTCGCGGGCGCCGGGAACGGCGTTCGAGGCCCGGGTTACCGGGCGAGCAAGGCCCAGTGGCGCAGTTGGTTAGCGCGTCGCCCTGTCACGGCGAAGGTCGCGGGTTCAAGTCCCGTCTGGGTCGCGGTAAGCGGCGAGGTTCCGGCCTCGCCGTTCGTGGTTGCAGGGCTTCGGCCCGGACCACCGGGGCCAGGTAGCTCAGCTGGTAGCAGCGTTCGCCTGAAAAGCGAAAGGTCGGCGGTTCGATCCCGCCCCTGGCCACCCCAGCGTCAGGTCAGCCGTCCGAGTCAGTCGTCCGGGCGTTGCGATGGTGGCTCGATCACGTCTCCGATGATCACTCCGGTCTGCCGCGGCCAGATCAGATAGCGATAGGCCAGATTGATCAAGGTCTGCACCCGGTTCCGACCGCCGAGCAGGTACCACAGGTGCAGCGCGACCCAGGCGAACCAGGCGAGCGGACCGGTGATCCGTTGACCGGTCGACAGCTGCACGACCGCCGATTGATTGCCGATCGTGGCCATGATCCCGCGGTCGTGATAGCGGAACGGCTCGGTCGACTCACTGCGGGTCAGCCGGACGATCTGTCGGGCGGCGTGCTGCCCCATCTGGATCGCCGGCGACGCCAGCTGGGCCTGCGGGTGATCGGGATTGATCGCGGTGTCACCGACGGCGAAGATCCGATCCTGATCTTGGACCCGTAGGTCGTCGCCGATCACGATCCGGCCGCCCTTGCCGATCGGCAGCCCCCACTCCTGGGAGTCCGGATAGCCCGAGATGCCGGCGGCCCAGACCACCAGATCGGCGGGTACGGCGCTGCCGTCCTTCAGCTCGACGTGGTCCTTGGCGACCGAGGCGATCGCGGTGTTCAACCGGACGTCGACGCCACGCTTGATCAACTGGCGCAACGCGTACTGCTGCAGGTGGCGGTCGAAGGGAGGCAGCAACGCGCCGGTCATCTCGACCAAGATCACGTTCACCTCCGCCGGGTTCAACTCCGGGAAGGTCGGGGTCAGCATCGCGTGCTTCAGCTCGGCGATCGCACCGGCCATCTCGACCCCGGTCGCGCCACCGCCGACGACGATCACGGTGAAGCTCCCGGTGCCGGTGTCGGAATCGCCGGCGATCTTCTCCAGTCCGCCGAAGATGGCGTCGCGGACCCGCAGCGCATCCACCCGGGTGTACATCGACATGGTGTGTTCGGCCGCGCCGGGAATGCCGAAGTGGTTGGTCGTACTGCCGATGCCGATGATCAGATAGTCGTAGTCGATCGGCTGCCCCTCATCGACGATCACCTGCCGGCGATCACGGTCGATGCCGATCACCTTGGCCCGTCGGTAGCGGGCATGATCACGGGCGCTGAGGTGCCGCAACGGATAGGTCACGTCACCGGGATTCAGGCCGCCGGTCGCCACCTGGTAGAGCAGCGGCCGGAAGGTGTTGTACGGATGCTGATCGACCACGGTCACCGAGACGTCGGCATGGGCGAGCTCGCGCAGTGCGGCCGCACCGGCGAAGCCGGCGCCCAGCACGACCACCCGCGGACGGTGTCGGTCGTTGCTTGTCATACCTCCATTCAACACCGCGACACGGTCGCCCCGGATGTTGGTTTGGTCACCCTGCCGCGGGCGCGCCCCGGATCGAGGCGTCCGAGGTCTCGGCGTCCGACGTCGCGGCGTCCAGGGCGGCAGCAACGGCCGGATCATCGCCGTCGGAGGCCTCCGTCGCGGGTGCCTGCGGGCCCGGCGGGATCGTCGGCAGATAGCCGAGCCAGGCCTCCATCTCGGCGAACACCGCCTCACGGACCGGCTTGGCACTGAGCACCAGGTCGTGCAGCCCACCGTCGAACCGGACGATGCTGACATGCCGGCCGAGGTTGGGTGCCCGGTGGGCGATCTGCTCGACGTCCAGCACCGTGTCGGCACCGGTCAGGTCGCGGTGCCAGCGCCTGCGGAACAGCGTCCTGGCCGAGCACATCACCAGGATCGGCACGGTGATCCCCAGCCCGGCGGCCACCCGCGCATGCCCCTGCCTGATCGCTCGAATCCAGCCGATCAGGATCGGTGCACCGGTGATGCTCTTCCAGGCCGGGTCGTAATCCCACTCGCCGTCCAGTTCGGACCGCAGGCTGCGGGCGTAGAGGTCGCTGCCGGGCATCGGGATCGCCGTCGTCGACAGGCCACGCTTGGCCAGGGCGTCGATCACCGGGGTGCCGATCGTGCGCACCATCGCAGACCCCTGCAGATCGAGCCAGGGCGAGTTGAGGACGACGCCGTCGACGGCGCCCGGGCGGTCGGCTGCGTACAGGGCAGCGATCAGCCCACCGGTGGAATGGCCGCTGATCACCAGCTGCCGACGACCACCACCGGGCGCCTCGTCGTTGATGATCTTGACCGCGGCGTCCAGTTCCTGCGAGTAATGGTCCAGTGCGGTGATGTAGCCCTGCAGCTGGCCCTCCCGCAGGCTCCGGCCGTACCGCCGTAGGTCAACGGCGTAGAAGTCGTAGCCGAGGTCGGCGAAGAAGTCGCCGAGATGGGTCTGGAAGAAGTAGTCGTTCCAGCCGTGCAGGTAGAGCACCGCCTTGGCCCGGCGCCGACCGGACCGTCGGACCAGCGTGGCTCCGACCCCGCCCTGCTGCTCACCAGGAACCAGTTCCGCGTCGGCCAACGGCAGCTCGCGGGACTGGTAGCCGGGCAGGATGTCGGGATGCCAGCTGGTCTCGGTCCCCGTCGTCATGGGACAAGATTGCCAGACCGGGACAACCGGACGGTGAGGGTCGAACCGACCCCACCCGGGCTTGCACCCGACCGGACTTTACGGCCGAACGGGCCTAACCGGACTTACGGAGGTTTCCGTAGTCGTCATCGCGCCCGGAGGACGAATTCTCGTACTCCTCGGCGAGATCGGCATACGCCTCGGGGATGGGCTCCGGCGGGTCACCGGCATCATTCCCGCGCAGTTCACGCTCCAAGGAGGAGAAGTCGGTGTCCACCGACCGATACTTCAGCTCCCGGGCAACCTTGGTCTGCTTCGCCTTTGCACGGCCGCGCCCCATAGGGTCGACCCCCTCGCGTCATCCGCCTGCGGCCAAGCCGCGGCATTTTGTTGGTCAATGTCGTGGGGTTAAGGCTACCCAATGCGATCCTGTGCGCAAACCCGACCCTACGGTTCGGCGCGCATCAATCCGGGTTGCGGCGTCGTGACGTCGGCGACGCGGCAACCGCCGGAGTGAAACCGTTCAGCCGTGCGCGCCGACCAACTCCACCGTTCCCTGCTCACCCGCCGGCTCGGCGGCCGCCTCGACGTGACCGCAGATCCAGCTGCTGACGCCGCGTCCGTTGAGCAGCGCAACGGCGGCGTCGGCCTGCTCGGCGGGCAGCAGGGCGATCATCCCGACCCCCTGGTTGAGAGTGGCTTCGATGTCGTTCTCGGCGATCCCGCCGACCTGCTGGACCAGTCCGAAGATCGCCGGCGGCTGCCAGCTGGATCGCTCGATGGTGACCGTGACACCCGCTGGCAGCACCCGGGCCAGGTTGTTGGCCAGGCCGCCGCCGGTGATGTGGCTCATCGCATGGACGTCATGGGCCTCGATCAGCGCCAGCGCGTCCAGGGCGTACACCTTGGTCGGCTCCAGCAACTCCTCGCCCAACCGGCGGCCGAGTTCGGGAACGTCACGGTCCAGCGACCAGCCGGCGTCGGCCAGCAGCACCTTGCGAACCAGCGAGTAGCCGTTGGAATGCAGGCCCGAGGAGGCCATCGCGACCGCGACGTCGCCGGGACGCACCAGGTCCGGGCCCAGCATCGCGTCGTGTTCCACCACACCCGTCGTCGCGCCGGCCACGTCGTACTCGTCGGGCCCGAGCAGCCCGGGATGTTCGGCGACCTCGCCGCCGAGCAACGAGCAGCCGGCCACCACGCAGGCGTCGGCGATGCCCTTGACGATGCCGGCGATCCGCTCCGGGACGACCTTGCCGCAGGCGATGTAGTCGGTCACCCAGAGCGGCTCGGCACCGGTGACCACCAGGTCATCGACCAGCATGCCCATCAGGTCGAAACCGATGGTGTCGTGGATGTCCATCGCCTGCGCGATCGCCACCTTGGTGCCGACGCCGTCGGTCGAGGTGGCCAGGACGGGGTGCTGGTAGCGGGCGATCTTGCTGGCGTCGAACAGTCCGGCGAAGCCACCGATGCCGCCGATCACCTCGCTCCGCTCGGTCCGCTTGACCGAGCTCTTCATCAGCTGGACGGCCCGATCACCCGCCTCGATGTCGACTCCTGCCGCTGCATAGGCCGAGCTACCAACGTGTGTCACGGTTGAACCCTATCGTTGTGTTGTCCGACATCGTGTTGTCCGGGGTACGACGAGCGTCGCCGGTGGATCGAGGGCAGCAGGATCGCCAACCCGGCCAGCATCGGGACCGCGCAGATCACCGCGAACAGGGTCCCGAAGATCATCGTGTAGCCATGCGGGTCGCTCGAGGCGGGGCCGAAACGCGCCGACACCGCCAGCCCGGCACACAGCAGGCACGGTACGCCGCCGACGACGGTGAGCACGGCGCCGATGACGATGCCGACGGTCCCCGGTCGAGCAGCCATCGGCTCAGGGCCTGCGGAGGGCGTCGGCGGCGCCGACACCGGCAACGACCGATGCATCGGTGTCCAGCTCCGGCAGCACGTCGGCGGTCTCGGCGGCTGCGTCGACGGTCTGCGGATGGAGATCCGGCAATTGTCGGCCGAGCCGCTCGCGGAGCGGGATCTCCACCGGGTAGACCCCGTCGAAGCAGGCCCGACAGAAGCTGTCCTTCGGCAGCTCGCTGGCAGCGATCAGCCCATCCAGCGAGACATAACCCAGCGAGTCGCCACCGATCGAACGGCAGATCTCCTCGGTGTTCAGTCCGGTCGCGATCAGCTCGGCCCGGGTCGGGAAGTCGATGCCGTAGAAGCACGGCCACTGCACCGGCGGCGAGGAGATCCGGATGTGTACCTCGGCGGCACCCGCCTCCCGGAGCATCCGGACCAGCGCCCGTTGGGTGTTGCCGCGGACGATCGAGTCGTCGACGACCACCAGCCGCTTGCCGGCGATCACGTCGCGCAGCGGGTTCAGCTTGAGTCGGATGCCGAGCTGTCGCAGGGTCTGACTGGGCTTGATGAAGGTCCGGCCGACGTAGGAATTCTTGACCAGTCCCTGCCCGTACGGGATCCCGGACTCCTCGGCGTAGCCGATCGCCGCCGGCGTGCCCGAC